>NZ_JAQEQF010000002.1:0-430205 GCF_027698965.1 Clostridium fessum
CTGTACATGGAAATGAATCAGATGGAGCCGATCATCGAGTGTGGTATCGCGAGAAATCCGGGCGATGCAATGGCATGGTCTGACGGAGAGGTTTCCTTAGGACCGGTGATCGACACAACCCATGGCAAACTGGTAATTGATGGACCTATCTGCTACTATGGATGCCCGACCACACCGGTTGAGTTAAGAATTGAAAAAGGACGTATCGTAGAGGTAGTTGGCGGCGATCCGAAGATTTGTAAAGAAATCCGCCGTCAGATCGCAGAAGTTAAAGATTCCGACAACATCGCAGAGATCGGACTTGGACTTAATCCGGCTTGTATGTTTAACGGAGACTTCGAGGAAGAGAAGAAGGCAAGAGGAACCTGCCACATCGCAATGGGCAACGGATTCTACTATGGACAGCCTGCACGCTCGACCGTACATATCGACATGGTACAGTACAATCCGACCGTTATCTTCGACGAGGGAACACCAGAAGAGGTTCTGATTGTAAAAGACGGCAAGGTTGTTTGTTTGGGCGACAAATAAAACTATTGCATCCAACTAGACAGTTCACCCCAATTATAACCATATAAATATACCTTACTGTTTTGTATGACGCCAGGAATCCCCGTTCAGCCAGTGTATCGGCTGAACGGGGATTCTTGGTATTTTTAAGTCTGATTTGGATGTGAAGTACCGCCTCCCGAGCAAGAAAAACAGGTGACATTGAGCCGGTATGGAACTGCGGCTGGATGGCAAGCAAGCCGATGCAGGCGATTATCGTCCTGCTGTACGGCAGTACCGTATTCTACGCAATTTTCAGCGCACTGGGAATGCTTCCAGCAGGATGGTAAACCCCTTATCACGAAATATTTATAACATATTCGCAAATGGGTATATTTGTTTATAAGTGTGTGCGGGTTTGATAGTATATAGTCAAACCTCATGAGGAACAGAAAAAACTAAATAAACAGCTATGAAACAGAGAACAATGACAGGCAGATAGCTTAAATCGGCTGGATGCAGAGACTGTCAAATAATAACAAAAGCGAGGAGAATGAGTTATGAGTGATAACAGAATTATCGAATGTATGGAACGTGCACAGTATCTTCTTGGCAACCTGATGGCTGTTAAACCGGGCGAGGAAGTTTTGATTGTCGTTGACCCTCAGACCGATGAGAGAATGACCCAGGCGATGGCAGCAGCCGCTTTAAACTGCGGCGCTGAGTACGGCGTATACATGATGCCGATTCGTGGAAAAGACAAAGCAACCATCTTCCCGAAATCTCTGGAACTTGGCATGGATGCCTGCGATGTATTTGTCGGCATGACCACCGCATCCGGTGCAGCTATCTACAATAACCACCTGAAAGAGCTCATCAACCAGAAGAAACTTCGCGAGGTTTCTATCTGCTTAAGAAATATCGACAACTTCACACGAGGCGGCGCTCTGGCAGACTACGAAGCAGTTTACGCAGATGGCGAGAAACTGCAGGCTATCTGGAGAGGTCATAAGATGGCTCACATCACCACACCGGCTGGTACCGACCTGTACATGGAAATGAATCAGATGGAGCCGATCATCGAGTGCGGTATCGCGAGAAATCCGGGCGATGCAATGGCTTGGTCTGACGGCGAGGTTTCCTTAGGACCGGTGATCGACACAACCCATGGCAAACTGGTAATTGATGGACCTATCTGCTACTATGGATGCCCGACCACACCGGTTGAGTTAAGAATTGAAAAAGGACGTATCGTAGAGGTAGTTGGCGGCGATCCGAAGATTTGTAAAGAAATCCGCCGTCAGATCGCAGAAGTTAAAGATTCCGACAACATCGCAGAGATCGGACTTGGACTTAATCCGGCTTGTATGTTTAACGGAGACTTCGAGGAAGAGAAGAAGGCAAGAGGAACCTGCCACATCGCAATGGGCAACGGATTCTACTATGGACAGCCTGCACGCTCGACCGTACATATCGACATGGTACAGTACAATCCGACCGTTATCTTCGACGAGGGAACACCAGAAGAAGTTCTGATCGTAAAAGACGGCAAGGTTGTTTGTTTGGGCGACAAATAATATGGCTATATATTAAGAAATATCAAGAACGAATTGTCAATGAAAGACTGCACGAATTGCGGCTGTGATTTCCCCTTGAGCAGCCGCAATATAAAACATCAGGAATTTGTAAAAGCTTAGGAATTGAATAAACCTCCATATTAAAAATGGAAGCTGTGGACGCAGGTTAGCTGCCTTAGATGTGTAGAGCGCAGGCGTTCGCAGCTTCTTTTGAGTGCTGATTCACGCACCTGGAAGTTTTGTAAAATAAGCTGGATTCTGCCTGAAAACGGACGGAAAATACAGTTTATTTGTTTACAGATATAGAAATCTTATGATAAAATAATAACAATAAAAAATAACTGTTAGATATGGCGGTTATATTCGTTTATAGCAGATTTTAGCATAGAGATATGGGAAAGTGGATCAGCCATATTTAAGTGCAGAACCATGGCAGAATTCGTTACGGGTCATGTGTGCAAGAATCGTAACATCATTTAAGCAAAGCAGGATGGAAAATGGACAGGGGGAATTGACAAATGCTGAATGAAATGAAGTACGTGTATGAGGTTTACAAAGAAAAGAGTTTTTCCAAAGCGGCGAAGAAGCTTTTTATCAGCCAGCCAGCACTCAGCAACATGGTGCGGAAGGCAGAGAAAGAGATGGGAGCGCCGATTTTTGATCGCAGTACGATTCCGCTGACGGTGACGAAGGAGGGCGCGTATTACATCCGTACCGTTGAAAAGATTCTTTTTCTGGAACGGAATTTGGAACGGTATTTTCAAGATATTGCGGGGCTTCAGGGCGGCACGCTGGCGCTCGGCGGTGCATCTTATTTCTGCTCGTTTGTGTATCCGGATCTGATTGCCCGTTTTCAGACAAAATATCCGCAGGTTACGATTGACCTAACAGAAGGAAATACGCGGGAGCTGAAAGCGGGGTTGGAAAATGAGTCGCTGGATCTGGTGTTGGAGACGGCGATGGAGAAGGACGATACTTCGATCAAACGGTATTTATTCCGGAAGGAAAATCTGATTCTGGCAGTTCCGGAAAGTTTTCCGGTTAACCGGAAGCTGCAGCCATACCGACTGTCCAGGCAGGAGATTCTGTCCAAGTCCTTTTTAAAACCGGAGGTGGAGGCAGTTCCGTTAAAGGAATTTAAGGATGTGCCGTTTATCACGATGAAACCGGGCAATGATATGTATAAACGAGGCGCGAAAATGTGCCGCAACAGCGGTTTTACGATGAAAACTGTGATGATGGTGGATCAGGTGCTGACTTCTTTAAATATCGTCTCCAATGGGGTTGGAGCGATGTTTGTGCGTTCTGATATTGTACAGTGGCGTCCGGAGGACCCGAGGCTGGTCTATTATAAGATAGACGACCCGTTGTCTGAGCGGGAGATCACATTTTCGGTCAAGCGGGGGCGTTATGTGACGGCGGCGATGCGTGAGTTTATGCGTCTGGCAGGCATCCGGTCGGATGATCCGGACGCCGATCCGGCTGCCGGGAGGCAAAAGGAGTAACGGCAATTTCCGAAGACAGGGACTGAATGCGGCGTAAATTCCGGAATGTGGTTGCAAAATCAGTTAATCGTGTAAATTTTATATAATTTTACGTCGATTTAGACTTTACCAGCAGTCTAAAGTATGATAGACTATAACAATGAGGGTAAATGAGTTGCCGATTAAAGGCGGGAGTATTTCTATTCTGGAGAATTCGCGGGATGCTATGAGAGACAGGAGCAAAGGTGGATTTTATGAAGGAGACAGAGGGGATTTATTTATCCAAGACGATGAGGAATAGGAGGAATAGCGGGCAGGAACATGGAAATCACAGTTGCGAAGACGGCTGGCTTCTGCTTTGGCGTGAAGCGGGCAGTCGAGAAGGTATATGATCAGATAGCGACGGGGAAGAAGCCGATCTATACCTACGGTCCCATCATCCACAATGAAGAGGTGGTGCGGGATCTGGAAGAGAAGGGCGTACAGGTCATCAATTCGAAGGAGGAACTGGAAGCCCTGAAAGAAGGCGTGGTCGTCATCCGTTCCCACGGCGTAGGCAGGGAGATCTATGAACTCCTGGAACGCCAGGGACTGGAGCTTGTGGACGCGACCTGTCCATTTGTCAAAAAGATCCACAAGATTGTCCGGGAACAGTGCGAAGCCGGACGCCGCGTGATTATCGTGGGAAATGAGCACCACCCGGAGGTCGAGGGTATCAAAGGCTGGGGAAATGAGTATACTCTGGCAGTCGAGTCACTGGAGGAATTTGAAAATCTGGCACTCAG
Organism: Clostridium fessum; assembly: GCF_027698965.1. NCBI lineage: Bacteria > Bacillati > Bacillota > Clostridia > Eubacteriales > Clostridiaceae > Clostridium > Clostridium fessum. Next base: position 4,336 of record NZ_JAQEQF010000002.1, read on the forward strand.
ACCGGATGAAAAGCTCTGTATCGTGGCGCAGACGACATTTAACTACAATAAATTTCAAGATTTAGTTGAAAAAATTTCAAAAACGTATTATGATATACTTGTTTTAAATACGATTTGCAATGCAACACAGGAGAGACAGGTTGAGGCGAGGCAGATAGCTTCACAGGTTGATGTTATGATTGTGATTGGAGGCAAGAACAGTTCTAACACACAAAAGTTGTATGAGATTTGCCGCAGGGAATGTAAACACACTTACTACATTCAGACACTGGAAGATTTCAAGCCTGAGATAACAGGTACTGTGCGCAGCGTAGGTATTACAGCCGGGGCATCGACCCCAAATCAAATTATCGAGGAGGTTCATACTAATGTCAGAATTAAGTTTTGAACAAATGTTTGAAGAATCATCATTCAAGAGATTACGTACAGGAGAGGCTGTTACCGGTCAGGTTATCGGTGTCAAGGAAGACGAAATCATTCTCAGCATCGCTGGAAGCAAATCCGAAGGCATCATCACAAGAAGCGAATTCACCAATGAGCCGGGCGTAGATCTTAGAACCAAAGTTCAGGTTGGCGACGAACTGGAAGCAAAAGTTCTGAAAGTAAACGACGGAGAGGGCATGGCTGCTTTATCTTACAAGAGACTGGCTGCTGATAAGGGTCTGAAACGTCTGAAAGAAGCTTTCGAGAACAAGGAAGTTCTGAAAGAGAAAGTTACACAGGTTATGGAGAAAGGCCTCGTAGTAGAGGTTGAGGGAACCCGTGTATTCATTCCGGCAAGCATGGTTTCTGATACTTATGATAAAGACTTATCCAAGTACGCAGGTCAGGAGATTGAGTTCGTAGTTACCGAGTTCAATCCGAGCGGAAGAAGAAGCCGTATCATCGGCGACCGCAAGCAGATCCTGCTTGAGAAGAAAGCTGCTATGCAGAAAGAATTATTCGAGAAGATCGCTGTTGGTCAGACCGTAGAAGGTGTTGTTAAGAATGTAACTGATTTCGGTGCATTTATCGACCTTGGCGGCGCTGACGGTCTGCTTCACATCTCTGAGATGTCCTGGGGCAGAGTTGAGAATCCGAAGAAGGTTTTCAAAGTAGGCGATAAAGTAAAAGCTCTGATCAAAGATATCAACGGCGAGAAGATCGCTCTGAGCTTAAAGTTCCCGGAGAGCAATCCGTGGGCAAACGCAGCTGAGAAATATGCTGTAGGCAACGTAGTAGAAGGCAAGGTAGCACGTATGACTGATTTCGGCGCATTCGTTGAGCTGGAGCCAGGTGTAGATGCACTTCTTCACGTATCCCAGATTTCCAGAGAGCATGTTGACAAACCATCCGACGTACTGAGCGTAGGACAGGTTATCACTGCTAAGGTAGTTGATTTCAACGAGGCAGACCGCAAGATCAGCCTGAGCATGAAAGCTCTTGAGAATCAGGAAGCAGAAGAAAACTAATCAAACGGTTGACGCCAGTTTCTCATCGGACAGATAGTGCGTCAGACGGAGGATGAAAGAATCATCAGGCTGTCACTTCCACAGGAAGAATGTGGAGGTGGCAGCCGTTTTTGCGATGGCGTGGGGCATGGTATTCTTGACCGGAACGCAGTTGGGTATTTCTGGGATTGGAAGAAAGAGCTGGCTGTTTCTGGCGCTGTAGAAAGCTATTTGGTGATTTTATTAAGATAAAAATGAAAACAGGCAGTATGGCGTATGTGATGGAACATAGGTTGTACGGTCTGTTTTTTGCGTGATGAGGAGCGGGATACGGCGTGGTGAAGGGTTGTGGGAGCAGAAAGATGGATTGGAGTGAGTCATAAGGATATTTGGAAAAATATTGACAAAGAAGGTACACTGATATATAATTTAGATACAATATTATATAACATATAATATTAAACAAGAAAAAATATTATATTTTGAATTAGTGAATCTTAGGAGGGATAAGATGGTTTTTAATACAGGAGCTGCGCTTCTGGATGCGATCGTCCTTTCAGTTGTATCAAAATCTGCAGAAGGAACATATGGGTATAAGATCACGCAGGATGTCCGTCAGGCAATCGAAATATCGGAGTCCACGCTTTATCCGGTGTTGCGGCGGCTTCAGAAGGATGACTGCCTGGAAACATATGACCGGGCGATCGACGGCAGAAACCGACGGTATTACAAAATAACGGAGGCGGGACGGATTCAGCTGAATCTTTACCGGGGTGAGTGGAACGTGTATGCAGGAAAAATTTCAGAGATACTGAAAGAGGGATAAGGAGAGGCAGATCATGAAAAAAGAAGCATTTTTAGAGAGGCTGGAAGCGCTCTTGCAGGATATTCCGGAAGAAGAAAAACGGGATGCGATTGACTATTACCGCGATTATCTGGAGGAGGCAGGACCGGAGAAGGAAGAAGAGGTACTTGCAGAATTTCAGAGTCCGGAGCATATTGCCGAGGTAATCCGGATGGAGCTGCAGAGTGAATGGAGTGGCGGCGAATTTACAGACCGGGGGTACAATGACAGCCGGTTTGAAGAAAGGCGGACGACTTTATCCAGAAGCGGTGGGGCAGAACAGGGAGAACGAGAAAAAGAAGCAGGATTTCAGGCTGGAACCGAGGATGCCCCATTCCGGGAATTTCGGGATGAGGAAACGGGAGAAAATGCGGCATCCAATGAGAATCAAAGAAGCCGTCTGAGCGAGATGCTGCATTGCTTAAAAGAAAAAATAACCGGTTCCAAGATTGGAATGGTTGTGGCAGTTCTGGTAGTGCTTGCAGTTCTTCCGTTTATCTTTAAGCTGGTGACGGGAACCGTGGGAGGTTTTTTTGGGCTGGCGGTCGCACTGGCAGCGATACTTGTGGTGCTGGGACTGATGACGGTGCTGGTATTTGTTGGCGGAATTATGCTGTTCGTTCTGGGTGCGGCGAGTCTGTTTGAACATTTTGCGATGGGACTGATGTTCATCGGATTGGGTATTGCGGCAGAGGGCAGCTGTCTGCTTCTGATATGTGGTTGTGTCCTGTTTTACGGTGTATTCCTACCGTGGGCAGTCAAGGAAATCATTCGGCTTTGCCGTCAGGCAGCAGGTTATCTGTCAGCCAGGGCATAGGAGGATAGGAAAATGAAAAAATGGATGAAAAAAATGGCAATCATTGGCGCTGTCCTCTTTGTGGGTGGAATCGGTGTGACATCGATCGGGGCTGCCATTGGAGGCGCAGCTGCCGGACTGGATTTTCTGATCGATCAGGAAAAAAAATTTCAGGATAAATATAATTGGGGTGATTCGGAGGAAATATGGGATGATACGGAGCAGCTGCCGGAAGAGCTTGATGAGTCGGATGAGGTAAAAGAGCAGCTGAACGGAGAAAGACAATACGAATAGATTTCCAGAAAATGGACATACTCTGAGTACACAAGGTGGAAAGGAGTATTTTTTATGGATGAAAATAAGGTGGATTTTGAGAAAATGACCCCGGCAGAGCGGCTGAAATATGAGGTGGCGGAAGAAATTGGGCTGGCAGACAAGGTACGGCAGTATGGCTGGAGAAGCCTGACTGCCAAGGAGAGCGGGCGGATTGGCGGTCTGATGACGAAGAAAAGGCGGGAGATGAAACAGGATAAGAAAGGCTGATAGATATTTGCTTGAAAACACCAAAAGCCCTTGAAAATAAAGGAAAAATCCAATATTTTCAAGGGCTTTCAAATCTGCCGGCTGCGGGACTTGAACCCGCACGGTGTTGCCACCAATGGATTTTGAGTCCACCTCGTCTGCCATTCCGACAAGCCGGCTGTCTATCGACGCTTTTTATCTTACCAAAATTGGAGACAGATTGCAACTGTTTTTTTGTTTGTTTTGAAATTAAGAAGCGAAGCATTCGCAGGGGCTTGCGTGTTTCATTAAAATAAGGTATGATTAGGTTCAAATGGGTTTATGAACGCGTCATGCGTGAATGATAATTCATATGGAATGACAGACTGGAAAAGGAGGTGGCGTCTGTGACCTGTCGGGAAGCGGAGCGTCTTGTGACGCCGTATATCCAGGATAAACTGAGCGGGGATGAGCTGGAAGCGTTTCTGGAGCATCTGGAACATTGCCGCAACTGTCAGGAAGAATTGGAAATTTATTTTATGGTGGATGTCGGACTGAAACAGCTGGACACCGGATCGGGTACTTTTGATATCATGGGCGCACTGCAGAAGCGGATCGCTGAGTCATATGCCCGTGTGCGCCGGATGTGGCGCTTCCGGAAAATGGAGTATGCGGTCAATACGCTGGGCGTGATGGCGGTATTGGTGACGGTGATGCTGCAGGTCAGGATTTGGCTGGCACCATAGAAAAAAGCAACAAGTGATAGAACAGGAGACGGAAACAGATGGGCAAATTAGTGCTGATAGATGGTCATAGTATACTCAACCGGGCATTTTACGGGGTGCCGGAGTTGACAAATTCGAAGGGACTCCACACCAATGCAGTGTACGGATTTTTAAATATCATGTTCCGGGTGATCGAAGATGAGGGGGCAGACTATCTGGCAGTGGCATTTGACTTGAAAGAGCCGACATTCCGTCACAAAATGTATGCGGCATACAAGGGAACGAGAAAACCGATGCCGCAGGAGTTGCATGAGCAGGTTCCGGTGATGAAGGAAGTGCTGACAGCGATGGGCGTGCCGATTCTTACCAAGGCGGGGTATGAGGCAGACGATATTCTGGGAACGATCGCGAAACGCTGTGCGGCGGAGGGCGTGGAGGTTTCTATCGTATCAGGAGATCGTGATCTGCTGCAGCTTGCAGATACGCACATTAAGATTCGGATGCCGCGTACTTCGAAAGGTACGACGGAGATACGCGACTATTACCCGGAGGATGTGAAGGCGGAGTATCAGGTGACGCCGATCGAATTTATTGATGTAAAGGCGCTGATGGGCGATACTTCGGATAATATTCCGGGCGTGCCATCGATCGGTGAAAAGACGGCAACCAGCCTGATTACCACCTACGGAAGCATTGAGAATGCGTATGCACACATTGATGAGGTAAAGCCGCCGCGCGCACAGAAAGCGCTTCGGGAGCATTATGACATGGCGCAGATGAGCAAGGATCTGGCAACGATCCGCATCAATTGCGAGATTGGTTTTTCGCTGGAGGAGGCGAAGCTGGATTCGCTTTATACGCCGGAGGCATATCAGTATATGAAGCAGCTGGAATTTAAGTCCATTCTGCAGAAATTTGGTGAGGACGCCTTTGCGTCATCAGAAATGGAAAAATCTTTCCGTCTGGTAAATGATTTTGGCGAGGCACAGGTGATTTTTGACCGTGCACAGTGCGCGGAGGAGATCGGCGCGCAGCTGGTGATTGAAAAAGGAAAGGTTGTGGCATTGGCACTCTGCCTGGACGGGACATCGATCTATGCGATCCCGGCGGTTGGGTTCCTGACCGGACAGTATCTGGCGGAGGAGCTGGAACGCCTGATGGAGGTGGTTCCGTCTGTGACGGTTCTGGATCTCAAGATCCAGCTTCCATTTCTTAAAAATCACAGCCGCCGGATCGTGGACGGCATCCGGAATGCAGAAGGAAACCGTGCGGTTATGGACGCAGGCGTGGCGGCATATCTGTTAAATCCGCTCAAGGATACCTATGGATATGATGACCTGGCGCGCGATTACCTGGATATGACCGTGCCGTCACAGGTCGATTTGCTTGGAAAAACGGCGCTGTCGGATGCATTTGAGACAATGCCGGAGAAAGCGTTGAATTGTGTCTGCTACATGGCATATACGGCGTGGAAATCGCGGGAAATCCTGCTGGGGCAGCTTCGAAGACATGGAATGCTGCATCTCTTTTATGAGATAGAGATGCCGGTTATTTACAGCCTCTACCATATGGAAGAGGAAGGTATTCAGGTGCGCCGGGAGGAATTGAAAGCCTACGGCGAACGCCTCCAGACGCAGGTAGAGAAACTGGAGCAGGAGATTTACGCCGAGACGGGCTGTGAATTTAATATTAATTCCCCGAAGCAGCTTGGTGAGGTTTTATTTGAAAAAATGTCCCTGCCGGGCGGCAAAAAGACGAAGACCGGCTATTCGACGGCGGCGGATGTGCTGGAAAAACTGGCGCCGGAGTATCCGGTTGTGCGGAAAGTATTAGACTATCGCCAGGTGGCGAAACTCAAATCGACCTATGCGGACGGGCTAGGTGCATTTATCCGGGAGGACGGACGAATCCACGGAACTTTTAACCAGACGATCACAGCGACGGGACGTATCAGCAGTACGGAGCCGAACCTGCAGAACATTCCGGTGCGTATGGAGCTGGGACGCGAGATCCGGAAGCTGTTTGTACCGCGCGAGGGCTGTGTGCTGGTTGACGCCGATTATTCCCAGATTGAGCTGCGTGTGCTGGCTCATATGTCGAATGACAAAAACCTCATCCAGGCATACCGACAGGCGGAGGACATCCACGCGATCACGGCATCGCAGGTATTCCATGTGCCGCTTGAGGAAGTGACACCGCAGCTTCGCCGCAATGCAAAAGCAGTCAATTTCGGTATCGTATATGGTATCAGCGCGTTTGGGCTGGGCGAAGATCTCGGTATTTCCCGCAAGGAAGCGACCGAGTACATTGAGCGCTACTTTGAAACCTACCCGGATGTCAAACGTTTTCTCGATGGTCTGGTAAAAACGGGCAGGAAATACGGCGAGGTCAAGACTATGTATGGGCGTGTGAGACCGATTCCGGAGCTGAAATCCGGCAATTTTATGCAGCGTTCGTTCGGTGAGCGTGTGGCGATGAATTCCCCGATTCAGGGAACTGCAGCCGACATTATCAAGATTGCGATGATCCGCGTCGATCAACGCCTGCGCCGCGAAGGACTGCGTTCCCGCATTGTCCTCCAAGTGCACGATGAACTCCTGATTGAAACCTGGAAAGAAGAGCTGGAACAGGTGCAGTCGATTCTGGCGACGGAGATGAAACGTGCGGCGCAGCTGCAGGTGGAGCTGGAAATCGATATGAAGATGGGAAATTCGTGGTTTGAAACGAAATAATGGAAAGGTACAGATAAACATGAAGATAATCAGTATTACCGGAGGCGTTGGTTCCGGTAAGAGTGAGGTCCTGCGTGTGCTGCAGGAGGAATTTGACGCGGAAATTATTAAGGCAGATGAAGTGGCTCACCAGCTCATGGAGCCGGGTAAGAAAGGCTATCAGCATGTGGTAGAGGCGTTGGGTGATTCCTTTTTAAATAAGGACGGCAGCATTGACCGCAAAAAGCTGGCGGCGCTTATTTTCCAGAATAAAGAGGCGGTGGAGACGATGAACGCCATCATCCACCCGATGGCGTGGGAGGAGATCCGCTATGCGATCAACCATTCCGACAAGGAGATCATCGTTGTGGAGGCAGCTCTCTATGATGACGACCACAATGCGATGTTTGATGAAATCTGGTATGTATACACATCGGTGGAAAACCGCATCAAGCGTCTGATGGCAAGCCGCGGCTACAGCGAGGAAAAATGCCGGGACATCATGGCAAATCAGGCATCCGAGGACGATTACCGGAGTTTTGCGACGCGTGTGCTGGACAACAACGGCGGGATTGAGGATATTCGGAAGCAGATAGCGTCATTTTTAGGAAAAGAGGATTAGGATACATATGCGGATGGTTAGTATTGCCAGCGGCAGCAGCGGGAATTGTATTTATATAGGAAGCGACAACACCCACGTTCTGGTGGATGCGGGGATCAGCAACAAGCGTATTGAGATGGGGTTAAATGACCTGGGGCTGAATGCGCGGGAACTGGATGGAATTCTCATCACGCATGAACATTCCGACCATATCAAAGGGCTCGGCGTGCTGGCGCGCAAATATGGCACACCTATTTACAGCACAAAAGAGACATTAGAGGAAATTCAGGATTCCAAGAGTCTTGGCGAGATTCCGGAAGATCTGATGCACCCGATTACGCCGGATGTTGATTTTATGGTAGGAGATCTGGAAGTCAAACCGTTCCGGATCGACCATGATGCAGCGAATCCTGTTGCCTACCGGGTTCAGAATGAAAAAAGATCGGTGGCGGTGGCGACGGATATGGGGCATTATTCCCAGTACATCATTGACCATCTGCAGGGGCTGGATGCGATTTTGCTGGAAGCCAACCACGATGTCAAAATGCTGGAGGCAGGACCGTATCCGTATTACCTGAAGCGTCGTATTTTAGGCGATTACGGACACCTTTCCAATGAAAATGCGGGGCGGCTTTTAAGTTCCATTCTGCATGACAATTTGAAGCACATTTTCCTGGGGCATCTGAGTAAGGAAAATAATTACGAAGAGCTGGCATATGAGACGGTGCGTCTGGAGATCACAGAGGGAGATACGCCGTATAAGGCGAATGATTTCCCGATCACAGTGGCAAAACGCGATGCAGTGTCGCAGATTGTGACGGTGTAGAAGACGTAAAAGTATTAAAATTGGTTATACAAAGTCTGAAAACAAGCCAGAAGATATATTTGGGGTTATGGCTTGGAGGCATGGACAAACGTGTGGGGTTGACAGAAATATCGTTACTGTATACGCATACGTGTCCAGTAACGGAATTTGCCGTGGCTTCGCATTTAAATACGGCAAATTCCTGCTGGCACCACGTTTTCTTACGGCACTTTCGGTTCCAAAAGTGCCTACCCGTGTACAGTAACGAAATATCATTTTAGGCATAAAAGTCAGCAGCCGGATGGCAGTTGAATTTTTATAGAAATTAGTAAGTCATAAAAATATTTCCGCCATAGGACGGAGAGCACACAGGAGGATGAAAGCTATGAGTAAGATTATTATTACTATCGTTGGACAGGACCGCGTCGGTATCGTTGCAAAAACGTGTAACTATCTGGCTGACCACAACATGAACATTCTTGACATCACGCAGACGATCCTGCAGGAATATTTCAACATGATGATGATCGTGGATATTTCCGGTTCCAAGACATCCTTTGATGATATGGCGCATGAGCTGGACAAGCTGGGACAGGAGATCGGCGTAAAGATTCTCTGTCAGAGAGAAGAGATTTTTACCAGTATGCACAGAATCTAAGCAAATATTTTCAGAAAGGACGTATAACCAATGATTAACATGCAGGAAGTTCTGGAAACTAATAACATGATCGCGCATGAAAAACTGGATGTGCGGACGATCACGATGGGTATCAGCCTCTTAGACTGTGTGGACAGTGATCTGGCGAAGATGAATGAGAAGATCTACAATAAGATTACAACTTATGCGAAAGATCTTGTATCGACCGGCGATGCCATCGGACGTGAATTTGGTGTTCCGATCGTCAATAAACGTATCTCGGTTACTCCGATCGCGCTGGTAGGTGGAAGCGCCTGCAAGAAGAGCGAGGATTTTGTAGAGATTGCGAAAACACTTGATAAGGCAGCGAAAGAAGTGGGCGTCAACTTTATCGGCGGCTATTCCGCATTGGTTTCCAAGGGAATGACACCGGCGGAAGAGCTTCTGATCCGCTCGATCCCGCAGGCACTTGCCTGCACCGACCGTGTGTGCAGCTCCATCAATGTCGGTTCTACCAAGACAGGTCTTAACATGGATGCGGTCCGTCTGATGGGCGAGATGGTTGTGGCAACCGCAGAGGCAACGAAGGACAATGATTCCCTCGGCTGTGCGAAGCTGGTTGTATTCTGCAACGCGCCGGATGATAACCCGTTCATGGCAGGTGCATTCCATGGCGTGACTGAGGCGGATGCGATCATCAACGTCGGCGTCAGCGGTCCGGGAGTTGTAAAGACGGCTCTGGAAAAGGTACGTGGCGAGAACTTTGAGGTGCTGTGTGAGACGATCAAGAAGACGGCGTTCAAGATCACCCGTGTTGGACAGCTGGTAGCACAGGAGGCGTCCAAACGTCTGGGCGTTCCGTTTGGCATCATTGATCTGTCGTTGGCACCGACTCCGGCAGTCGGAGACAGTGTGGCGGAGATTCTGGAAGAGATCGGCTTAGAGCGCAGTGGTGCACCGGGTACAACAGCAGCGCTGGCAATGTTAAATGATCAGGTTAAGAAGGGCGGCATCATGGCGTCCTCCTATGTTGGCGGACTCAGCGGTGCGTTTATTCCGGTCAGCGAGGATCAGGGCATGATCGATGCAGTTTCTGAGGGTGCGCTTACGATTGAGAAGCTGGAAGCAATGACCTGTGTCTGCTCTGTAGGTCTTGATATGATTGCGATCCCAGGCGATACGAAAGCGACCACGATCGCCGGTATCATCGCGGACGAGGCGGCAATCGGCATGATCAACCAGAAGACAACGGCAGTCCGCCTGATTCCGGTCATCGGAAAAACAGTGGGCGATACGGCAGAGTTCGGCGGTCTGCTTGGCTATGCGCCGATCATTCCGGTCAATCGTTTCTCCTGCGACAACTTTGTCAAACGTACCGGACGTATCCCGGCACCAGTACACAGCTTTAAGAACTAATAGGAGTTTCATATGGATAAATCACAGGAACTGAGAGAGGTGCTTCTGCGGTATCTCGATGCCGATCTGGAGCGAATCATTTTCAGCAACCCGAGAACCCGTGAATCCTATCTGAAATTAACCGTGCGTCCTCTGCTTCTGCGGGGGGCGCTTGCTTTTCAGACGGAAGAATTTACGGAAAAACAGGCATTTCAGAAAAATCAGAACGCAGAAAAGACTGCCGAGTATCTGCTCGGAGAGCTGGAAAACCATTACCGCAATGCGGAGATCGCGTCGCTTCACGGGATTGTCAATATTCTGATCAGTAAGAAGGGGACGGTGACGATCAAAGAGAAGAAGGTGGGGGTTAAAAAGGCAGAGAATCGGACGGTATCGGTGGCAGCAGGTGATGTGCAGAAAGCTGGAAAGCAGATGCCGGCGAAGAGTTATGCAGATGTGAAAGAAAATTCGCTCGAAAAATCGGGTCAGAGTCAGTCAAGTCACGAAAACGGAAAGATGCAGAGAAGTGCTAAAATACAGGGAAATGGTAAACTGCAGAGCAATGCGAAACAGCAGAAAAATGCCGGAACAGGACTGTCGGTTGGCATGGATGCCGCAGCGTTTTCAGAACGTCTGGCTTCGTTATCCCATAACCGTACTAAAAAATACGTCCTTCAGGAAGGCGTCCCAGTCCCATTTCTGGTAGATCTCGGTGTCATGACGGCAGAAGGCAAAGTTGTGAAATCCCGCTACGACAAATTTCGCCAGATCAACCGTTTCCTGGAATTTATTGAAGATGTACTTCCGAATCTCGATCCGAACCGGACGAATACGATCATTGATTTCGGATGCGGGAAATCATATCTGACGTTTGCGATGTATTACTATCTGCATGTGCTGAAAAAATATTCGATCCGTGTCATCGGTCTGGATTTGAAAAAAGATGTCATTGCGCTCTGCAACCGCCTGAGCAAGAAGTTTGGATTTGAGAACCTGACCTTCCTGCACGGCGACATCGCCGGATATGAGGGCGTCGATCAGGTCGATATGGTCGTGACGCTGCACGCCTGTGATACAGCGACCGATTATGCGCTGGCAAAAGCGGTCAAATGGGGCGCAAAAGTCATTCTTTCCGTTCCGTGCTGTCAGCATGAGATTAACAAGCAGATTCAGAACGACCTTCTGTCGCCGGTTTTACAGTACGGCCTTCTGAAAGAACGTATGTCGGCGCTTCTGACCGACGGAATCCGAGGGCAGCTCCTCGAAATGTCCGGCTACCGGACGCAGATTCTCGAATTCATCGACATGGAACACACACCGAAAAACATCATGATCCGTGCGATCCGCCAGGGCAAGAAAGCAGACGGGGCGGCATTAGAGACAATGATGAAGGAATTGCATGTGAAGCCGACATTGTATGGATTGTTGGTGGGGGAAGAGGCGTAGGAAATTTAGAAAGCACTTTTATGGAGGTTGATAATGCTGGACAGTTATAGCTGATAAAACCTCTTCGCAAATTCCAAAAACACCCCGCCTTCCTCTGCCATATACTTAACCGGCGAATACACCAGATAGAGTTTCCGGAGAAAGGCAGCTTCCCCAAGCGGAAAGAGAAGCAGTTTCCCCTGCCGTGCATCTGCCTGTACAGTTGCTTTTGAGAGAATGGAGATGCCCATTCCCAGCATGATACACTGCTTGAGGGCGGCGGCATCGTCCATCACGGCAATAACATTTAAATCATCGAGTGAAAGCCCTTTATTTTTCAGGAAATAAAGGGTTTCCTGTTTTGTGCCGGAATTATCTTCCCGGAGCAGAAATGGTTCTTTTAAGAGGGCATCCAGCGGTGATGGAATAGACTGGTAAGCCTGATAATGCGGTGTGGCGGGGGCGGCGATCACAAGCTCATCGGAGGCAAAGGGGAGAAATTCGCAGGAGGTGTCTGAGGTAGTAGTTCCGACCAGACCGATGTCGCAGATGCCGTCATCCACCTTATGTACAACGTCCAGGCTGTCTGAGCAGGAGGCATAGACACGGATATCAGGATGAACTGCGTGATAAGCGCTTAAAAGTTCCGGCAGAAAATAAAGGGACGGAACGGAGGATGCGCCGATCCGAAGCTGCGGTTTCGTCTCGTTGGCGAGTTCCACGATTGCTTTCTGCTGCAGGGTCAGAATCTCCGTGGCATAGGAATATAATTTTGTCCCGGCAGGAGTCAGGGAGAGCGATTTGGTGGTGCGCTTTAAAAGCTGGGTGTGAAATTCCTCCTCCAGACTGCGGATGTGGGCGCTGACAGTCGGCTGTGAGATGTACAGCTTCTGGGCGGCAAGCGAAAAACTCTGATATTTGACGGTGTACACGAAAGCTTCTAATTGGCGGATGTCCATATATTTAAAATCCTTTCTATAGATAAAATCAATTTTTAATGATTCTGTGATAAAATCCAAAATTAAAATGAATAGTAGACAGGTGAAAACAATCTCTAAAGAAGAGTGTAGCTTTATTTATTGAAAATATCAATAAGTTTATAGCAAATATCAATATAAACGATTTTACCATAAAAATACAGGATGTTATACTTGTCTGCGGAAAGTATGGATAGATCCATGAAATGTACGCGCTTGAAATTTTTCTTGTTTGATTTTGTGAGATGATTTTTTTGCCAGATGCACTCAAATTTCTGATATGTATTGATGAAATGCGAGTGTGGTGCGTGAAATCACCCACAATGACGAGTGTGAGAAAAACTTTAAGAGTACATGAAATAAAAAAGGAGGCAGGTATGAAAGTATTTGACAAGACATGGAAGCTGGCAGTGGCAGGCGCGCTTGTGGGTGTGCTGGCAGCATTGCTGGCGTATTTTGGAAATCCGGCCAATATGGCGATCTGTATTGCGTGCTTCGTACGTGATACGGCGGGCGCGCTGAAACTTCACTCAGCAGCACCGGTTCAGTATTTCCGTCCGGAGATTGTAGGATTTGCAGTGGGAGCATTTGCGATCTCACTGGCGACGAACGAGTATAAGGCGACGGCAGGCTCTTCACCGATGATCCGCTTTGTTCTGGGTGCGATCATGGTAATCGGCGCGCTGGTATTCTTAGGGTGTCCGCTGCGTATGGTTCTGCGTATGGCAGCCGGTGACCTGAATGCGTATGTAGCGCTGGTTGGATTTGCAGGCGGTATTGCAACTGGTTCGTTCTTCCTGAAAAAGGGATTTTCGCTGGGCAGAGCGTATGAGACGCAGAAATCAAGCGGATATGTGCTTCCGGTGCTCCTTCTGGCGCTTTTTATCATTGGAGCAGTAACAGGCGTATACGCAGCCAGCACGGAAGGACCGGGAAGCAAGCACGCACCGGTTCTGATTTCCCTGGTTGCGGCTCTCCTGATTGGTGCATTGGCACAGAAGAGCCGTATGTGTTTTGCAGGTAGCATCCGTGATGTGATTCTGATGAAAAACTTTGATCTGCTCAGCATTATCGGCGCACTGTTTGCAGTCATGCTGATTTTTAACCTTGCAACTGGCAATTTCCATTTGAGCTTTTCCGGTCAGCCGATCGCGCACTCCCAGCATCTCTGGAATATTCTGGGTATGTATGCCGTTGGATTTGCAGCCGTTCTGGCTGGCGGATGCCCGCTGCGTCAGATCATTCTGGCAGGGCAGGGCTCCTCGGACAGTGCGGTAACCTTTCTGGGAATGCTGTTAGGGGCGGCACTTGCACACAATTTTAACCTGGTTGGTGCGGCAGCAAAAGCGGCAACCGAGACAGAGGCAGCCGTTTTGGGTGGTCCGGCGATGCCGGGCAAAATTGCCGTAATTGTATGTATTGCCCTGTTATTCGTGATTGCAGCGGCAAATATGAAACGTAGAAAGAAATAAAGAAAAGAGGAAACGGAAAATGTCAGATTTTGTTGAGGTAGATGTGCGGGGACTCTCCTGTCCGGAACCGGTTTTGATGGTGATGGATGCGATGGATGAACATCCGGGAAAACAGATCCGTGTGCTTGGCGATGAGACACACACCCGGACGAATATTGAGCGCACGTTGGAGTATCATGGAAAAGAGGGGCACACCGAGGTGCTGGAAAACGGCTGTTTCACCATTACCTTTGAAGCGTGATGCTGCTCTGGAATATTAAATAGGTGGAAATGATGAGGCAGAAACGGGAATATCGGATTTTTACCTTTCACACGACGGCTGCGGCGATGGAGATGGAGGCATTCTGCCGGGAACAGGGAATCAGAGGGCGCCTGGTGCCTGTCCCACGCGAACTCTCAGCAGGCTGTGGAATTGCCTGGCGGATGGAACCGGCGGAATATGAACGGTTTCAGGGAGTGATTGCGGAGAGCCAGATTGAGATCGAGCAGAGCTGTGTGATGATGAATTAAACAAAATGTTATGTTAGAGCAGATATCATAGAAAAAGTATATAGGAAAAAGCGGCGGTATCGGCAGTGGCGAGACATTCAAAAAAGAATGGAGCGCTGACAGTGTGATACCGCTGCTTTTTGGTGTGTAAATCGAGGTCAGAATGAGGTCATTGAGGTCAGAAATCAAATCATGACCTCGATGACCTCATTTGTGACCTCGATGATCCCAATATTTTGAAATATTATTCTCCCGCCTTCGCCTCATCCAGCAGCCGTGCAATCTCCCCGCGCACCAGCGAGAATGCAACCTCATTCCGCCCGCTGTTGGTAACCACATCCGCATAGGCGCGGGTCGGTTCTACAAAGAGGGCATGCATCGGTTTGACGGTGGTCAGGTACTGATCGATGATGTTTTCGATATCGCGTCCACGCTCTTTCGTGTCACGTAAGATTCGGCGGAGAATTCGCTCATCGGCATCGGCATCGACGAAAATGCGGATGTCGAGCAGATTGCGGAGTGCTTCGTCATAGAGAACGAGAATGCCCTCCAACAGGATAACCGGGCGCGGCTCGATGTGAATGGTTGCTTCGGCGCGGTTGTGGTTGGCGTAGTTGTAGGTTGGACAGTCGATCGCCTCCCAGTTTTTCAGTTTATTAAGGTGCTCAAGAAGCAGCTCTGTCTCAAATGCATCCGGGTGGTCGTAGTTCAGCTTTTTGCGCTGTTCAAATGGCATGTCATCGTGGGCGCGGTAGTAGTTGTCGTGGTAAAGCACGGTTACCTGATCACCAAATGCGTCTTTCAGACGGTTTGTAAAAGTGGATTTTCCTGAATCGGTTCCTCCGGCAATTCCGATGATAATAGGTGATTTTCTATTCACTATGTTTTCCTCCATTTGTAAGTTTTATCTCAGTCGAGAAGAGTCCCACCTCTTTAGGTGGCGAGTAATAGCAAATTTGTCTCAGTGGGAGGTGGGTCTCCGACTGAGATAAACGCTCCGCGGGGATGCGCAGTGATTCTGTATGGAATATGTCAGCTTTGCTGACCAGAATCACGCGCCAAGTCTCACGGACGTTCGACTTGAAAATTGGTTCATTTTTATACAAAAACCAGTCCTTCTGTATATTCATTTTGAAATACGCCGCTGCGCTTCATCCGCACCGTCTGGTATAAATGCGAGGCGTACACCTCCTGCTCCAGCAGCGCGAGCGCCGACGGGGAGAGGTTCTGGGCGGCATCTGCCATTTTAGTGATGAGGGGGATGCTGCTTTTTTTATGCAGACAGGAGAGCAGAGGGCTGCTCTGCCTGCGAAAACCGAGAATCCGTGCATAGAGTGCATAGCCCTCGTCCTTCCACCGGGAAATATCTTCCTCGCGCATACCGAGTACCAGATGCAGAAGCGCCCGGCTGACACGCGTGTAGGTAAGCTGGCGCGTCTTTAACGCCTGAATCCGTTCTTCAAAAGAGAGAGGAAAGTAAGGTGGTTTTGCAAGACGGGCGGCAAGCTCCGGGGAGAGATCTGCGATGCGGGATATAGCCTGCGTATTGGTATCAACAGACAAAGTGCTGGAAGGCATAACGACGTTTGTGGCAGCAATGGAACCTTTCGCTGAAGATTTCTGCATCTGTAAAACAGCCATATTTAAAAGTTCTGAAAAGTCATCCGTAAAAACGGGAAGTGCACCTGCGTATGCGGGATGCGTCACGGCTGGCAGATGAGGTATTAAAATATTAAATAAAATCTCACTTTTTGAATCAGAACCCGGTTCCTGTTTTAGTGAAGCTGGACTATCTGCTGACAGATTTTCATAGCTCTTCCGAACTATCCCGCGAATTGCCGAAGCGGATGGAAACTTTGCTTCAGACAGTGCATCCTCATGATATCCGCTTCCCTCCCGCGAAATCGTATAAAATTCCATCGGGCTGTGCAGATCTTCCGCCGCCCGCAGATATTCAATCCCAAGGATATTATTAGGGGAGTTTAAAATGGAAGACCATATATGAGAGTTCGACACATCTGTATTTGCGTGAAAATCTTCTACATTTTCAACTCTTGTCCCGCCCGCCTGTGTTTCTCCCAGCGCCTTCGCCCGTGCCTGCGGATAAGTCAGTCCCGCCTTCAACCCTTTCCGCAGCCGTTCCTGAAATTCTGCCGATTCGTGGTTCAGCGCAGAAGCAGCCTGCTTAAGGAATTCAATCTGCCCGCATTCACTGCCGAACACAACGGCATCCACACCGATCGCCGACAGAAGCGCGACTCCATAGGCGGCAAATTCATGCGCCGAAGCGGTAGAAAAAGCGACCGGCATCTCAAGTACCAGGTCGGCACCGGCGAGAAGAGCGGCTTTTGTACGACGGTACTTATCAAAGATGGCGGGTTCGCCGCGCTGGACGAAGCTGCCGCTCATCAGGACGACGCAGTAGTCTGCGCCGGTCAGTTCCCTTGCCTGCTGCATATGATACAGATGTCCGGCATGGAACGGGTTATATTCGGTAATTAAACCTACGATTTTCATAAATTTCAATCCTGTTTTTTGCATTTTTGCGAGGAATTTTGTAGCAGCCTATTTATAATAGAAATAAAAATAAAAGACTGTTGCTGTTGCGGCAGAAAAATCTGTAAAAAATAGCAGCCATTTTCTGCTTCATTTACATTATATAGTGGAAGTGCGGGAGCGTAAAGGAAAAATTATAGTGCATCTTGTTAAAAATTTAATTAATCAAAAATTTGAAAATCGCTCTTGTATACAATAAACAACTGGTATATAATGTTAGCAGTAATAGACACACACTTATGAAAGGGGTTTTATAACCATGGCATTTATTGACAAGATTAAGGAAAGAGCAAAAGCAGACAAGAAAACCATCGTTCTTCCAGAGTCAATGGACAAGAGAACATACGAGGCAGCTGAGAAAATTCTGAAAGAGGGTATCGCAAATCTGATCATCATCGGTACTCCGGAAGAGATTGAGAAAAACGGCAAAGGCTTCGACATTTCCGGTGCCACCATCGTTGACCCGTACAATGATCCGAATAAGCAGAAATACATCGACAAGTTCGTTGAATTAAGAGGCAAAAAAGGTGTTACTCCGGAAGTCGCAAAAGAGCAGATGGAGAAAGACTATATGTACTATGCTTGCCTGATGTGCAAGTGCGGCGATGCTGACGGCGCTGTATCTGGTGCATGCCATTCTACCGGCAACACCATTCGTCCGGCTCTGCAGCTTCTGAAGACCAAACCGGGTATTAGCTCTGTATCTGGCTTCTTCCTGATGGAAGTTCCGGATTGCGAGTTCGGTGAGAACGGTCTGTTCGTATTCGCTGACTGTGCAGTAAACACTGACTTCGATTCCAACAAGCTGGCTGAGATCGCTGGTCTGTCCGCAGAGAGCTTCAAGATGTTGGTTGGCGCAGAGCCGAAGGTAGCTATGCTGTCCTATTCTTCTATGGGTTCCGCTAAACATGATGATGTTACCAAGGTAGCAGAGGCAGTTAAGATTGCTCATGAGAAGTTCCCGGAACTGAAACTGGATGGCGAGCTTCAGCTTGATGCAGCACTGGTTCCGTCTGTAGGCGAGGCTAAGGCACCGGGCAGCTCCGTAGCTGGACATGCTAACACCTTAGTATTCCCGTCCCTGGAAGCAGGCAACATTGGTTACAAACTGGTTCAGAGACTTGCAAAAGCTGGCGCTTATGGTCCGGTTCTTCAGGGTCTGTCCATGCCGGTAAACGATCTGTCCAGAGGATGCTTCGCAGACGATATCGTAGGCGTAGTAGCTATCACAGCTGTACAGGCTCAGCAGGCATAATTAATACCAATTGGAATCAAATGGATGGAGAACTGGCACCGCGTCAGAGAATCTTAAATCCGTTTAATTAAGAATTAAAAGTGATAATTACAGTTCAGCCCGGTATTCATACATAATCCTGCAGTTCACAACAGGGCAGTGCAGACGTTTTTGCAGATGCTTCCGTGTGAACCGCATATAGAGAATACCTGTGGCTGAATTGTGATGTTATAAAGAAAGGAATCTATTACCATGAATATTTTAGTTATTAACTGCGGAAGTTCTTCCTTAAAGTATCAGTTAATCAACTCTGAGACAGAGGGCGTTCTGGCTAAGGGTCTTTGCGAGAGAATCGGCATCGACGGTATGCTGACTTACCAGCCGGAGGGCGGCGAAAAAGAGAAATCTGAGATCGCTATGCCGACCCATACAGAGGCTATTAACGCAGTTCTGGCAGCCCTGACTAACGAGAAGAGCGGCGTTATCAAGAGCCTGTCTGAGGTAGGTGCAGTTGGACATCGTGTCGTACACGGCGGCGAGAAATTTACTTCTTCCTGCTTAATCAACGACGAGTCCATGAAAGCGATCGAAGAGTGCAACGATCTGGCACCGCTTCACAACCCGGCAAACCTGATCGGTATCCGTGCCTGCCAGGAACTTATGCCAGGCGTACCGATGGTAGCTGTATTTGATACCGCTTTTCATCAGACCATGCCGGATGTTGCTTACACCTACGGTATTCCGTATGAATACTATGAGAAATACAAAGTTAGACGTTACGGCTTCCATGGTACTTCCCACAGCTACGTATCTAAGAGAACCGCTGAGATCGTTGGAAAACCGTATGATCAGATGAAGATCATTGTTTGCCACCTGGGTAACGGCGCCAGCATCTCCGCTGTAAACTGCGGCAAATCTGTAGACACCAGCATGGGTCTGACTCCACTGGAAGGTCTGGTTATGGGTACACGTTCTGGTGACCTCGATCCGGCTATCATCGATTTCGTAGGTAAAAAAGAAGGTCTGTCCCTGGATGAGATGAACGAAGTCCTGAATAAGAAATCCGGTATGCTCGGTATCTCCGGCGTATCCAGCGATGGTCGTGATCTGGAAGCAGCAGCTGAGACTGGCAACAAGAGAGCACAGCTGGCCCTGGACGTATTCGATTACCGCGTAATCAAATATATCGGTGCATACGCAGCAGCTATGAACGGTGTAGATGCAATCGCATTTACCGCTGGTATCGGCGAGAACAACATCAAGATGAGAAAAGATGTTTGCAGCAGCCTGACCTACTTAGGCGTTAAACTGGATGAGGAGAAGAACAACGTAAGAGGTGAGGAGAGAATCATCTCTGCTGACGACTCCAAGGTTCAGGTTCTTCTGGTTCCGACCAACGAAGAGCTGGCTATCGCCCGCGAGACTCTTGCACTGGTAAAATAATTAAATATGAATTAAAATTTGCAAAAATATGTAAAATTAATCATTGACAAACGCGCTCGACCTTTGTATAATATCAAAGTGCGTATTAGGAGATTAGTATGCTGATTCATTTATCAGAACTTTTTAACTGCGAGGGTAGAAAGAAAGTCTATACAGTCGAGACTGCGCTGGACTCTGTTGATTTTGACGGAGAGACGTTTCAGATTGAGAAGGCTGAGCCTTTTGAACTGGAACTGACGGCTAAGACACGGCATAAGTATACGATGAGTGGTCATGCGACGCTGACGGTGGGAGGTCACTGTGCGCGTTGTCTGGAGCCAGTATCTTTCGACTGTGAACTGGATTTTGGACGAGAGTTTGAGGTGCAGGACGGTCAGGAGGAGAGTTTAGATGATGAACCCTTTATGAAGGGGTACAATCTGGATGTAGACCAGTTGGTTTGCAACGAACTGCTACTGAGCTTGCCTATGAAAGTCCTGTGCAGAGAAGACTGCAAGGGGATTTGCAATAGATGTGGTACAAATCTTAATCTTCGGACTTGTACCTGTGACACTAGGTCGCTCGATCCAAGGATGTCGGTTATCCAGGAGATATTCAATGAATTTAAGGAGGTGTAACCATGTCTATCTGTCCTAAGAACAAATCTTCCAAAGCAAGAAGAGACAGCCGCAGAGCTAACTGGAAAATGAGTGCTCCGAACTTAGTAAAGTGCAGCAAGTGCGGTGCTCTGATGATGCCTCACAGAGTGTGCAAAGCTTGCGGAAGCTACAACAAGAAAGAAATCGTTAAAGTAGAAGACTAAGCTACAAGTATTGAAAAATAAGGGGTTAAGCGATTTTTGCTTAACCCATTTTTCGCATTTTAGCCCATTTTTAGCCCATTTCAAGAGGGTGTTTAACAGGTGTTTTTGGGTAGATTTTAGCAACTATAACTTATGGCTTATAAAATGTGGTCAAAAACAGGAGAGATTATTAATTTGCAATAATCTCTCCATTTTTTATATTTCGTGAATATTATCAAATCTGTGATTTTTATTAGTAAAAATGTAAAAAATGGGGATAGAAGAGCATTAAGCTCAACTATCCCTATAAGAATGTTATTTAACAAAGTATTTTATGTACTGTTATTTGTTATTTAACTTTTACTAGCAAAAGTCATATATGTGCCTCCTGTAAATGAAAATATATTTCTAATTACAGGGGCCGCTCTCGCTACTTCTGAAAAAGATCAATAGCGAGAGCGGTCGCATATTTTGACATTTTTGTCAAGTATCAATTTAAAAATATGTTAGACTCCTATAGGGGATTTAACGCTAAAGCTTAACTTACTGATATTGGTTCATGGGTAGGCACTTTTGGAACCGAAAGTGCCGTAAGAAAACGTGGTGGCAGCAGGAATTTGCCGTATTTAAATGCGAAGCCACGGCAAATTCAGTTACTGGACACGTATGTGTGTACAGTAACTGAGATACTATGTAGATGGCGGTGTTGTATGCAAAAAGGTGTACAATGCCGCTATTTTTTGTTAATATAGAGAAGAAGAAAAAAAGAGGGATAATGTTTTATGAATATCACGTTAGGAGGTTTTACATATGAAAAAGGGAAAATATTTACTTTTGACCGTCACAGCCGCCGCGCTTCTGGCGGCGATCCCATTTCAGGCATTTGCGTCGAAGGATACGGAGGACCGCAGCCCGGTTGGCTCGATCGGCTTAAATGTTTCGTCCTCGATCCATGTCGGTGATGAGAGTTCAGATGTGGATGTTTCGCTCGATTTCGGTGATTGCGATATTTCCAATGTTGATGTGATCAACGAGCCGTCCGGTAAATGGGTGGACAAGGATAAGCCAAAGCTGGAGGTTACTCTGGAGGCGGACGATGATTATTATTTTAAATCCGGTTATGCGAAAAAGAATGTAACCCTGAGCGGTGACAGTGCGACGGTTACTTCTATCAAGCGCAAGGGCGATGAGGAACTCCGGGTCGTGATCACCCTGAAAGCTTTAAAAGGAACCTCCAGTGATTACAGCCTGGATGTTGATGAGGCAGAGTGGGATCAGATGGATGGCGTTGCAGAGTGGAACGGCAGTGAGGATGCGAAATACTATGAGCTGCGCGTTTACCGGGATGAGAAATTTTTAAGTACGGTAAAACCGGGAAAAGAAACGAAATACAATCTTGGACGTTATCTTACGCAGGCGGGAACCTACACGTTTGATGTGCGCGCGGTTTACAGCGATTCACGGCACGGCGAATGGCAGACATCGGATTCCTTCACAATCACGGCGGAGCAGGCGCAGGAAATTCAGAAGACGCTTGTCTTCAAGGAAGCAGGCAGCGGTCCGGCAGCCGGTGCGTGGGAACAGGATGCGCTTGGCTATAAATACCGCAATTCCGATGGAAGCTATGTGACCAATAACTGGCAGCAGATCGGCGGTGTGTGGTATTTCTTCGATGAAAATGCATATTGCAAGACGAATACCTGGGTGTTCTGGAATGGAAAATGGTATTATCTGGATGTAAACGGCGCGATGTTAGTTAATACGACGACGCCGGACGGCAAGCAGGTCGGGGAAGATGGGGCGCTTCTGTAAAATTTTTAAGAAACAATTTTGATGAAAATCCGCCAGGGAAGATGGAGACAGAATTGTAAAATAGATGTGAGAAGAGACAGGTTGCACGGAATATGCGGTCTGTCTCTTTTACATTTAAAAACAGAGAAAAATAAAGAGAATATTTGCAAACAGAACGATGATAGAATGAAAATACATACATGAAAAGAGTGCTGAAGGACAAGCTGGCAGTTATTTCTGATGGAATAAAAAAATTAACAAAAAGAATACTTGCATATTGTGAAATAAGTAGTAAGATAGAGGTGGTATCTCATGACTGCCTATTTTTTAACAATCTAGGGGAAGGGGCGGTCTGAGAAGAGACTGCAAGGGGTTCTAAGCCAGTATGGAGGATGGCAGAAAAAGGACTGACAAAGGAGGGGCACAAAGATGGCAGCACAAATTTTGGCTGTGATTATTTTTATTGTAATGTTTGGACTTATCATCTGGGATCACATTGAGAGGCATATCGTATCGCTCGGATGCGGGCTTCTGACGCTGGTGCTGGTGTTTGGCGTCTGTATGCACAGTGAGGCGGCAGCGGCGGAGACACTGAGCCTGCACAGCTTCATGGTTCCGAACTTCTGGTTTCAGACCGAGGCGGCGGCAGAGTCCTCGAGCGGCATCAACTGGGCGACGATTCTTTTTATTGCCGGTATGATGCTGATGGTGGAGGGCATGGAGCGCGCGGGATTTTTCCGGTGGCTGTGCCTGACAATCGCCAAGGCGGTACATTATAAGACGATCCCGATTTTTATTTCATTTATGCTGATGTCGGCGTTTCTGGCGATGTTTATCGACAGTATTACCGTTATTCTTTTTTTGGCAGCGGTCACGGTAGAGCTGGCGCATCTTCTGCATTTTGATCCGATTCCGATGATCATTTCAGAGATCTTCTGTTCGAATCTGGGCGGCTCTGCGACGATGTGCGGCGATCCGCCGAATATCATCATCGGAACCTCGCTCGGATATTCATTTAAAGATTTTATTTTAAATACAGGTATGATGGCGGGTGTTTCGCTGATTTTTGTCGTACTGTTTTTCTATTTTTCCTTTAGGAAAGAATTAAAGGCGAGTGAAAAGCATGACGAAGCGGTTACATATCCATCCCCACAGGAGGCGATCACGGATCGGAAACGGTTTGCGGTCAGCGTGGTGATCTTTGCGGCGGCGATCGTAATGCTGGTGACGCATGCACAGACGGGACTGACAGTTGCGACGATTGGCGTATTTATCGGTGCTTTTTCGCTGCTGGCATCCGGCGGTGAGGCGCTCAGCATGATTAAGAAGCTTGACTATAAGACGCTGCTATTCTTCATTGGTCTTTTTGTCGTGGTCGGCGGCATGGAGCAGACGGGCGTCCTAAATTCTTTAGCAGGGATCATTGACGCAGTCAGTGGAAATAATGTAAAATGGGTAGTAGCGATTGTGCTGTGGCTGTCGGCGCTTGCGAGTGCATTTGTGGACAATATCCCATTTGCGGCGACGATGATCCCGGTTATCCGGAGTCTGGCGCAGGCAGGCGGCATGGATCTCTCGGTTCTGGCGTGGGCGCTTTCGATGGGTACGGATATTGGCGGCTGCGGAACTCCGATCGGAGCCTCGGCAAACGTAGTTGGTATCTCAGTGGCAGCGAAAAACGGACATTTTATCGGCTGGGGGAAATATTGCCGGTATGCAGCTCCGGCGACGGTGCTGGTAATCCTGATTTCCATGGTTTGTATATATGTGAGATACTTTTAAGGGGGCTTTTATATGGAGGAGAGGAAAAACAGAGTGATCATCTCGGTCAGCAGACAGTTTGGCAGCGGCGGACACAAGATAGCGGAAGCGCTGGCAGAGCATTTTGAACTTCCGATTTATGATCATAGGATGCTGGACAGTATTGCCAAGGAAAAGGGTGTGGATCCGCGTGTGCTGGAAAAATACGACGAGAAGCCGCTAAACCGTTTTCTGGCGCGCAATGTCAGCGGATTTTCAAGCTCTCTGGAGAACAATCTGGCGCAGATGCAGTTCAGTTACCTGAAAGACAAGGCCGATTCAGGGAAATCGTTTGTGGTAGTTGGACGGTGTGCGGAGACGGTTTTAAAGGAATATGACGGACTGATCACGATCTTTGTGCTAGGCGATGAGGAAACACGGGTGAAGAGAATCGAGCAGCTGCACGGACTTTCAGAGGACGAGGCGAAACGTCTGGTAAAGACGAAGGACTGGAGGCGGAAATCCTACCACAACTGTTACAGCCGCGGACGCTGGGGAGATTCCAGAAATTATGACCTTTCGATCAACAGCAGCCGGCTGGGAATTGAGGGAACGACGAAGATGCTGGAGGAGTATGTGCAGGCGCGGATGGACGCGATGCAGAAATAAAATAATAGAGATATCGAAGGAAAAGAGAAAGGGGAACGTGTGCATAGGCGGCGCACGTCCCCCTTTCCCTTTTTCTGCCGAGGTGTTATACTGTTACTGTTTCCGGGTGGGCACTTTTGGAACCGAAAGTGCCGTAAGAAAACGTGGTGGCAGCAGGAATTGGCCGTATTTAAATGCGAAGCCACGGCAAATTCCGTTACTGGGCACGTATGTGTGAACAGTAACGTTATACTAAAAAATATGGAATTAGATAGAAAAATCGTATTTGCTATCTGTTCGATCTTGTTTTATAGTATATAAGATATTTAATAGGAGTTTGATGATATATGACAGAGTTAAAAAAAGAAAAAAAGACCGGTCTCGTTCTGGAGGGCGGCGGGATGCGCGGTATTTACACAGCGGGCGTCCTGGATGTGTTTTTGGATCATGATATTTCATTTGACGGCGTGATCGGCGTCTCGGCGGGGGCAGTGCATGGGGCTTCGTTTGTGTCGGGGCAGAAGGAGCGGAGCATCCGCTATTATAAAAAATACTGCAATGACAAGCGTTTTATGAGCTTTAAAAACTGGCTGCGGACGGGAAATCTGGTGGACGAGCAGTTCTGTTTCCATGATATACCGGAACGACTGGATCCGTATGATTACGAGGCATTTGACCGGGGAAATACACGGTTTTATGTGGCATGCAGCAATGTGGAGACAGGGAAAGCAGAGTATCTGGAGATCAAAGATATGTTCAAAGATGTCGAATATTTCCGTGCGACGGCATCCCTTCCGTATGTGTCCCATATGGTCGAGGTTGGTGGAATGAAGCTTCTGGACGGCGGCTGCACGGACAGCATTCCGTTGCGTGCCTTCGCTAAGATGGGGTATAAAAAATGCGTCGTTGTGCTGACCCGTCCGGCGGGCTACCGCAAGAAACCGGGCAATTTCTGGCTGCCGGAGGCGGCATATCACAAATATCCGGCGTTCGTGAGGGCGCTTCGCAGCCGCTATTATTTCTATAATAAGACGGTGGAATGGATCGATCGCCTCGAACAAGAGGGAAAAATTTTTGTTATCCGTCCGAGCGTGGCGCTTCCAATCGGCAGAACCGAACATAGTGTTGAAAAATTGCAGGAGACGTATGATATCGGCAGGAAGGATGCTGCCAATCAGATGCATGCAATGGAAAATTGGTTCAAATCTTATTGATTTATAGATTGATCTCTAGTATAGTAAAGATTGATGTAATGTGGCTGTGGACAATAAAAAGCGGGACAGTTGCAGCGTGACGATGAAAGAGCGATTCGTTCAGACCACATATGCCGCAGTGGCGGAAGACAGGTTTGGTATGTGTATCGCTATAAATTATAGAAGGAGAACACGCAATGGTTAAGATAGCAGTAGATGCCATGGGGGGCGACAACGCACCGGGTGAGATCGTGGCAGGTGCCGTGATGGCAGTCCAGTCGAGGGAAGATATTCAGATTTTCCTGATCGGCAAGGAAGAAGTCGTATCAGAAGAATTAAAAAAGCATACATATAAGAAAGAACAGATCGAGGTTGTCAATGCGACTGAGGTCATCGAGACGGAGGAACCGCCGGTCAATGCGATCCGCACGAAGAAAGATTCGTCCATCGTGGTCGGCATGAATATGGTCCGCAGGGGTGAGGCGGATGCATTCTGTTCCGCGGGCAGCTCCGGCGCGATTCTGGTCGGCGGACAGGTGATCGTCGGCAGAATCAAGGGCGTTGAACGTCCGCCACTGGCTCCATTGATTCCGACAGAAAAGGGCGTATCCCTGCTGATCGACTGCGGCGCCAATGTCGATGCAAGACCGTCCCATCTGGTACAGTTTGCAAAGATGGGCTCCATCTACATGGAACACGTGGTTGGCATCAAGAATCCGCGTGTGGCGATCGTCAACATCGGTGCGGAGGAAGAGAAGGGCAATGCGCTGGTGAAAGAGACATTCCCGCTCTTAAAAGAATGTAAGGACATCAATTTCATCGGCAGCATCGAGGCACGCGAGATTCCGCACGGCGGCGCGGATGTCATCGTTTCTGAGGCATTTGTCGGAAATGTCATCCTGAAACTCTATGAAGGTGTCGGTGCAACCCTGATTTCCATGGTAAAACAGGGCATGATGACGAGCCTGCGCTCAAAGATCGGCGCATTGCTTGTAAAACCGGCGTTGAAGACGACGCTCAAAGCATTCGATGCGAGCCAGTACGGCGGCGCACCGCTTCTGGGATTGAAGGGGCTGGTTGTCAAGACGCACGGAAATTCCAAGCGCATCGAGGTGTGCAATTCGATTCTTCAGTGTGTGACCTTTAAAGAGCAGGCGATTAATGAAAAGATCAAGGAAAGTCTGTGAAGCTTTCGTGAAATTATAAAATGTAGCGAAAAAACGATATGTTTTTAATCAATCTAGAATTCTAAATATTTTAAAATAAGTTCATAGAAAGGAAGAAAATTATGGAATTTGAAAAATTACAGAACATTATCGCGGAGGTACTGAATGTTGAAGCAGATGAAATTACGTTAAATACGACGTTTGTGGATGATCTGGGCGCTGATTCGCTGGATATTTTTCAGATTATCATGGGAATCGAGGAGGCGTTTGATATCGAAATTCCGACTGAGGAGGCAGAAAAGATTGTATCTGTGGGCGATGCAGTAGAGCAGATCAAGAACGCACTGAACTAATTCAATGTTTGTTAAAAAGTTATAGAGAAGTCTGTCAGGCAAAGGGGCTGGGCGGGCTGCCGAAGGGCAGGATCGCGACAGCTCCTTTCCAAAAAGAACGGATGTTTGACTCTGGCTCACAGACACAAATAGCAATGATTGCCGGAATCAGTCAGCAGCAGGACAGGCTGGAAAGAGAGAAATATATGGAGTATACATTAAATAAATTGGAAAAACGGATTGGCTATTCGTTTCAGGACAAGAAGCTTCTGGAACACGCGATGATACACAGTTCGTATGCCAATGAGCACCATCTTGGAAAACTGGGATGCAACGAGCGTCTTGAATTTTTAGGCGACGCGGTGCTGGAAGTGGTATCGAGTGATTTTCTGTTCCGCACGTTTCCGGAGATGCCGGAGGGCGATATGACAAAGACACGTGCGAGTCTGGTCTGCGAGCCGACGCTTGCATTCTGCGCACAGGAGATCGATCTGGGTGGATTTTTGCTGCTTGGAAAAGGCGAGGATGCGACCGGCGGACGGGGGCGCGATTCGGTGGTGTCGGATGCGATGGAGGCACTGATCGGTGCGATTTATCTGGACGGTGGTTTTGCTAATGCAAAAGAGTTTATTCATCGATTTATTCTCAACGATATGGAACACAAAAAGCTCTTTTATGATAGCAAGACTATCTTGCAGGAGATTGTGCAGGGACACACAGACGAGACACTTACATACGTTCTTCTGAAAGAAGAAGGACCGGATCACAACAAGAGCTTCGAAGTGTCCGCGATGCTGGACGGTCAGGAGATCGGCCGCGGCATCGGACGGACGAAAAAATCAGCGGAACAGCGTGCGGCGTACCGTGGGATCCTCACTATCAGAAAACCGCAGGAGTAGGTATGTATTTAAAGAGTATTGAAATACAGGGTTTTAAGTCATTTGCCAATAAAATTCTGTTTGAGTTCCACAACGGAATCACGGGCATCGTCGGGCCAAACGGCAGCGGCAAGAGCAATGTCGCCGATGCAGTGCGCTGGGTGCTCGGTGAGCAGAGAAGCAGGCAGCTGCGCGGCGGCACGATGCAGGACGTTATTTTTGCTGGTACGGAGCTTCGAAAACCGCAGGGATTTGCCTACGTGGCGATCACACTGGATAATGCCGATCACAAACTTCCGATTGAGTACGACGAAGTCACGGTTTCAAGACGTCTTTACCGTTCTGGTGAGAGTGAATATAAGATTAATGGAACGAGCTGCCGTCTAAAAGATATCAACGAGCTCTTTTACGATACGGGTATCGGTAAAGAGGGATATTCCATCATCGGACAGGGGCAGATTGATCAGATTTTAAGCGGGCGGCCGGAGGAACGGCGCGAGCTGTTTGACGAGGCGGCTGGAATCGTGAAATTCAAGCGGCGCAAGGCGATCGCACAGAAGAAGCTGGAAGATGAAAAACAGAACCTGATCCGCGTGACGGATATTTTGTCCGAGCTGGAAAAACAGGTAGGACCGTTGGAACGGCAGTCGGAGGAGGCGAAGGAGTATCTGCGTCTGCGGGAAGAGCTGCGCTGCCTGGACGCCAACCTGTTTTTGGCAGAATCGGAGGAATTGAAGCGCCAGATCCGGGAAGTGGAGCAGAAGGAGATGATTCTGACCGGCGATCAGGAGAGTGTGCGGGCGGAATCGGAGACACTGAAATCGGAGTACGAATTGCTCGGAACCGAGCTGGATGCGCTGGATGCGGCGATTGCCGCGGATCGTGAGGCGTGCAGCCGGGAAGACCTGGAACGCCAGGAGAAGACCGGACGGATCGGAGTTCTCAGAGAGCAGATCCGGACGGAGCAGATGAACGAAGAACATATCCGCAGCCGGATGGTGTCGATCGACGGCGAAATGCATCAGAAAGAGGAAGAACAGGCGGAATATGAGTCTGAAAAACAGGCACTAAATGCATCGGTGCAGACAATCGAGGCAAAACAGCAGGAAGCGGAGGCAGCAGTCCGTTCGATGGACGAGGCGGTCAGCCGGACGGAAACCTTGATCGAGACGGCAAAAGCCGAGATCATGGACGCTTTGAACCAGAAAGCGGAACTTGCCGCCCGCCGTCAGCGCTATGAGACGATGCTGGAGCAGGCGGATGTGCGCCGGGCGGAAGTGACGCAGAAGCTTTTGAAATTCAAGAGCGATGAGTCGGTTCAGGAAGAGCAGAAAAAAGAAGAAGAAGCCAAATTAGGGAAGGTGCAGGAATGTCTGGAAGCGTTTTCGGTGCAGGAAAAAGAGCTGCAGGAGCAGACGCGCACGGAGGAAGAACAGGAACGCCGCCTGAACCAGAAACTTTCGAGCCTTCAGCAGGATTACCACACGAACCGGACGAGGCTGGAATCGATGCGGAATCTGGCGGAGCGCTACGAGGGCTACGGCGGCAGTATCCGCCGCGTGATGGAAGTCAGGAACTGCGTTCCGGGTATTCATGGCGTTGTGGCGGATTTGATCAGCACGACGAAGAAATATGAGACGGCGATCGAGACGGCACTTGGCGGCAGCATCCAGAACATTGTGACGGATTCCGAGGAGACGGCGAAACGCCTGATTGAACACCTGAAAAAGAACCGGTATGGCCGTGCGACGTTTCTGCCGCTGACCAGCATGGAACGCCGCCAGAGTTTTGGACAGCCGGGGGCGCTGAAAGAAATGGGTGTTCTTGGACTGGCAAGCGAACTGGTCTCTGCGGATGAGAAATACAGCGGGCTGGTGTCCTATCTGCTGGGACGCGTGGTCGTGGTGGATCAGATCGATCATGCGATTGCGCTGGCAAAGAAATATCGGCATTCTCTCCGGATCGTGACGCTGGACGGCGAGCTTTTAAGCCCTGGCGGTTCGATGACCGGTGGTGCATTCAAGAACAGCAGCAATCTGCTGGGACGCCGCCGTGAGATCGAAGAACTGGAAGCTGCCTGCAAAAAGGCATTGGAACAGGTAGAGGCGGTACAGAAGGAGCTGGCAGAGACGGGGCGCAGGCTGACGGAAGCGAAGAGAACACTGGCATCCGTCCAGGAGAGGCGCCAGCAGATGCAGATCCAGCAGAATACGTTGGAACTGACGATCTGCCAGTTAGAGGCGAGACGGCAGGAGATTGCAGATTCTTCGCAGGATCTGTCCTCAGAAAATCAGGAACTCGAACTGCAGGTAGGCGATCTGCGCGGAGCGCTGCGGGAGCTGCAGACCGAAGAGACGAAGCTTGAAACGCTAAGCAATGAGAAGAACCAGTACGTGGAAGAGCAGCAGACGAGTCTTGAGACGGCGAAAAAGCAGCGTGGGGAAGCGGCGGCAGCCCTTTCGGAGATACAGCTTGGGTATTCCCAGGCGGAGCAGAAAGGCGCGTTTATCGAGGAAAATCTGCGCCGTGTATTGCAGGAGCAGGAACGTCTCCGGGCAGAGAAAGAGAAACTTTCCGGCGGTCACGCGGACAGCAGCGAGACGATCGCTGCCAGAGAGCGCGAGATTGCAGCGCTGGAAGCCGAGATACAGGCGTCCGGGGACAAGCGGACGCAGATGGAACTGGTAATCCAGAACAAGCAGCGTGAGAAGGAAGAAAAGGCGGGGCGGCAGAAAACTTTCTTTGATAAAAAGGAAGAGCTGAACGAACGTCTCCAGCTTTTAGACCGCGAGAACTTCCGTCTCCAGAATCAGAGAGAACGCCTGAATGAGCGCCTGGAGTCGCAGGTCGATTATATGTGGAGTGAGTATGAGCTTACGTATTCGCGCGCGGAAGAGCTGCGGAAGGAAGAGCTGACCTCGATTCCGGAAATGAAGCGGTCGATCAATGAGAAAAAGATGGAGATCCGCGCCCTTGGGAATGTCAATGTCAACGCGATCGAGGACTACAAGGAGATATCCGGCCGCTACGAATTTATGAAAAACCAGCATGAAGATCTGGTAGCGGCACAGGCGGCGCTGGAAAAAATTATCGAGGAGCTCGATGAAGGAATGCGGCGTCAGTTCCGGGAAAAATTTGGTGAGATCCGCCGCGAGTTTGATAAAGTATTTAAGGAATTATTTGGAGGCGGAACGGGTACGCTGGAGCTGTCGCAGGAAGAAGATATTCTGGAGGCAGGCATCCAGATTATTTCACAGCCGCCGGGCAAAAAACTGCAGAATATGATGCAGCTCTCCGGTGGGGAGAAGGCATTGACGGCGATCGCACTGCTTTTTGCAATTCAGAACTTAAAACCGTCGCCATTCTGCCTGCTTGATGAGATTGAGGCGGCACTCGACGATTCCAACGTAGACCGGTTTGCCGGGTACCTGCATAAGCTGACGCGCTACACGCAGTTTATCGTCATCACCCACCGAAGAGGCACGATGGTGTCGGCAGACCGCCTGTACGGTATCACGATGCAGGAAAAAGGTGTGTCCACGCTGGTATCGGTCAGCCTGATCGAGGCGCAGATGGAGCGGGAAGAGGAAAAAGCAGAATTATAATTGCAAAAAAGAGTTCAGAAATAGAAAAGGAGGCGCAGCCATGGGAGATAAGAAAAAGGGTTTTTTCGGCCGTCTGGTAGAAGGGCTGACGAAAACGAGAGATTCCATTGTAAGCGGAATTGATTCCGTATTCAGCGGTTTTTCCGCGATCGATGATGATTTCTATGAGGAGATCGAAGAGACGCTTATCATGGGCGATCTAGGTATCCAGACGACGATGGCGATCGTCGAGGATCTCCGGAAAAAGGTAAAAGAAAACCACATCAAGGATCCGGCAGAGTGCAAGGATCTTCTGATTGCCAGCATCAAGGAACAGATGGATCTGGGCGAAAATGCCTACGAATTTGAAAACCGCAAGTCGGTTGTGCTGGTGATCGGCGTTAACGGCGTCGGGAAGACGACCTCGGTCGGCAAGCTGGCGGGTCAGTTAAAGGATCAGGGCAAGAAGGTCATTCTGGCGGCGGCGGATACATTCCGTGCGGCAGCGATTGAGCAGCTGACGGAGTGGGCAGGACGCGCGGGCGTTGAGCTGATCGCCCAGCAGGAAGGTTCTGATCCGGCAGCTGTTATCTACGATGCGATCGCGGCGGCAAAATCAAGAAATGCCGATGTGCTGATCTGCGACACGGCAGGTCGTCTGCATAACAAGAAAAACCTGATGGAAGAGTTAAAGAAGATCAACCGGATCATCGACAAAGAATATCCGGACGCCTACCGTGAGACATTGGTTGTTCTTGACGGAACGACCGGTCAGAACGCGCTTGCACAGGCAAAACAGTTTATGGAGGTGGCGGATATCACCGGCATCATCCTGACGAAGCTGGATGGCACGGCAAAGGGCGGTATCGCGGTTGCGATCCAGTCCGAGCTTGGTATTCCGGTTAAATACGTCGGAATCGGCGAAAAAATCGACGATTTACAGAAATTCGATGCGAATGATTTCGTCAATGCACTGTTTAAGAGAAATGAAGCATTGACAGAGAATGAATAAAGCTAAAAATAGCTGAGCATGCCACGGCTGAAACTGGTTTGGCGGAGAACAAATCTGCTTAAGCCGTAGATTCAGATAAACAGGACACACCCGGCAGATTGTCTGGTCAGAGAACCGGCAAAAGTAGGGCGCATTCTGAGAAATACGGATAAATGGAGGAAAGACAATGAGTGAGACAATAAAGGAAGAGACAGCAGAGGCAGTACAGGCTGAGCCGCAGGGACTGACGCTGGAGAAATTCGAAGAAGCAACGGAGGTTGTCAGCAAGGTTATTTCCGAAACAAAACTGGTTTACAGTGAATATTTTTCGAATTTGACTGGCAATAAAGTATATTTAAAACCGGAAAATATGCAGTATACAGGTGCTTACAAGGTAAGAGGTGCATTTTATAAGATCAGCACCCTGAGCGATGAGGAGAAACAGCGCGGTCTGATCACCGCATCGGCTGGAAACCATGCACAGGGCGTTGCATACGCGGCAAAACTGGCTGGCTGCAAGGCAACGGTTGTTATGCCGACGACCACGCCGCTCATGAAGGTAAACCGTACCAGAAGCTATGGCGCAGAGGTGGTTCTTCACGGCGATGTATTCGATGAGGCGCTGGCATATGCAAATGAGCTGGCAGCGGAGCACGGATATACCTTTATCCATCCCTTCAACGATCTGGACGTAGCCACCGGTCAGGGAACCATCGCGATGGAGATCATCAAAGAGCTTCCGACCGTTGATTATATTCTGGTTCCGATTGGCGGCGGCGGACTCTGTACCGGTGTTGCAACGCTGGCAAAACTGCTGAATCCGAAGATCAAAGTGATCGGTGTAGAACCGGCAGGCGCAAATTGTATGCAGGAATCCCTGAAAGAAGGAAAGGTAGTGACTCTCCCGAGCGTCAACACAATCGCAGATGGTACTGCAGTTAAACGCCCGGGCGATCTGCTGTTCCCGTACATCCAGATCAATGTGGATGATATCATCACCATCGAGGATTCCGAGCTGATCGTGGCATTCCTTGATATGGTAGAAAACCACAAGATGATCGTTGAGAACTCCGGTCTTCTGACTGTGGCTGCTCTGAAACACCTGAATGTGAAGAAGAAAAAAGTCGTATCCATCCTGAGCGGCGGCAACATGGACGTGATCACAATGGCATCCATCGTACAGCATGGTCTGATCCAGAGAGACCGCATATTTACCGTATCGGTACTGCTGCCGGATAAGCCAGGAGAACTTGCAAAAGTCGCAACCCTGATGGCAGAAGAACAGGGCAACGTCATCAAATTGGAGCATAACCAGTTTGTCAGCATCAACCGCAACGCAGCAGTGGAGCTGCGGATCACCGTTGAGGCGTTTGGTACGGATCACAAGAATAAGATAGTGGAAGCACTCAAGGAAGCAGGCTATCGTCCGAAGCTGGTAAAATCCAAAAATATCTATGATGTCTAAGATGGAAATGAAAAGCAGTGTGGATAGAGCAGATAGGGGAGAGTTGAAATGAAGCGGGAGAAATATGAGCCGGTGTTAAAAAATATTTCCTATTTTATAAAATGGGCGGAAGGCGCGATTGTGATTGGAATTGTGAGCGGCTGCATCGGCACGGCATTTGGAAAATGCGTCCTATGGGTGTCGGCATTCTTTCAGAGCCACCCGTGGATGGTCTTTCTGCTGCCGCTCAGCGGTCTTTTGGTTCTGGGCGTTTACCATGTGCTGGGAGAGGATAATAACCGGGGCACAAATATGGTGATTGAATCGATCTATTCGAACACAGAGATCAGTTTTGCGACTGCCCCGGCAGTCTTTGCAGGAACGCTTCTGACGCATTTGGGCGGCGGTTCTGCCGGACGCGAGGGCGCGGCGCTGCAGATGGGAGGAAGCATCGGAACCCAGATCGGAAAATGGCTGAAATTTGATGAGAAAGATAAGAAGATTGCGGTCATGTGCGGCATGAGCGGTGTATTTGCCGCCTTGTTTGGCACACCGATGGCGGCGGCGCTCTTTTCAATGGAGGTTATCAGCATCGGCGTTATGTACTATGCAGCGCTGGTTCCGTGTGTCTTTTCTGCCTTTACGGCGGCGGCGCTGGCGAGGTTCTGGGGACTGATGCCGGAGCGGTTTGCGATTGGTGCGGTTCCGGCGTGGAGTATTGAAACAGCGATCGTGGCTGTCGGTCTGGCGGCTGGCTGCGCGCTGGTGTCGGAGCTTTTCTGCATCACGCTTCACACAACGGAACATCTCTACAAAAAATATCTTCCATCGCCGGTCTGGCGGATTCTATCCGGTGCGGCGATTGTGATTGTTTTGACGCTTCTGACCGGTTCGACCCGCTACAACGGAAGCGGCGTCTCCCTGATTGAAAAATGTTTCGAGGGCGAGGGACTTCCATGGGATTTCCTGATGAAAATTCTCTTTACGACGGTTACGCTGGAGGCAGGCTTCAAGGGAGGCGAGATCGTGCCGACCCTGACGATCGGCGCGGCGTTTGGCAGTTTCTTTGCATTTCTCTTTGGACAGCCGGTCGGTCTTATGACCGCCTGCGGTATGCTGGGACTCTTCGTGGGAGTCACAAACTGCCCGATCTCAACGCTTCTGCTGGGCTTTGAGCTTTTTGGCTATGAGGCGATGCCGTTTTTCGTGCTGGTGATTGCAGTCAGCTTTAGTTTCTCTGGTTATTACAGCCTGTATGCGAGTCAGAAATTTATCTACTCGAAGACGAGGACGGAGTTTATTAACCGGAAGACGAATAAATAGATGGAAAATGCTCACCATAATTTTGATTTTTTACTTTTGAATACCACAAAAAGGGTTCCAATTTATCTTTGGAACCCTAAAATGTCATGCTTTAAAGAAATTCATGAATTTACGTGCTCTATCATGATTTATTCATGAAAATCCTGCGGTTTCTCATCACGGAAATCAAGCAGGGCGCGCGGTGCAACCTGCAGAACACCTGCAATATCAAAGAGACTCTCTAAGGAAAGACTCGTTTTCATGTTCGGTGCCTCGATGTTGGATATATGAGTCCGGCTTAAATCGGTCGCCTCTGCTAAAGCCATCTGGCTCATGCCACGGAGTTTGCGGTAATAAGCGATGTTGAGACCTATCTGACGGTAATATTTTTCATAACGGTTTGTCTGCTGCTTGTTAATTTGTTTTTGATCGATTGCTGTCATATTTTTCAAGTGCCTCCCCGATCCGAAAGAATCATGCGTTATTGTTATTTCAGAGATAATAAATAATTACAACTGATATAACTATTGTAGCTGGAAATTGATTTTTATCAAACAATATAATGATTCAAATTTGCAATGTTATAAAATGCATATCCAATAAAACAATGCACATACATGGATTGCACCTAGGAAGGCTGTTAAATAATGCACAGAAAAAGATTGCAGAGGATAAGTGCAGATAAATAATGAGAAACTGGGGGCAGAATGAGAGCGGCGGGAAAAGGTGAAATAGAAAAAAAGTAAAACGGGCGCTAAAATTTGAGAAAAAATGAAAAATAGGGCGAAGAATCCGTATACAGAAAGACGTTTGGGGAAAATGCATGAAAGGATGCACAGGATTTACGAAAATTCTATCGCACATTCGGATTTTTTGTGGTAGAATATCTTTGATAAGGTGACGCAGCTTTTTACGGTCATCACAGATAAAATGTACATCAGAACGTACATATAGACAGGGAGAACCGAATTATGGAATTAAAGCGGGTATTACTGAAGCTGAGCGGAGAAGCGCTGGCAGGCGACAAGAAAACCGGGTTTGATGAAGCAACGGTCAAGGAAGTAGCCAGACAGGTTAAGACGGCGGTCGATGACGGAATCGAAGTAGGTATCGTGATCGGCGGCGGAAACTTCTGGAGAGGCCGCCAGAGCAATGCAATCGATCGGACCAAGGCGGATCAGATCGGAATGCTGGCAACGGTCATGAACTGTATTTACGTGTCGGAGATCTTCCGGAGCGAGGGTATGATGACACAGATTCTGACACCATTTGAGTGCGGTTCCATGACGAAGCTGTTTTCAAAGGACAGAGCCAATAAATATTTCTCAAAGGGTATGGTCGTATTTTTTGCAGGTGGTACAGGCCATCCGTATTTCTCAACTGATACCGGCGTAGCGCTGCGTGCGATTGAGATGGATGCAGACTGCATTCTTCTGGCCAAGGCGATCGACGGCGTCTATGACAGCGATCCGAAGATCAACCCGGATGCAAAGAAGTATGATACGATCACGATTCAGGAGGTGATCGATAAGCAGCTGGCGGTCGTAGACCTCACAGCTTCCATCATGTGTATGGAAAATCACGTTCCGATGGCAGTATTCAGCCTGAATGAAAAAGACGGAATTGTAAATGCAATGCGCGGAAAAATTAACGGTACAGTGGTTACCGCATAACTAGGAGGATTTTATGCAGGAGAGATTAAAAGTTTACGAAGAGAAGATGAATAAGTCCTATGACGCACTGCTGAATGAGTATACATCCATTCGTGCTGGACGTGCGAACCCGCATGTACTGGACAAAATCAAAGTAGATTACTACGGCGCACCGACCCCGTTACAGCAGGTGGCAAATATCTCTGTACCGGAGCCGCGTATGATTCTGATCCAGCCGTGGGAGAAGAAGCTCATTAAGGACATCGAGAAAGCGATCCTGACTTCCGATCTGGGTATCAACCCGAACAACGATGGAAGTGCAGTACGCCTGATTTTCCCGGAGCTTACTGAGGAACGCCGTAAAGATCTGGCAAAGGATGTTAAGAAAAAGGGCGAGGGCGCGAAGGTTGCAGTCCGCAATATCCGCCGTGATGCAAACGACCTGTTAAAGAAGCTGGAAAAAGGCGGCGAGATCACCGAGGATGAGCTGGCAGATGGCGAGGATCAGATCCAGAAGCTGACTGACAAGATGATCGCAAAGGTTGATAAAGCAGTAGAAGAAAAAACAGCTGAGATCATGACTGTATAAAAATACAATAGAGTTTAAATGTAAAAATCAGGCTGCCTCAAGCAGGGCTGGCCGGCATTGCAGATGCGGATGGCCGGCTGGTCCTGTTTTCTGGCTATTAAGGGAATATTATGGAGGAAAACTGGATGGAAAGGGACATCGAAAACATGGTAATTCCGCAGCATGTCGCCCTCATTCTGGATGGCAACGGCAGATGGGCGAAGAAGAGAGGTCTTCCGAGAACCGTAGGTCATAAACAGGGGTGTGTGACGGTTGAACAGACGGTTGAGGATGCAGCGAGACTGGGAATCCGTTATCTGACGGTATATGGTTTTTCAACGGAAAACTGGAAGCGTTCTGCTGAAGAAGTAGGGGCGCTGATGCAGCTCTTCCGTTTTTATCTGAAACGGCTTTTAAAGATTGCCAAGAAAAATAATGTAAGAGTCAAAATGATCGGCGACCGCACGCGCTTTGACAGCGATATCATCGAGGGCATCAACCGCCTGGAAGACGAGACGGCGGCAAACACGGGCATGACCTTTGTGATCGCAGTCAACTACGGCGGCAGAGATGAGATCACGCGCGCGGTGCGCCATATGATGATGGACTGTCAGGACGGAAAGCTGGTGCCGGAGGACGTGACAGAGCAGACCGTTGCGTCCTATTTAGATACGGCGGGTATCCCGGATCCGGATCTTCTGATCCGCACCAGCGGCGAGATCCGCCTGTCCAATTATCTGCTGTGGCAGCTTGCCTACAGTGAGATTTATATCACGGACTGCCTGTGGCCGGATTTCAACCGCGACGAGCTTATAAAGGCAATTGAGCAGTTCAATCAAAGAGACAGACGCTTTGGCGGAGTCAAGGCATAAGGAGGAGTTGCCATGTTCAGAACGAGGCTGATAAGCGGGATTGTGCTTGTAGCACTCGCGATTTTACTGGTTACAAAGGGCGGTGTCCTTCTGTACTGTGTGACCGCCGCGATCTCCCTGATCGGTATGTTTGAGCTTTACCGGGTTATGGGGATTGAGAAAAAAGCGCCGGGCATCGCCGGGTATCTGGCGTGTCTGGGATATTATGGGCTGGTGTGGTTTGAAGGGCAGCATTATGTGACGCTGCTTGCGATTGCAGCCCTGATGGTGCTGATGAGCATTTACGTGTTCACGTTTCCGAAATATGGGACCGAGCAGATTACAGTAGCATTTTTCGGCATTTTTTATCTGGGAATTATGCTTTCCTACCTGTATCAGGTGCGGGCAATGGCGGACGGAAAATACCTTGTCTGGCTGATCTTTTTAAGCTCCTGGGGCTGTGACACCTGCGCATACTGCGCGGGAATGCTCCTTGGAAAACACCGTCTGGCACCGGTTTTAAGCCCGAAAAAATCGATCGAGGGCGCCGTCGGCGGTGTGGTCGGATCGGCTCTGTTAGGCTGCATTTATGCGTATTTCTTCGGTGCGAAGATGGACGAGGTCAGCAATCCGATGGTGGCATGCGCGGTGGCGTGTGCGATTGCGGCGGTCATTTCCCAGATCGGGGATCTGGCGGCGTCGGCGATCAAGCGGAACCACAATGTCAAGGATTACGGAAACCTGATTCCGGGACACGGCGGCGTGCTGGATCGGTTCGACAGCATGATTTTTACGGCACCGGCGATTTATTTTGCACTGACGTTTTTACGATAAAACGAAAGCATGTATGAAAATACAGAAACAGGAGAATAAGAAATGAAAAAAATTGCGATACT
The DNA here is from genome assembly GCF_027698965.1 of Clostridium fessum. NCBI lineage: Bacteria > Bacillati > Bacillota > Clostridia > Eubacteriales > Clostridiaceae > Clostridium > Clostridium fessum. The sequence continues at coordinate 44,194 of NZ_JAQEQF010000002.1, forward strand.
TGGATCAACCGGATCGATCGGAACACAGACATTGGAAGTGGTCCGGGCGAATAAAGATATAGAAGTAACGGCTCTGGCGGCTGGAAGCAATATTGATCTTCTGGAGAAACAGATCCGGGAGTTTTCTCCGAAGATCGCGGCGGTCTGGAACGAGGAAAAAGCAAAAGAACTGAAAGACCGTGTGCGCGATCTGGATATCCGTGTCGAGAGCGGCATGGATGGACTTCTCGCAGTGGCAACGGAGCTGGGTGCGGAGATTGTGGTGACAGCGGTAGTCGGAATGATCGGTATCCGCCCGACGATCGCAGCGATGAATGCTGGAAAAGATATTGCACTTGCAAACAAAGAGACCCTGGTAACGGCCGGGCATATCATTATGTCGCTGGCAAAGGAGAAGCATGTCCGCATTCTGCCGGTGGACAGCGAGCACAGCGCGATTTTCCAGAGTTTGAACGGTGAGACGGGAAATAAGATCCACAAGATTCTCCTGACAGCGTCTGGCGGACCGTTCCGCGGATGGACGAGAGAGCAGATGAAAGGTGTTCAGGTCGAAGATGCGCTGAAACATCCGAACTGGACGATGGGGCGCAAGATCACGATCGACAGTTCCACGATGGTAAACAAAGGTCTGGAAGTTATGGAGGCAAGATGGCTCTTTGGCGTGGAGATGGATCAGGTGCAGGTGGTTGTGCAGCCGCAGAGTGTGATTCATTCAATGGTAGAATACGAGGACGGCGCGGTGATAGCGCAGCTCGGCACGCCGGATATGAAGCTTCCGATCCAGTATGCGCTGTATTATCCGGAACGCCGCTTCCTGGCGGGCGACCGGCTGGATTTTGCAAAGCTGGCACAGATTACCTTTGAAGCGCCGGATTTTGAGAATTTCCACGGACTTTCCCTGGCATACAAAGCCGGACGGCGCGGCGGCACGCTTCCGACCGTGTTCAACGCGGCAAATGAGCGGGCAGTCCAGAAATTCCTCGATCGCGAGATCGGATATCTGACCATCACTGATATGATTGAGGCGGCGATGGAACACCACACCGTGAAAGAGAATCCGACGGTCGAAGAGATTCTGGCAGCAGAACAGGAAACCTATGATTTTATAGAGAGCAGGTGGTAGATTGGTAAGTTTGCTGGCGGCGCTGATTGTATTCAGCCTGATCGTGCTGTTTCACGAATTTGGACATTTTTTATTGGCAAAACGGGGCGGAATCTGCGTCGTTGAGTTTTCGCTCGGCATGGGTCCTAGACTTTTCAGTTTTGTGAAAGGCGGGACGCGGTACTCGCTGAAGCTGCTTCCGTTTGGCGGTTCTTGTATGATGCTGGGGGAAGATGAAGGGTATGATGCGCCGGATGAGACGGAAAAAGGGAGTTCCTGCGATCAGAACCAGAGTCTGACAGATGGAAAAACGGATCGGCTCCTGTTGCCTCCGGGTGCAACGGGGACTTATTTTAATGCGGTTTCTGCCTGGACACGTTTTAAAGTCGTGGTGGCAGGACCTGTATTCAACTTCATTCTGGCATGGTTTTGCGCCTTTTTCGTGATTAGCTGTGTGGGATTTGATGCGGCGTCGGTTGTCAGTGTTGAGGACGGCTATCCGGCACAGGAGGCGGGGCTGCAGGCGGGCGATACGATCGAGCGCTTAAATGGTACGCGCACCTATCTGTACCGCGATGTGCAGACGTATCTGCAGTTTCATCCGGGAAAGAGTGTCACGGTGGAGTATGTGCGGGATGGGAAATCCTACACGACGCAGATGGTTCCGCGCTATTCTGAGGAAGCGGGACGCTATCTTATTGGAATCAGCGGTGGTGTTTACCAGAAACCGGCGTCCGTGATTCAGACGGCGCAGTATAGCTTCTATGAAGTGCGCTATTGGATCCGTGTGACGTTCAGCAGCCTTGGCATGATTCTGAAGCGGCAGGTCAGCTCGAACGATATCGCGGGTCCGGTGCGGATTGTGTCGATGATCGGCACGACGGTCAAGGAGAGCCAGAGCTACGGACTTATGATTGTGCTTGTCAATCTGGCCAATATGTGTATTCTGCTCAGCGCCAATCTGGGTGTCATGAACCTGCTTCCGGTTCCAGCGCTGGACGGCGGACGGCTTGTATTTATCATTCTGGAGATGCTGCGCGGCAAGCCGGTTGATCCGGAAAAAGAGGGCATGGTCCATATGGCGGGCATGGCGGCGTTGATGACGCTGATGTTATTTGTATTGTTTAATGATATTAGAAATTTATTGTAATAATTCATGTAACTGTTCAGTAGGTCTGCGCATTTACTGCGCTGACCGTACGAAAACATGGGCCAGCAGGCAAAAATCCTATTGCCGTAGGCAATTTTTGATGGATTTTTGCGCGTGACTGTGAAGGTACTGAACAGTTACTAATTCATTTGATTCAAAGGCATGAAAGATTCGCTCGAAAAAGGCCGGAAATTTTGTGTCGGAGAAGAATGGTTTGGGAGGAACGATATGGGATACCGGGACGAGACGAAAGTGGTGCAGATTGGAAAACGACAGATCGGCGGCGGCAATCCGATTCTGATCCAGTCGATGTGTAATACGAAAACAGAGGATGTGAAGGCGACCGTCGAGCAGATTCTGGCGCTGGAGCACGCGGGCTGCGATATTATCCGTGTGGCAGTGCCGACAATGGAGGCGGCGGCTGCCCTGACGGAGATTAAACGCCAGATACATATTCCATTGGTGGCGGATATTCATTTTGACTATCGTCTCGCGATCGCGGCGATCGAGTGCGGCGCGGACAAAATCCGTATCAATCCGGGAAATATCGGTTCCAGAGAGCGGATCCAGGCGGTGGTTGACAAGGCAAAAGAGTATGGCGTGCCGATTCGTGTCGGCGTCAACAGCGGTTCTTTGGAAAAGCCATTGGTAGAGAAATATGGCGGCGTGACAGCGGAAGGACTCGTTGAGAGTGCGCTGGATAAGGTTGCTCTGATTGAGCAGATGGGTTATGACAATCTGGTTATCAGCATCAAATCTTCGGATGTTATGATGTGTGTAAAAGCACATGAACTAATTGCAAAAAAGACTCATTATCCGCTGCATGTCGGTATCACAGAGGCGGGAACTGTGATTGCGGGCAATATCAAGTCAGCGGTCGGTCTGGGACTGATTTTGAGTCAGGGAATCGGTGATACGATCCGCGTGTCCCTGACAGGCAGCCCGCTGGAGGAGATCAAGTCGGCAAAGCTGATTTTGAAGACGCTGGGCCTTCGTCGGGGAGGCGTGGAAGTTGTTTCATGTCCGACCTGCGGACGCACGCAGATCGACCTCATCGGTCTGGCAAACCAGGTGGAGACGCTGGTACAGGGATATCCGCTGGATATCAAGGTTGCCGTCATGGGCTGCGTGGTCAACGGACCGGGCGAGGCGAAGGAAGCCGATCTCGGCGTAGCCGGCGGTATCGGCGAAGGACTTCTGATACGCAAGGGCGAGATTGTGAAAAAACTGCCGGAGAGTGAACTTTTACCGGCGCTCAAAGCGGAGCTTGACCGGATGGTGGAAGAGAAAAAAGCAAAGGAATGATAGAATGAAAACATTTCTGGAGGTATTTCCAGATTTACATATTGCGGAAAATGTGCGGGGACTGCTTGAAATGGTCGGGATCGAGAAGATCTCGACGAACCGTGACCGGAGCGTGATCCGCGTCTACATCGACAGCCCGCGCCTGATGCACAAGCAGAGTATCTACGATCTGGAAAAAGGCATCAAGGAGCAGTTATTTCCGGGCAAACGGGTGACGATCAAGATTTTGGAGAAATACCATCTGTCCAGCCAGTATACGCCGGAAAAACTCATGAATGTGTATCGGGACAGTATTTTGATGGAGCTGAAAAATTACAGTATCCTTCTTTATAATATGTTCCGTAAGGCGGAGATGGATTTTGAAGAAGAAGGATACCTGAAGCTGTCGCTGGAGGACACGATGATCGTGCGCGATAAGGCACCGGAGTTGGTGCGGATTCTGGAGAAAATCTTCACCGAGCGCTGCAATGTGCCAATGGTTGTGAAGACTTCCTACCGTCCGGTTGAGAAGAAGAATACTGAGCCGGAGATCATCTACATGAAGCCGCAGGCGGCAGGCGAGAGTGGCGTGGCAGGCGGAAGCGGCGCGGCTGCTGGAGCAGCAGGTGCCAATGAGGCGTATATGGAACCGTCGGGGGCAGAACCTGCCTCTGGCGGTGTCGATCTGCCATTTGACGAGGGAAAGACTGTTTTAAAACCGGTTGGTAAGCTGAAAGCCGGGGGGAATCCGGCAGGAGGCAGAAACCAGGCAGGCAGCGCAAATGCTGGATCTGGCAAGGGCGGCGAGTACCGCCGTTCGGGCTATATGAAGAAATCCGACAATCCGGATGTGCTGTTTGGGCGCGATTTCAATGAGGAGGCGAGCCCGATCGAGGAGCTGGAAGGCGAGGTTGGGCAGGTTGTCATCCGCGGAAAGATCCTGACCTGCGAGCTAAGGGAGCTCCGCAGCGGAAACACGCTTTTTTTATTTTCGGTGACCGACTTTACCGATACGATCGGCGTCAAGATCTTTGCACGGGAAGATACGCTGGATGATTTGAAGACAGCGACCAAGGCGGGACAGTTTGTCCGCATTAAGGGTGTTGCCAATATTGATAAATTTGACGGCGAGCTGACGATCGGTTCGGTTTCCGGCATCAAGAAATGCGAAGATTTCACCAGCAAGCGGATGGACAACAGTCCGGTCAAGCGCGTGGAACTTCACTGCCACACGAAGATGAGCGATATGGATGGTGTTTCCGAGGTCAAGGATATCATCAAACGTGCCAAACAGTGGGGCATGGACGCGATCGCTGTCACCGACCACGGCTGTGTGCAGGCGTTTCCGGATGCGAACCATGCGGTCGATAAGGGCGAAAACTTCAAGATCCTCTATGGTGTTGAGGGCTATCTCGTCGATGATATGAAGGAACTGGCGGAGAATGAGAAAGGACAGACGTTAGATCACACCTGCGTTGTATTCGATATCGAGACGACCGGTTTCAGCCCGATCAAGAACCGCATCATCGAGATCGGCGCGGTGCGTGTGACGGATGGAAAGATTGTGGACAAATTCAGCACATTTGTCAACCCGGAAGTGCCAATCCCCTATGACATTGAACAGCTGACAAGCATCAACGACGGCATGGTAATCAGCGCGCCGACGATCGAAGAGGTTCTGCCGGAGTTTCTGGCATTCTGCGAGGGTGCGGTCATGGTCGCGCACAACGCGTCGTTTGATATCAGTTTCATCAAAGAAAATGCGAGACGGCAGGGACTCACATTCCAGCCGACGGTTCTCGATACGGTTTCGCTGGCGCGTGTCCTGCTGCCGAACCTGAACCGCTTCAAGCTCGACACGGTAGCGAAAGAGCTTAAAATTTCCCTCGAAAACCATCACCGGGCGGTCGATGATGCGGGGGCGACGGCAGAGATTTTTGTCAAGTTCATCGAGATGTTAAAGGCTCGTGATATCGAAAACCTGACGCAGCTCAACGAACTCAGCAAAATGACACCGGAAATGATCCGGAAGATGCCGACCTACCATATTATTATTCTGGCGAAGAATGATGTCGGGCGAATCAACTTGTACCGGTTGATTTCCCAGTCAAACCTGACGTATTTTGCAAAACGTCCGCGGATTCCAAAGAGTCTGCTGGCGAGCCACCGCGAGGGGCTGATTCTTGGATCGGCGTGCGAGGCGGGCGAGCTGTTTCAGGCGATCCTGCGCGGGGTTCCGGAGGAGGAACTGGGAAAAATAGCGAATTTCTACGATTATCTGGAAGTGCAGCCGCTTGGAAACAACGCATTTATGCTGCGGGATGAGAAAAGTTCAGTCAACACCTGGGAGGATCTGCAGGATCTGAACCGCAAAGTGATTGAACTTGGCGAACAGTGGAACAAGCTGGTCTGCGCGACCTGCGACGTACATTTTCTCGATCCGGAGGATGAGGTCTACCGCCGTATCATCATGGCGAGCAAGGGCTTTAAGGATGCAGACGATCAGGCACCACTGTATCTGCGGACCACCGAGGAAATGCTGGGGGAATTTGAATATTTAGGCAGCGATAAGGCGGAGGAGATCGTTATCACAAACACGCGCAAGATCGCGGCGATGTGCGAGCGCATTTCCCCGGTACGCCCAGACAAGTGTCCGCCGGTTATTCCGAATTCGGATGATACGCTGCGTACCATCTGCTACAACCACGCGCATGATATGTACGGCGATAAGCTGCCGAAGGTGGTAGTCGATCGGTTGGAGCGTGAACTTCACTCGATCATTTCCAATGGATTCGCCGTTATGTATATCATCGCGCAGAAGCTGGTTTGGAAGTCGAATGAGGATGGATATCTGGTTGGTTCGCGAGGATCCGTTGGTTCCTCGCTGGCGGCGACGATGTCTGGTATCACGGAGGTAAATCCGCTGAGCCCGCATTATTACTGCCCGAACTGCCATTATTACGATTTTGATTCCGAAGACGTAAAGAAGTTTTCGGGTATGGCGGGCTGTGATATGCCGGATAAGATATGTCCAAAGTGCGGAAAACCGCTGAAAAAAGACGGGTTCGACATCCCGTTTGAGACGTTCCTGGGATTCAAGGGCGATAAGGAGCCGGATATCGACTTAAACTTCTCCGGCGAGTACCAGAGCCGGGCGCACAGCTATACGGAGGTCATCTTCGGAAAAGGACAGACCTTCCGTGCGGGGACGATCGGTACGCTGGCGGATAAGACAGCGTATGGTTTTGTGGCGCATTATTATGAGGATAAAGGAATCCGTAAGCGCCGGTGTGAGATTGAGCGCATCGTGTCCGGCTGCGTTGGCGTGCGGCGTACCACCGGACAGCATCCGGGCGGTATCATCGTGCTGCCCCTCGGAGAGGAGATTGACACGTTTACACCGGTGCAGCACCCGGCGGATGATATGACGACACGTACCGTCACGACGCATTTCGATTACCACTCGATCGACCACAACTTGTTGAAACTCGATATTCTCGGACACGATGATCCGACCATGATTCGTATGCTGCAGGATTTGACGGGACTCGACCCGGTTAAGGATATTCCACTGGATTCGAAGGAGGTCATGAGTCTCTTCCAGAACACAGAGGCGCTCGGTGTCACGCCGGAGGATCTCGGCGGCTGTAAGCTCGGGGCGCTTGGCATTCCGGAGTTTGGTACAGACTTCGCGATGCAGATGTTGATCGACGCCAAACCGAAATATTTTTCGGATTTGGTGCGGATTTCCGGTCTGTCCCACGGTACGGATGTATGGTTAGGAAACGCGAAAGACCTTATCCTGAGCGGACAGGCGACGATTCAGACGGCGATCTGTTGTCGAGACGATATTATGATTTATCTGATTCAGAAAGGACTCGAAGAGGGACTCTCCTTCACTATCATGGAGTCTGTCCGAAAAGGAAAAGGACTGAAACCGGAGTGGATTGAGGAGATGAAAGCTCACGATGTGCCGCAGTGGTATATCGATTCCTGCCTGAAAATCAAGTATATGTTTCCGAAGGCGCACGCGGCGGCTTACGTTATGATGGCGTGGCGTGTGGCGTACTGTAAGGTATTTTACCCGCTGGCGTACTATGCGGCATATTTCAGCATCCGTGCGAGTGGATTTACCTACAAGCTGATGTGCCAGGGGCGCGATAAGCTGGAGTATCATCTGGCGGAATACAAGAGCCGGTCGGATTCTCTTTCCAAGAAAGAGCAGGACACGCTGCGCGATATGCGTATCGTACAGGAAATGTACGCGCGCGGATTTGAGTTCATGCCGATCGATATTTACCGGGCAAAAGCCCGCAATTTCCAGATCATAGACGGAAAGCTGATGCCGTCGTTAAGCAGTATCGACGGACTTGGCGAGAAAGCGGCAGACGCGATTGTTTTTGCGGCGGAGGACGGAAAGTTCTTGTCGAAAGAGGACTTTATCAACCGTACCAAGGTTACGAAGACGGTGTGCGATCTGATGGCAGAGCTGGGAATTCTGACGGGGCTGCCGGAGAGCAATCAGCTTTCGCTGTTTGATATGGTGATGTAAAAGAGCCGTACTAAAAAATGGGCTCAATTACTATATAATTATTTAAAAATAAACATATGAAGGAGAAGAAAAATGAAACGTTCAATGGAAACAACGTGCATCCAGGGCGGATGGCAGCCGAAAAATGGCGAGCCGAGAATTCTGCCGATCTACCAGAGCACGACCTTTAAGTATTCAACCAGTGAGCAGATGGGAAGACTCTTCGATCTGGAGGAAAATGGATATTTTTATACCCGTCTGGCAAACCCGACCAATGATGCAGTCGCAGATAAGATCCGTGAGCTGGAGGGCGGCGCGGCAGCAATGCTGACATCCTCCGGACAGGCGGCAAACTTTTATGCGGTATTTAATATCTGTGGCGCGGGCGATCATCTGGTCTGCTCGGCAACCGTATACGGCGGCACATCGAACCTGTTTGTCGTTACGATGAAAAAAATGGGCGTTGATGTTACGTTAGTTGACCCGGATGCGCCGGAAGAGGAGATCGAGAAGGCGATCCGCCCGAACACAAAGTGTATCTTCGGTGAGTCGATCGCAAACCCGGCTCTGGTAGTGCTGGATCTGGAAAAATTTGCCCGGATTGCACACAGAAATGGTATTCCATTTATTGTAGATAATACGTTTGCAACTCCGATCAACTGCCGTCCGTTCGAGTGGGGCGCAGATATTGTAACGCATTCTACTACAAAATATATGGATGGACATGCGATGACCGTCGGCGGCTGCATCGTGGACAGTGGCAACTTTGACTGGGAGGCACATGCAGATAAATTCCCGGGTCTGACGACGCCGGATGAGTCTTACCACGGCATTATTTACACGAAGAAATTCGGTAAGGCGGCTTATATCACCAAGGCAACCGCACAGGTAATGCGTGATCTCGGTTCCATCCCGTCCCCGCAGAATTCCTTCTTATTGAATATCGGTCTGGAGACACTGCATCTGCGTGTGCCGCGCCACTGTGAGAATGCACAGAAGGTCGCCGAGTATTTACAGAGCCGTGAAGATGTGGCTTGGGTTAATTATCCGGGACTTGAAAATGATAAATACCATGCACTGGCGCAGAAATATATGCCGAACGGTACATGCGGCGTTATTTCTTTCGGCTTAAAGGGCGGTCGTCAGGCAGCTGGCGAGTTCATGGATAAGCTGAAACTGGCAGCCATCGTAACCCATGTTGCCGATGCGAGAACCTGCGTTCTGCATCCGGCAAGCCATACTCACCGTCAGCTCTCCGATGAGCAGCTCAGGGAGGCGGGCGTTGATCCAAGTCTGATCCGTTTGAGTGTCGGAATTGAGAATGTGGATGATATCATCGAGGATATCCGTCAGGCACTGGAGGACTAAAATTCCAGAAAATGGCGCTATATAAGCCTTATGCGGAATATCAGTGAGATGTTTCAATGCGGTTGTTAAAATAAGCGCTTGCAATGACAGGTCAGTCGGGATGACACATAAATCTGTGTCAGTCTCTGGCTGACCTCTTGTTTTATTTGCAAAAATCTGTCATACTATGAGAGATGGCACTGTAGTTTTAAATGATATGGCAGATGCCCGATGAACAAGATAGAGAAATGGACTGGTAGAAAATGGAGAAAATACTTAAAAAATTGAAAAAACTGCTGCGTCTGATTTTCGGTCGTACTACGCTGGGAACGCTGTTTCTGCTGATACAGATTCTTGTGCTCTTTGCCGGGTTTGACTGGTTTAGAGAGTACCTGATCTATATGTATGGCGGATCTGCGATACTCAGTGCCCTGATATTGATCTATATTATCAGCGATGAAGGAAACAGCACGATCAAGCTGTCCTGGGTTGTGCCGATTCTGGTATTTCCAGTGTTTGGAACGCTGTTTTATCTGTTTTTGACGCTGCAGCCTGGCACGCACCGTATTAACCGGCGGATCGAGGAAGTTGGGACAAAACTGCGTCCGTACCTTTTACAGGATCCGGAGGTGCTGGCACACTATGAGAGCATCAGCGCCAGTGGCGGCAATCTCGTCCGCTATATGAACCAGTACGGACGTTTCCCGGCGTATGAAAATACGGGGGTACGCTATTTCCCGCTGGGAGATGATATGTTTCCAGTATTATTGGAAGAACTCAAAAAAGCGGAACATTTTATATTTATGGAATATTTTATCGTAGAACACGGAGTGATGTGGGATGCGATTTTACAGGTGTTAGAGACGAAGGCCGCCGAGGGCGTGGAAGTCCGGTTTATGTATGACGGCATGGGAAATCTCTTCACGCTGCCGCACGGCTATGAGAAAGCGATGCAGGAGAAGGGGATCCAGTGCAAGATTTTTGCGCCGGTGCGTCCGGCTCTCTCGAGTTATCAGAATAACCGCGATCACCGGAAGATCTGCGTGATTGATGGTCATACTGCGTTTACCGGAGGCGTGAACCTGGCGGATGAGTATATCAACCAGCGGGTGCGCTTTGGACACTGGAAGGACACGGCAGTCCTGATCAAAGGAAAAGCCGTGGATAGTTTTACGATGATGTTTCTGCAGCTCTGGGATGTGACGGAGCGGGATGGAGAGGAGTACCGCCGATTTTTATGTCCGCCGGAATTTCATATGCCGGAGGGGATGGATTACGGCGGCTTTGTGATGCCGTATGCGGACAGCCCGCTCGACGGGGAAAATGTCGGCGAGTCGGTGTACCTCGATATTTTAGGGCGTTCACGCCGGTATGTGCACATCACGACCCCGTATCTGATTCTCGATGATACGACGCTGGCGGCGCTCAAGTTTGCGGCAAAGCGCGGCGTGGAGGTTATTATTATCATGCCGCATATACCGGATAAGTTATATGCGTACCTGCTGGCTCGCAGCTATTACGCGGAGCTTCTGCGGTCTGGTGTCCAGATCTTTGAATACACGCCGGGCTTTATCCATGCGAAGATGTTTACGAGCGACGATGAGAAGGCGGTGGTCGGAACGATCAACCTTGATTTCAGAAGCCTGTATCTGCATTTTGAGTGCGCGTCCTATTTCTTCCGCAATGCGGTTGTGATGGATGTGGAAGAAGATTTCCAGAAAACACTTGCAAAGAGCGAGCGGATCACTCTGGAAAACTGCCGGAAGTATCCGTTTATCCGGCGGTTTGCGGGGAAGGCGCTGCGGATTCTGGCGCCGCTTATGTAGAACTTCAAAACGAGAGATATGGCATAGTTATGTTTTCTTGAATGAAAAACAAGGATAAATAAGCAAAAAATGTGAGAGCAAATGACGAACAGGGAGAGATAAACGTATGGAATGGCACGATGGAAGACACCGCTGCCGCTGGGCGAATCCAAAGAATGAATTGTATATCCGTTACCACGACGAGGAGTGGGGAAAGCTGGTTCGGGATGATGCGAAGCTCTTTGAGATGCTGATCCTTGAATGCTTTCAGGCAGGGCTTTCGTGGGAGTGCATCCTCAATAAGCGGGAGGCGTTCCGCGCCGCGTTCGATGAATTTGACCTGGACAAGGTGTGCGGTTACGACGAGGCGAAGGAGGAAGCGCTCCGGACCGCCCCGGGAATTGTACATAACCGGCTGAAAATTCATGCCGCTGTCACGAATGCACGGATATTCCGGGAAATTCAGAATGAATATGGGAGTTTTGACGCGTATCTGACTCACTGGACAGGAGACGCGGTGATTCATGAGACAGGCAAGGTCAGCTCGCCGCTCTCAGATGCAGTGTCGGCAGATCTCAAAATGCGCGGGATGAAGTTTGCCGGGACGGTGATTATTTATTCGTATCTGCAGGCGGTCGGGCGGATTGAGTCGTATGAGGATGGATGCTTTCTGGGATATAAGATGTAAAATAACAAGATGGCAGGTGCAGGGAAAAGGGCGTGCCAGGGTTTTTGCTTCATAGGAAATTACGTCCTATGAAACAAAAAACGCTCCGCGAGGATGCGCACTCGCGCGAAGCAGAAACATGTCGCAAGCGACCGCGCTTGGCGCGAGAATGTGCCAAGGCACATTCTTTTTCACGGGAGGACGGAGCGATGGATTCCGAGAATGCGAATAAGAGTAAGAAGAAAAAGACTTCAAACATAATACAGATCTGCATCGGCGTGCTGGCGGTTATGCTGGCGGCACTGATTATCGTGATGATGGGAATTGTCTCCAGTATTCAGGGAACGGCGCGTGTGGTCAATTATGCGGGACTGGTGCGCGGAAAAACACAGCGTATCATTAAATTGGAAATTTCCGGTCAGCCGGAAGATGGTATGATTCAGGATATTGAGGCCCTTGTCGACGGTCTGCGGAATGGCAATGGAGAACTGGGGCTGGTGCGCCTCGATGACGGGGCGTTTCAGAGTAAGATGCAGGAGCTGGATGATTACTTTGCCGCGCTTCACGATGAAATCCTGCGTGTCCGAGAAGTCGGCTATGAGAATACAGAGATCATTGATAAGAGCGAGCGGTTCTTTGAAATCTGTGATGAGGCGACGGGACTGGCGGAGGCGTATTCCCAGCGGAAGGCATCCTCGCTGACGGTAATTGAAAAATATATCACGATTGATATTATTGTTCTGATGCTTCTGATTGGATATGAATTTATCAAGGCGGTGCGCTATGCGGCGATGAACCGTGTGCTGCAGAAAAAGGTTTATCTGGACAAGGCGACCGGACTTCCAAATAAGAATAAATGTGAAGAATTGCTGGATGATCCGGAACCGGCGGAAGAGGATGTGGGAGTATGCAGTTTTGACCTGAATAATCTCCGCCGAATCAACAACAGCATGGGGCATGAGGCGGGGGATGCCTACATCAGGCGGTTCGCCGTCTGTCTGCGCGCGTCCATGCCTGCGGAACAGTTCGTAGGGCGGGACGGCGGCGATGAATTTATTGCCGTTACGCATGGTCTGGATGAGGAGGCCATGCGGGAATGCCTCACCCATGTGCGGGAGGCGATGACAGAGGAGTCAAAGGGATATCCGGATATGCCGCTCAGCTATGCGGCCGGGTATGCACTTGCCAGTGATTTTCCGGGCAGCACGATGCGGGAGCTTTTCAGTTTTGCCGATAAAAATATGTATATCAACAAAAACCATGTAAAGCGCGAGGAAGCGGCAGCGGAAAAACGGCTGGATTTCCACCTGCTCAAGCTTTTAAACCGGTACGGGAGAAACTTTTCGGATTGTCTCTACTGCGACGCGCACATGGATACTTACCGGGCACTCCGTGCCAGTGCTGATTTCTTTCTGGCGTCAGACGGAAGCTATTCCGGTGCGGCGGAGCAGATAGCAGCGGAACGGGTGGCTCGTGCTGACCGCGCCCACATCCGCCAGAGCCTGCAGGTTTCAGAGCTTTCCGGGAAGCTGCAGGCGGAGGGAGATCTACTCGAATTGCAGTATGATACGAACGGTCAGGGACTCTACAGCCGCCTGACGCTGATCCCGGTAGATTGGGATGAGGAAGGAAAACTGCATCATTTCCTGCTGGCATTTGAGACGATCCGGAAAAGTTCAGAAGGGCGGGCAGATGCGAAGGAACAGCTGACGCTTTATTATGAACAGCTCAAACAGTCGATTCTGGAAAATGACAGCTATGTGGATGCACTTCTGGATCTGTCGGATATGATATATACAGTTAATTTGACAAAGGATATTCTGGAGAAGAGTGTTGTCTTGAATGGAAAAGACGAGGAATGCCGGGAGCTATTTATGGACTATCCGCTGCCGTGTTCTTACCGTGATTATTGCAGTGAATATATGAAGATGGTCACTCAGGAGACCTTGGGAAGCTATCGCATAGCAGATGATCCGGCTAAGCTGTTGAAGCGGTTTGAGGCAGGGGAGAAACATATTTCCGTGGAATACTGTATCCAGGAGGAAGATGGCACGATCTGCTGGGTACAGAAAACAGTTCTGATGACGCAGACGATCGTGTTTGATACGGAGCTTTCTTGTGAGATGCCGGTGGTTCATGCGATCATTCTTCTGCAGGATACGTCGCAGATGCACGCGCGGGATGAACAGGAGCACGCGCGCCTGCAGGCGGCATTTGATGAAATGCGGACGGCAAACCGGGCGAAAACAGATTTCTTAAGCCGCATGAGTCACGATATCCGGACACCGCTCAATGGCATTATCGGGCTTTTGAAAATCGATGAGGCACATTTTGATGATAAGGAGATGCTGATGGAAAATCACCGGAAAATGCAGGTGGCGGCGGGGCATCTGCTGTCCCTCATCAATGATGTGCTGCAGATGAGCAAGCTGGAAGAAGGAAAGATCATTCTGGCACATGATTATATTTCATTGGCAGAGATGACGCACGATATCGTGAGCATCATCATCGAGCGCGCGGTAGATGCGGGCATTCAATGGGAGTATGATAAAAGAAAAGCGGAGATTCCGTATCCGTATATTTATGGCAGCCAGCTCCATCTGCGCCAGATTTTCCTGAATATTTATGGAAACTGCATCAAATACAATCATCCGGGCGGAAAAATCAGTACCAGGGTGGAGGCGCAGGATGTACGGGACGGCTGGTGCGTCTATAGGTGGACGATCTCGGACACGGGAGTTGGCATGAGCCAGGAATTTCTGGACCACATCTTTGATCCGTTTGTACAGGAGAAAAATGATGCGCGCAGTGTTTATCAGGGAACTGGGCTTGGCATGACGATCGTCAAAGGGCTGATTGAACAGATGCACGGAACCATCGAAGTGACGAGTGAGGTCGGCATTGGAACGACGTTTGTGGTGGAAATTCCATTTGAGATTGCACCGCCGCCGGAGGAGCTTCCGGTTAAGGAAGCAGCGCCGTCAGGAGATATTCACGGTTTGAAGCTGCTTTTGGCGGAGGACAATGAGTTGAATGCAGACATCGCGGAGACACTTCTGACCGATGCGGGTGCCCATGTCACGATTGTGGAGAACGGGAAGAAGGCATTAGACTGCTTTGAGGCGGCACGTCCGGGGACGTTCGATGCGATTCTCATGGATGTGATGATGCCGGTGATGGATGGTCTGGCTGCGACACGCGCGATCCGGGCGATTCCGCGGGCGGATGCAAGGCAGATTCCGATTCTTGCCATGACGGCAAATGCCTTTGAAGAGGATGCCAGGCAGTGCCTGGCGGCTGGGATGAATGTGCATCTGGCAAAACCACTGCAGATGGATAAGGTGGTAGCGGCGCTCATGGAGTGCTGCGGCAAAAAGAGGGATCTATAAAGTTTGGAAAGGGCGAAAAGGAACGCAGGTGGTATGAAAGCAATCTCTATTTACACGATTACCCGAAATCAGAATACGGAATACCTTCAAAAGCTGGAACGACAGCTTTCGGGGCGGGATGTGTTTCTGAAAATACGGGAATGGGAGCTGGACAGCATGAAAGCGCTGGTTTCGGAGTTGGAGAGACATATACAGGCGGTGTACGCACTGCGTTTTTTCTATTCCTTTCAGATTCCGAGACTGGGAAAAGAGTTTGATCTGCTTCAGATCAAGGAAGAACAGATTTTAAACCTTGAATTAAAGAGTGGACAGGTGTCGGATGAGGCGATCCGCAAGCAGCTCATACAGAACCGGTATTATCTGGCGGCGCTGGGAAAGCCGATTCGTTCGTACACTTATATTAGCAGTCAGAACCGCCTGGTGCGTCTGACGAATCATGACCGCATTGTGGAGGCGGACTGGGAACAGCTCTGCCGGGATTTGCAGCAGGAGAGTGCTGATTATCCAGGCGATATCGAAGACTTGTTTCAGGCGGAGCTGTACCTGATTTCGCCGCTTACAGAGCCGGGACGGTTCTTAAAGAAAGAATATTTTCTGACATACCAGCAGAGGGATATTGAACGCCAGATTTTAAAGAAAATCCGGGCAGACCGGACGGGATATTTCTGGTTTACCGGGCTTCCGGGGACGGGAAAAACGCTGCTTTTATATGATATTGCGATGAAACTCTCCGGGCGGCAGCGGGTGTGCATGATCCACTGCGGTGAAGCGGGAAAAGAGTGGAAGGTGCTGCATGAGCGGCTGCGGCGGGTGGAGTACCTGGCGGAGGATAGTGTTCAAACGGGAGCGGAAATCAGGATTGAAGCATACAGCGCGATCTTAGTAGATGAGGCACACCTTCTGTCGCCCAATACATTGGAAATTTTGCTGGAGATCGGCAAAACGCGTCCGGTTATTTTTTCCAGTAACTGTGAGGATATGATTTCGCCGGAAGAATTGGATCTGGGTGCAATAAAGCTCTTGGGGGAGCAGCCGGGAATCCAGACATTCCACCTGACGAATCGGATCCGTGCGAATGCAGAACTTTCCTATTTTATACAAAATATGATGCACCTGCCGCACGGACGCGGAATGCGGCACTATCCCCATGTCGCGGTGGTTTATGCCAACGATGAGTCAGAAGCAGCTAATTTGCTGAATGATTACATCCGTCAGGGATATGAGTGCCAGGAATCCGATTGGCAGGAAAAACAGGAAAAGCCATCCGATTCTGCCGTAGAAATACAATCTCGCCATACACGAGAAGTCGTTCGCATGGTGCATCGGCTGGATGGGCGATATTATTATGATGAAATGGGATATCTGCGCTCGACGGAGCGCGATGTGAGACATCTTTTTTATCAGCTCAGCGAGGCAAAAGAAGAACTGGCGCTGGTGGTGATGGGAAATGAGGAGCTGTATGGAACGCTGCTGAACTTGTTTTAAGGTGTTTTGAAGGAAAGATTTTATATAAAATGTTGGAATGTGCTCAAAAAGCATATTTCCAACATTTGTTGTCGCTCTTTATGCTAAGAACAAGAAAAAAGCCTCAGGCAGACACCTGAGGCCAGTTAAACTCGATTTAGGCTCTTTCAACTAAACCGGATCTTAAGCAAGAAGTACATACATACATCTTCTGAGCTCCGCCATTAGTTTTAACCTTAACAGACTTAACGTTAGCTTTCCACATTTTGTTAGATCTTCTATGTGAATGACTCACTGCATTACCAAAATGAGCAGCTTTCTCGCAGATTGCACACTTAGCCATCGTAGCACCTCCTTAACCGATCATTGGACTTCCTATTAAAATCCATAACAAAGGTATAATAGCAGAAAATAGGAAAATATGCAAGTGAAAAACCAAAAAAAATAAAAAAAGTTTTCGACAGATGTCTATTTTCTATTTCCTTTTTAACGTGGGTGGTGTATAATATACGCGTAAGCCATGAGTCATGCGGATAAAAAAGGCTGAAAAACGGTGTTGTGCTTGCACATAAGCCGTATTTCAGACATTTTTATCCATAGGGCGAAGCCCGTGAGCGAGATGGAGCGAAGCGGAATCGAGCTGCATGACGGGGTAGAGAGACGCATATATTTCATCCCACGCGCCGACACAGGAGCCGCCCCGGCTCCGTATGTCCAGCCCGTGAGGTACTCATCCCACGCGCCGACACAGGAGCCGCTCCGGCTCCGCATGTCCAGCCCGTAAAAAATCATGGCATAAAATTCGAATCAAACAAAAACAAGTAAAGAAACGGAGGCTGTCAATATGAAAGGACGCATCGACAATAAAATGGGTTCGATCCAGATCGATCCGGAAGTAATTGCAATGTACGCCGGAACGACAGCAGTAGAATGCTTCGGTATCGTTGGCATGGCGGCTGTCAGTATGAAAGATGGTCTGGTAAGACTGCTTAAAAGAGAAAGCCTGACACACGGCATCAACGTAGCCATCAAGGACAATGCACTCAGCATCGATTTCCACGTAATCGTGGCATACGGGGTCAGCATCTCTACCGTTGCGGACAACCTGATCGAGAGTGTAAAATATAAAGTAGAAGAGTTTACTGGCATGAAGGTTGAGAAAATCAGCATTTATGTTGAAGGCGTAAGAGTGATAGATTAAGGAGGAACAAACCCTGTGGGCATGAATTATATAGATGCCGGGATGTTAAAGAATGCATTTCTGGCTGGAGCAAAGGGCCTGGAGGCCAACAAGGAATGGATCAATGAGCTGAACGTATTTCCTGTTCCAGATGGAGATACCGGTACGAACATGACGATGACGATTCTGTCAGCCGCCAGAGAAGTGGCAGCCGTTGAAAATCCGACGATGGAGGCGCTGGCGAGGGCGATTTCCTCCGGTTCCCTGCGTGGCGCACGAGGCAATTCCGGCGTTATCCTTTCACAGCTCTTCCGCGGATTTACGAAAGAGATTAAGACGGTAGATGTCATTACGACGAGTGTTCTCTCAGACGCATTTAACCGTGCGACGGAGACAGCTTATAAGGCAGTTATGAAGCCGAAGGAAGGTACGATTCTGACTGTTGCCAAGGGAATGGCGGATAAAGCGGCAGAACTGGCACCGCAGACCGAGGACGTACTTGAATTTTCAGAGAAAGTATTGGAGTACGGCGAATATGTTTTAAGCCAGACACCGGAGATGCTTCCGGTTCTGAAAGAGGCAGGTGTAGTGGATTCTGGCGGACAGGGTCTGATTCAGGTTATCAAGGGCTGTATTGAGGGCTTAAAAGGAAAAGTCGTGGATATCGACGCGGCAGTTACTCCGTCTGTATCGGGAAATGGAGCGGCAAAAACAGCAACAGGCGCCGGAAGCACGCAGGCAGCGGATATCCGTTTTGGTTATTGTACGGAATTTATTATCAATGCAGAAAAACCGGCGGATGAGACGACAGAGCAGGAACTGAAAGATTATCTGAGCACGATCGGCGACTCCCTGGTAGTTGTGGCAGATGATGATATTGTCAAGATTCACGTTCATACAAACGATCCAGGTCTGGCGATTCAGAAAGCACTGACCTACGGTTCCCTGTCCCGCATCAAGATTGACAATATGCGCGAGGAACATCAGGAGAAACTGATCAAAGATTCCGAACGTCTGGCGGCACAGCAGAAGGCAGAAGAAGCCAAAGAGAAGAAGGAAGAACCACGCAAGAAATATGGATTTATCGCCGTATCGGTCGGAGAAGGTCTTTCTGAGATTTTCAAGGGCATCGGCGCTGACTATATCATCGAGGGCGGACAAACGATGAATCCGAGTACGGAGGATATGCTGGAAGCAATCGAAAAAGTCCATGCCGAGACAGTTTACATTCTGCCGAACAATAAAAATATTATTCTGGCGGCAGAGCAGGCAAAGAGCCTGTCAGAAGATACCAAGGTATATGTAGTTCCGTCCAAGACGGTTCCGGAGGGTATCACGGCGCTGATTAATTTTGCTCCGGATCTGACGGCGGAAGAAAATATGGAACAGATGTCTGAAGAGATGAGCCACGTTAAGACCGCTCAGATTACCTACGCAGTCCGCAATACATCGATCGATGGTATGGAGATCGCAGAGGGCGATATCATGGGGATCGGCGACAGCGGCATGCTGGCAGTTGGCAAGAATATCGAGGAGACCGCGATGGAGTCACTTCGTAAGATGGTAGATGATGAGTCTGAGCTTGTGACGATCTATTATGGTGAGGATGTCACGGAAGAGGACGCAGAGGCATTCTGTGAGAAAGCCCGCAAAGAATTTACATCCTGCGAATTTGAATGCCAGAATGGCGGGCAGCCGATTTACTATTATATGATTTCGGTAGAGTAGATTTAGGTCGTTTAAAGTGATTGAAATGCGTTAAATGAATCTACACGATTGGCTGAGAAAATGCAGATAACGAGAAAATGAATTTTCTATGTGATGGCGCAGATAAAACATTTGATGGATAAAACAAAAAATAATTTATAAGCATGAAACGAGGCAGGTCAGGGGAGAGATCCCTGCGTCCTGCCTTTCTTTCATTTTAATATACTCTAGGAGTTTTTTCGTCTGGTAACTGTTTTTTTGCGGCTGATATTCCGGGTGTAAATTCCGAAAAGCAGGAGGAGATAGATGGAACAGCAGAATATAACCGCTGTCAAGGGCATCGGTGAAAAGACGGCAAAGTTATTTCAAAAAATAGGCGTGGAAACGGTGGAAGAACTGCTCCATTATTATCCGCGTGCTTATGACGAGTTTAAGGAATCGCAGCCGATCGCGGAACTGAAGGAAGATACGATCGCGGCAGTCGGCGGAATCCTGGCAAAAACGGCGGATGTGGTGCGGTATGGAGCGCGCCTGCAGGTTACGACGGCTGGATTGCGGGATAGCGGAGGCACACTGGCGCTGGCATGGTACAATATGCCCTATCTGCGCGGGACGCTCAAGGCGGGGGAACGCTTTATTTTCCGTGGCCGTGTGGTAAAAAAACGGGGAAGACTTACGATGGAGCAGCCGGAGATCTACCGCCCGGAACAGTATGCGAAAGTCGTGTCGTCTATGCAGCCGGTTTACGGACAGACGAAGGGACTTGGAAATAAGACGATCGCAAAGGCAGTCACGGAAGCCCTCACGATGCGCCAGATGGAACGGGAATATCTGCCGGCTGGTCTGCGGGAAAAGTACGGATTGGCGGAAATCAACTATGCGCTGGAGCACATCCATTTTCCGGCAAACCGGGAAGAACTGATGTTTTCCCGGAAACGTCTTGTGTTTGATGAATTTTTCATGTTCCTGATGTCAGTGCGCCTGCTCAAAGACAAAAAAGAAGATAAAAAGAGCGCATATCCATTTACGATTTCTGGGGAAATGGCGTCGGTGGAAGAGCGCCTCCCATATGCTCTGACCGGGGCACAGAAAAAGGTAATCCGGGAGGTGTACGCCGATTTGTCCGGCGGGCATATCATGACCCGATTGATTCAGGGTGACGTTGGTTCGGGTAAGACGATTGTGGCGATTCTGGCGTTGCTGCAGGCGGCGGCAAATGGATATCAGGGGGCGCTGATGGTGCCGACGGAGGTACTGGCGCGCCAGCATTACGAGTCGATGACCGAATTGTTTGCGTCGCTGGGAATCACATATCGTCCGGTGCTTCTGACCGGTTCGATGACAGCGAAGGAAAAAAGGCTTGCCAGAGAGTCGATTGAAAATCATGAGGCAGATATCGTGATTGGAACCCACGCGCTGATTCAGGAAAAAGTGGTGTACGACAATCTGGCATTGGTAATCACGGATGAACAGCACCGTTTTGGAGTGGCACAGCGGGAAATGCTGAGCAAAAAAGGCGGCGAGCCGCATGTGCTTGTCATGAGTGCGACGCCGATCCCGCGGACGCTGGCGATTATTTTATATGGGGATCTTGATATTTCCATCATCGATGAACTTCCGGCAAACCGGCAGCCGATCAAGAACTGTGTCGTGAACCGTGAATTTCGCCCGAACGCCTACCGTTTTATCGAAAATGAAGTCCGCGCCGGCCGTCAAGCATACGTCATCTGCCCGATGGTCGAGCCGAGCGAGATGCTGGAGGCAGAGAACGTCATCGATTATACCGAAGAGCTGCGCCGCGCCCTGTCCCCGTCGATCCGGGTGGAATATCTGCACGGAAAGATGAAGGGAAAAGAAAAAAATGCGATCATGGAAGCATTTGCGGCAAATGAGATTCATGTGCTGGTATCCACCACGGTCATCGAGGTCGGAATCAATGTCCCGAATGCCACCGTTATGATGATCGAAAATGCCGAGCGTTTCGGTCTGGCGCAGCTCCATCAGCTCCGCGGGCGCGTCGGTCGAGGAAAAGACCAGTCCTACTGCATCATGGTCAACGCCTCCGGCGAAGAAGACGCCGGAAAGCGGCTGGATATTCTCAATAAGTCAAATGACGGCTTCTACATCGCCTCCGAAGACTTAAAACTGCGCGGTCCCGGAGACCTCTTCGGCGTCCGCCAGAGCGGTGATCTCGAATTCCATTTAGCAGATATATTTGCAGATGCAGATATATTGAAGGCAGTTTCGGATGAAGTGAAGAAATTAATGGATAAAGATCCGCTGTTGGAGGCGGAGGAGAATCAGGAGCTGAAACGGAAGATGAATGGATATTTAGAGAGAGGATGGGAGAAGGTGAATTTGTGATGGGATGGATTGAATTGCAAATCGCGGTTTGAGTAGATTGATTAGAAAAAACTCCTGCATACACAGAATGAAGATTTATCTGTTTATGCAGGAGTTTTTTGAAATTTACAGCCGTTTATCAGCCGTCAATTCTCATTACATCTGTCCCTCATTATACCGCTTAATCAGCTTCTGGATCTTCGCAGTCGGTGTCAGTGCGTTCTCCAGAGATACGTTATGGTTCAGGGAGTTGATGATTGCAGCGATAAATTTGCTCATATCAGCTTCTACATACCAGTCACGTTTAAGAAGTTCCGGCGTGTGGTAGTTTAAGTTGGTGGTTACAACGCAGTCGAGGTAACCTTTTGCGAAAAATTCGTCGAATTTCTCAAGTCCGTTGGTGAACAGACCGAAAGTAGCGCATACAACGACGCGTTTTGCCTTGCGCTCTTTGAGGGCGCGGCAGGTGTCCAGCATGCTCTCGCCGGAGGAGATCATGTCATCGATGATGAGAACGGTCTTTCCTTCAACGGAAGAACCTAAGAACTCATGGGCAACGATCGGGTTACGTCCATTGACAACACGGGAGTAATCGCGGCGTTTGTAGAACATACCCATGTCAACACCCAAGTTGTTTGCCAGATATACGGCGCGGGACATAGCGCCCTCGTCCGGGCTGATAACCATCAGGTTGTCCTTGTCGATCTTTAAGGTTTTGTCATGGTTCAGTAATGCCTTGATAAACTGGTAGGTCGGCATGAAATTATCAAAACCGCTTAACGGAATGGAGTTCTGTACACGCGGGTCATGTGCATCGAAGGTAATGATGTTGCTTACGCCCATCTGAATCAGTTCTTCGAGCATCATCGCGCAGTCAAGGGATTCACGACCGCTGCGCTTGTGCTGGCGTCCTTCATATAAGAACGGCATGATAACATTGACACGATGTGCGGTAGCAATGGATGCGCCGATGATACGTTTTAAATCCTGATAATGGTCGTCCGGGGACATATGATTGGTAAATCCGCTCATTTTGTAGGTCAGGCTGTAGTTGGTTACATCGACCATGGCGTAAATATCGGTACCACGGACAGACTCATTGACGATGCCTTTTGCTTCACCGCTTCCGAAACGCGGGCACGCGCAGTCAAGCATGTAGGAATCAGCATCATAGCCGCGGTACTGTAAATTTTCCTGACGTTTTTTCAGGACTTCAATATCGTTGCGGCGGAAATTGATAATGTGGGAGTTGACTTTCTCAGCCAGATCCCGGCAGCTCTCCAGTGCGGCAATTTTAAGCGGCGCAACCGGAAGCGTGTCATTAAACACGTAGTCATTCGACATGATTATACCTCCAAACAGTGTAGGTCCTTCGATGCATGCGGGCAGAGCGTACAAGTTTGTCTGCCATTTGCAGGACATAATACAACTACTTTATACCATTTTATGATAAGAAACGTCAATAGCAAATGAGAAAATTACAAAAAAAATCAAATATTTGGCTTGCTTTCATTTTTTATTTCATAGGACGTATTTTCCTGTGAAACAAAAAATCCACATCTGCGAATCGGAAGCACAACTTTACAAAAAAGCTGATTACTGTTAATATAATACTGGATTCTTAGGGTTTAAAAATATTTGAAATGAGGATTTTATAAATGAAAAAAGGTCATCTGATAAAATCGGTCGATCCGGGCTCGATTGCGGAGGAAATGGAGCTGGAGCCGGGGGACGTCCTTCTGACGATCGATGGAGATGAGATAGAGGATATTTTTGATTATGAATATAAGATAAACAGTGAGGAGATTACGCTGCTGGTCCGCAAGAAGAACGGCGAGGAGTGGGAACTGGATATCGTAAATGAGTATCAGGATCTGGGGATTACCTTTGAAAATGGTCTGATGAGCGATTATCGTTCCTGCAGGAATAAGTGCATCTTCTGTTTCATCGACCAGATGCCGCCGGGCATGCGTGAGACACTGTATTTTAAGGACGATGATTCCAGACTTTCGTTCCTGCAGGGCAACTATATCACGCTGACGAATATGAAGGATAAGGATATTGAGCGGATTATCCGGTTTAAGCTGGCGCCGATCAATATTTCAGTGCAGACGACAAATCCGGAGCTGCGCTGCAAGATGCTTCATAACCGCTTTGCCGGTGAGGCACTCCAGAAAATCGACCGCCTGTATGAGGCGGATATCCCGATGAATGGTCAGATCGTTTTATGCCGGGGCGTCAATGACGGGGCGGAGTTAGACCGTTCGATCCGTGATCTGACGAAATACATTCCGGCGATGCAGAGTGTTTCGGTCGTGCCGGTCGGTCTTTCGAAGTACCGCGATGGTCTGTATCCGCTTGAGCCATTTACACCGGAGCAGTTGGGCGATACCATTGATTTGATAGAGAAATGGCAGAAGAAGATCTATGCGGAACACGGTATTCACTTCATTCACGCCAGCGATGAGTTTTACATGGGCGCCGGGCGCCCACTTCCGGAAGCGGATCGCTATGATGGCTATATCCAGCTGGAAAATGGGGTCGGCATGATTCGCCTGATGGAGGAGGAGATAGCCGAGGCGCTGGAGCAGCTGCATCCGGGAGAGGCTGGCGAGGTGTGCCCGGAGGAGATTTCGATTGCAACGGGACGGCTGGCTGCCCCGTATATTGAGCAGTATGTAGAGCGCGTGTGCCGCCAGTTCCCGGGGAAAAAGGTACATGTATATGCGATCCGCAATGACTTCTTTGGTGAGCGGATCACGGTGGCGGGGCTGATCACGGCAAAGGATCTGATTGCACAGTTAAAGGAACAGCCGCTCGGCAGCCGCCTGCTGCTTCCAAGCGCCATGTTCCGAAGCGGCGAGGAGACATTTCTGGATGATCTGACCCGCACGGATGTACAAAATGCTTTACAAGTTCCGGTGGATATTGTAAAATCAAGCGGACGCGATTTTGTGGAAGCAATTCTGGCTCCTGTGAAGGAGGAAAGCTCCAGGCATGGCGAGTATGAGCCGGATCCGGAGGAATTTGCCGCTCAGATGGATGATAACTGGCAGGAAGAAGATCTGGATGGCGTACAGGTGTACGCATATGAGCCGGAAGACCTGGACGAGGATGCTCCGGATGAAGTCGTTTGTTTTGAAGAGGAAGACTCAGATCGGGAGGATGAGAAAGAAACGTGATAGCTGGAAATACAGTGGAAAACGTGCTTTCGGACACACAGAAAGAAAGCGTCTGGATGTGAAATGCATCACAATGAATGAAACAAGTAACTGGACAATAAAAATAGCAGCTGTGGATTTACAAACCAGCTGCGGAGCATGAAAATAAATGGAGGCATAAATATGAAAAAGAAACCGGTGGTGGCGGTCGTTGGACGTCCAAACGTGGGAAAATCCACCCTTTTCAACGTCCTTGCGGGCGATATGATTTCGATTGTAAAAGATACTCCAGGTGTAACGCGTGACCGTATTTACGCGGACTGTACCTGGTTAGACCATTCTTTTACCCTGATCGATACTGGCGGTATTGAGCCGGATACGAAGGATATTATCCTGTCCCAGATGCGTGAGCAGGCGGAGATCGCGATCGCGACGGCGGATGTGATCCTGTTTATCGTAGATGTGCGTCAGGGCATGACCGATTCGGATTCCAAGGTGGCGGATATGCTGCGTAAATCGAGAAAACCGGTTGTTCTGGCGGTCAATAAAGTAGACAATCCGGCGAAATTTGGCAATGACGTCTATGAGTTCTACAACCTCGGTATCGGTGATCCGGTAGCGATCTCGGCAGCCTCCCGTCTGGGACTGGGCGATCTGCTGGATGCAGTCGTGGCACATTTCCCGGAGGGAAGCGGCGACGAGGAAGAGGATGACCGTCCGAGAGTGGCGATTGTCGGAAAACCAAACGTAGGTAAGTCTTCTATTATAAATAAGCTTCTGGGCGAGAACCGCGTCATCGTATCGGATATCGCCGGTACGACCCGCGATGCAGTCGATACAGAGATTGTCCGCAACGGTACCGAGTATGTCTTTATCGATACGGCAGGTCTGCGCCGCAAGAGCAAGATCAAGGAGGAGCTGGAGCGCTACAGCATCATCCGTACCGTAACGGCGGTTGAGAGAGCGGATGTGGTTCTGATGGTCATCGACGCGAAAGAGGGAGTAACCGAGCAGGATGCAAAGATTGCCGGTATCGCCCATGAGCGTGGAAAAGGTATTATCATCGTGGTAAATAAATGGGATGCGATCGATAAGACCGATAAGACTATTTATGAGTACACCAATAAGATTAAGACCGTTCTGTCCTTTATTCCGTATGCGGAGTTCGTGTTCGTATCCGCACTGACCGGACAGCGTATGAATAAGCTGTTTGAGATGATCGACATGGTGCGCGAAAATCAGACACTGCGTATTGCAACCGGCGTTCTCAATGAGATCCTGGCAGAGGCAGTGGCACTGCAGCAGCCGCCGTCTGACAAGGGCAAGCGTTTAAAGCTCTACTATATGACACAGGTAGCGGTCAAACCGCCGACATTTGTTGTGTTTGTCAATGATAAGGAACTGATGCATTTCTCATATACACGGTATCTCGAGAACAAGATCCGTGACGCATTCGGATTCAAGGGAACTTCCTTAAAATTCCTGATCCGCGAGAGAAAGGGGAAGGATCAATAATGGAACGTCTCATCTGTATTGTGATTGGCTATATCTTTGGTCTGATCCAGTCCGGCTATCTGTATGGAAAGGCGAATCATATGGATATCCGCCAGTACGGCAGCGGAAATGCCGGTTCTACGAACGTCCTGCGTGTGATGGGAAAGAAAGCGGGCGCGATCGTATTTTTAGGGGATTTTTTCAAGGCGGTGCTTGCGATGGCAGTCTGCCGCCTGTTGTTCAAGGGAAATGAGGAGGTGGATCTCCTTGCACTGTATGCGGGACTGGGAGTTACACTCGGCCACAATTTTCCGTTTTACCTGAAATTCAAGGGCGGCAAGGGAATTGCCTGTATGGCAGGCATTATGACTGCGATGGATCTGCGGATTACGCTGACCTGTTTCGTGATTTTCTCCGTGACGGTGTTCCTGACCCGCTATGTATCGCTTGGTTCGATTCTTGTGTCGATCACCTTTTTTGCAGAGCTTGTGATCTTTGAGAGCATGGGTTCCTACCGGGTAAGCACGCCGAACCGCATCCAGTTCTATGCACTGGGCGCGATCCTGATGTGCATGGCGATCTGGCGCCATCGGAGCAATATTGGGCGTCTGTTGTCCGGCACAGAAAACAAACTGGGCGCGAAGAAATCATGAGAGAAGTTTAACAACACTTTACATAGTTGCCATAAGGTAATTGTTCACAGGTAGGCACTTTTGGAACCGAAAGTGCCGTAAGAAAACGTGGTGGCAGCAGGAATTTGCCGTATTGAAATGCGAGCCACGGCAAATTCCGTTACTGGGCACGTATGCGTGAACAGTAACGTCATAAGTAGTGGGAATGTATAAAAAATTCCAAATAACATTGACCTGTAGAGAGAAGAAGAGAGAAAAGCAGGTCGGGAGGTATCAGGATGGCAGCAGTAGGAATTATCGGAGCCGGAACCTGGGGCACAGCCCTGGCGGTGCTTCTGAACAATAATGGACACGATGTGACAATCTGGTCGGCATTTGATACAGAGATCCAGGAAATGAGCCGCACCAGACGGCACAAAAATCTGCCGGAGGTTGTACTTCCGGATCCGATCCAGATGACAGCGGATCTGCGCACCGCGATGGCGGAGAAGGATATGCTGATTATGGCGGTTCCGTCCGTCTATGTCCGCAGTACGGCGGCGAAGATGAAGGAATACCTGCGTTACGGTCAGATTGTCGTGGATGTGGCGAAGGGAATCGAGGAGCAGAGTCTTATGACGATGTCACAGGTCATCGAGGAGGAACTTCCACTGGCGGAGGTAGCCGTCCTTTCCGGACCGAGCCATGCCGAGGAGGTGAGCCGGGGATTGCCGACTACCTGTGTGGCAGCGGCGCACCGCAAAAAGACTGCTGAGTTCATGCAGAGTGTGTTTATGAGCCCGGTGTTCCGTGTTTACACCAGCCCGGATATGCTGGGCGTGGAAATTGGCGCGGCTCTTAAAAATGTCATTGCGCTGGCAGCCGGTACAGCGGATGGGCTGGGATGCGGCGATAACACGAAGGCGGCGCTGATCACCCGCGGAATTGCGGAGATTGCCCGTCTGGGTATTGCAATGGGCGGAAAACAGCAGACCTTCTACGGATTATCCGGCATTGGTGATTTGATCGTAACCTGTGCGAGCATGCACAGCCGCAACCGCCGGGCGGGTATCCTGATTGGAAAGGGATACACGATGGATGAGGCGATGAAGGAAGTGCAGATGGTTGTCGAGGGCGTTTATTCTGCGAAAGCCGGTCTTCTGCTGGCACAGAAATACGGCTGCGATATGCCGATCGTTTCCCAGGTCAATCAGGTGCTGTTTGACGGAAAATCTCCGAAAGAGGCGCTGGCAGATCTGATGATGCGCGATCCGCGGATCGAATCGAGCGATCTTCCGTGGGAAGGATAATTCAGGCGGCAGCCTTTTTTCTGAATTTGAGTGATTAAATTTGGGAAAATAGCAATGAGATCTACTATGTTTTTCTGGAAAATGCAGGTGTCCACGTCAGGTGGACAAAAGCTTATAAAAGTGGTTGCTATAACCTGTAAGAATACTTAATATAACTACGAGATCTGGAAAAGAGAGAATTTAGCGAAAAAAAACGAAAATCCGCTAAATTCCCTCTTTTTTAAGTGGTTTTTGTATTGACAATTAGAGGGGTAAAATTTATAATTGCCTCATTCAAATAGTTGTTGTATTCCATTGCAGCATAGAATTGGAGGAGAATATTATGAAAAAAAGAGTAGTTAGTCTTGGACTTGCAGCCATGATGGCGATGTCTATGACCGCTTGCGGTGGCTCTGGAAATGCGAGCACTTCTGAATCAGCAGCAGAAGACGCACAGGGCGCAGAGGGAGCTGACGGCGAAGTATTTAAAATCGGCGGCATTGGACCGATCACCGGTGCGGCTGGCGCTTACGGCGAGGCTGTAAAGAATGGTACTGAGCTGGCAATCAATGAGATCAACGAGGCTGGCGGTATCAATGGTTACCAGGTAGCGTTCAACTTCCAGGATGATGAGAATGATCCGGAGAAGGCGATCAACGCATACAATACCTTAAAAGATTGGAACATGCAGATGCTTCTTGGTACCGTTACTTCCAAGCCGTGTATCGCAGTTGTAGCAGAGACAGCATCAGATAACCTGTTCCAGCTGACTCCGTCCGGATCTGCTGTTGAGAGTATTTCCGGCGACAACGCATTCCGCGTATGCTATTCTGATCCGGATCAGGGACGTGCATCCGCTCAGTACATCGGCGAGCACAAACTGGCAACCAAGATCGCTATCATCTACGACAGCTCCAGCGAGTACTCCGATGGTATCCGCGAGTCCTTCGTAGCAGAGGCCCCGAATCAGGGTCTGGAGGTAGTAGCCAGCGAGGCATTTACATCTGATAACAATACCGATTTCTCCGTACAGCTTGATAAAGCAAAAGAGTCCGGCGCTGATCTGGTATTCCTGCCGATCTACTATCAGGAGGCATCTGTTATCCTGAAACAGGCAAACGATAAAGATTTCCATCCGCAGTTCTTCGGCTGTGATGGTATGGACGGTATCCTGAGCGTTGATGGCTTTGATAAGTCCTTAGCAGAAGGTCTGATGCTTCTGACTCCGTTCTCCGTAGACGAGGAGTCCAGCCAGGACTTCGTAACTGCTTACCGTGATGCTTACGGCATCGACCCGCTTCAGTTCGCAGCAGATGCTTACGACGGCGTATATGCAATTAAGGCAGCTGCAGAGAAGGCAGAGATCACACCGGATATGAGCACTTCCGATATCTGCGATGCACTGAAAACAGCTATGACTGAGATCCAGATCGATGGTCTGACCGGTACAGAGATGCACTGGACGGCAGAAGGCGAGCCGCAGAAAGCGCCGAAAGCTGTAGAGATCAAAGACGGCAAATATGAGATGATGCAGTAATTAAAAATTTAAAAACTGCAGAACCGTTGCGGCTATATGTATGTAGCTCTGATGGGACTGTTACTGGATGTCCGGCGGCACAGATGGCTGCCGGGCATTTAGTAACAGCTTTCTTTTTAAAACGGTTCACTGCACATGCTTGCCTGCGACGACGACTGGGTGTTTGCTGTCTGCGGACTGCGAGACGGTCATGTTTGTTCTGCTAAATTCGGTCACAGGTAAACATGTGCAGCGAAATGCGTGTACAGGGAAATGCGAAAACGTAGAAACAAAGAGGTAGGTGTATACATATGAGTTTTCTTTCTTATTTAATCAATGGCATCAGTCTGGGAAGTGTCTATGCGATCATTGCACTGGGCTACACCATGGTTTATGGCATCGCGCGTATGCTGAACTTCGCACACGGCGATATCATCATGGTAGGCGGTTTCACAGTGTTTACGATTGTCACAACGATGGGCGGTTCTCCGGTTGTGGGTATTCTGGCTTCGGTGGTTGTGTGTACAGTGCTGGGCGTTACGATCGAGCGAGTTGCATACAGACCGTTGCGTGACGCGTCCCCGCTGGCAGTTCTGATCACCGCGATCGGTGTCAGTTATCTGCTCCAGAACGTGGCGCTTCTGATTTTTGGTTCCAATGCGAGACAGTTTACATCAGTTATTACTGTACCGGCATTAAAGCTGGCTGGTGGCAAGCTTTCGATCTCCAGTGTCACGATCGTGACGATTTTAAGCTGTATCGTGATTATGGCTGCCCTGATGGCATTTATCAATAAGACGAAAATGGGACAGGCGATGCTGGCGGTTTCTGAGGATCGCGGTGCGGCAACCTTGATGGGTATCAATGTAAACCGCACGATCTCCGTAACCTTTGCGATTGGTTCCGCTCTGGCGGCAGTAGCAGGCGTGCTGCTCTGCTCGGCGTACCCGTCCCTGTCTCCGTACACCGGTTCCATGCCGGGTATCAAGGCATTCGTGGCAGCGGTATTTGGCGGTATCGGTTCGATCCCGGGCGCATTTATCGGCGGTATCCTGCTTGGTATCATTGAAAACCTTGCCAAGGCGTATATTTCCTCCCAGCTTTCTGACGCGATCGTATTCTCTGTCCTGATTATCGTGCTTCTGGTCCGCCCGACCGGTATTCTCGGCAAGAAGATGACGGAGAAAGTATAATAGAGAAAATTATACGATGGTTCATGCCGGGGACTTTTGAAACGGAAAGTGCCGTGTGAAAACAAGATGGTGCATGAACTGCAATAAGCAAGAGAAAGTGCAGGTGTTTAAAATGAATGCATATAAAAATAAAATTCGGATTCAGAATGCGATCACATATGCGATTGTAATCGGCTGTTACATTCTGATTCAGATTATGATGGCAGGCGGCCATGTAAACAGTCTTTTAAAGGGTATTCTGGTTCCACTTTGTACCTATACGATTTTGGCGGTTTCCTTAAACCTCACGGTTGGTATCCTCGGTGAGCTGAGTCTGGGTCATGCCGGATTCATGTGTGCGGGTGCGTTTTCAGGTGCATTTTTTAATCATGCCATGAAAAATCTGATCGCAAGCAACCAGGTACGCTTCATTCTGGCGCTCTTTGTCGGTGCGGCGGTAGCAGCGGTATTTGGTATCCTCATCGGTATTCCGGTTCTGCGTCTGAAAGGAGACTATCTGGCGATTGTAACGCTGGCATTCGGTGAGATCGTTAAAAATATTATCAATGTTCTGTACGTCGGCATCGACGGAAACGGAATCCACGTTTCCATGAAAGATGTAGCTTCCTTAAAGCTGGCAGCGGACGGTCAGGTGATCATCAAGGGTGCACAGGGTATCACAGGTACACCGAAGACGGCGACCTTTACGATCGGCATTATCCTGGTACTCCTGACCCTGTTTATTGTATTGAATATCATCAATTCCCGGACAGGCCGTGCGATCATGGCGATCCGCGACAACCGTATTGCGGCAGAGTCTGTGGGTATCAATATCACGAAATACAAACTGATGGCATTTACCATCTCTGCTTCCTTAGCCGGTGTGGCAGGCGTTCTGTACGCACACAACCTGGCGACGCTGGCAGCGACCCCGAAAAGCTTCGGTTATAATATGTCCATTATGATCCTTGTATTTGTGGTTCTGGGCGGCATCGGAAATATCCGTGGTTCCATGATCGCGGCGGTTATCTTAACCCTGCTTCCGGAGATGCTTCGAAGCCTCAATAATTACCGTATGCTGATTTACGCGGTCGTCCTGATTGCAATGATGCTTTTGACCTCCAGCCCGAAGGCGATCGAGGTCCGCGAGCGCATCTTTTCATCATTCCGGAAAAAGAAGACAGAAGGGGAGGCGTAAATCATGGCAATGCTGGATGTAAAAAATTTAAGTATTTCTTTTGGCGGTCTGAAAGCGGTCGATGATTTCAGCATCACGATAGAAAAAGGACAGCTCTACGGTCTGATCGGACCGAACGGCGCTGGTAAAACGACTATTTTCAACCTTTTGACGGGCGTGTACAAGCCGGATGGCGGACGGATTCTGCTGGATGGAAAGGACATTACCGGTCACAAGGCAATCCAGATCAATCAGGCAGGCATCGCGAGAACCTTCCAGAATATCCGTCTGTTCAAGGAGCTGAGCGTGCTTGACAATGTAAAGGTTGGTCTTCACAACCATCATAAATATTCTACGCTGAGCGGCATTCTGCGTCTTCCGTCCTATTACAAGGTTGAGAAAGAGATGGATGAGCGCGCAATGGAACTTTTGAAGGTGTTTGACCTCGACAAAGAGTTTGATTATAAGGCATCGAACCTCCCATACGGCAAGCAGAGAAAGCTGGAGATCGCCAGAGCGCTGGCGACCGAGCCGAAGCTTCTGCTTCTTGACGAGCCGGCAGCCGGCATGAACCCGAATGAGACGGCAGAGCTGATGAAGACGATCCGTTTCGTGCGCGATCATTTTGATATGACCGTACTTCTCATTGAGCATGATATGAAGCTGGTCTCCGGTATCTGCGAGCGCCTGACGGTCTTAAACTTCGGTCATATGCTGGCAGAGGGACCGACCAGCGAAGTACTCAGCAATCCAGAAGTTATCAAAGCATATCTGGGAGAATAGGGGGAAGTTTCGTATGTCAATGCTGGAAGTAAAAGATTTACAGGTATATTATGGTGTGATACAGGCACTCAAGGGAATTTCCTTTGAGGTAGAACAGGGCGATGTGGTAGCGCTGATCGGTGCCAACGGAGCCGGAAAGACGACGACGCTTCACACGATCACGGGTCTGCTGCCGTCCAAGGCAGGCAATATCACATTTGAGGGAACGGATATTACCCATGTACCGGGCTATAAGCTGGTATCAATGGGAATCGCCCACGTGCCGGAGGGGCGCCGTGTGTTCGCTTCCCTGACGGTTCTTCAGAACCTGAAAATGGGTGCGTATACGAGAAATGACAAGAAGGAAATTGAAGATACGATCGAAATGATTTACAAGCGTTTCCCGCGTCTGAAAGAGCGCAAGAACCAGCTTGCCGGAACTTTGTCCGGCGGCGAGCAGCAGATGCTTGCGATGGGACGCGCCCTCATGAGCCACCCGCGCCTGATCGTTCTCGACGAGCCGTCGATGGGTCTGTCCCCACTCTATGTTAATGAGATTTTCGATATTATCCAGGAAATCAACAAGGACGGAGTGACCGTTCTTCTGGTCGAGCAGAATGCGAAAAAAGCGCTCTCCATTTCCAACAAAGCATATGTGCTTGAGACGGGCAATATCGTTCTGAGCGGTGATGCGAAAGAACTGATGAATAATGAGAGAGTGAAGAAGGCTTATCTGAGCGAATAAAAATGTTCTGTGAGCCGGAGCTTTCCAAATGGGAATATTCATAACCCCCTTATGGTCTGAATACATTGTATCAGCAGACCAAGGGGGTATTTTTATGGATCATTTTAATGTATACAGCGATATCCAGGCGCGAACCGGCGGCGAGATCTATATTGGGGTGGTTGGTCCGGTTCGGACAGGGAAATCGACCTTTATTAAGCGCTTTATGGAACTTCTCGTCCTTCCGGGGCTGGAAGATGTCCATGCCCGCGAGCGCGCCCGGGATGAACTTCCCCAGTCTTCGGCGGGGAAAACGATCATGACAACGGAACCGAAATTTATCCCTAAAGAGGCGGCAAAGCTCTCGCTTGGGGACGGTGTGGAGGTGCGGGTCCGCCTGATCGACTGCGTCGGTTTCATGGTGGAGGGCGCTGCCGGTCATATTGAAAACGAGAAAGAACGCATGGTGCGGACGCCGTGGTATGAGGAGGAGATCCCATTTACAGCGGCAGCCGAGCTGGGAACGCGCAAGGTCATCACGGATCATTCGACGATCGGGCTTGTGGTTACGGCGGACGGCAGTTTCGGGGAGTTGAAACGGGAGAATTATGTTCCGGCGGAAGAGAAGACCGTGCAGGAACTGAAAAAACTGGGAAAGCCGTTTCTGGTGCTTTTAAACTCGCAGAAACCATATTCGGAGGAGACGCGGGCGCTGGCAGCCCGGATGACCGAAAAATATGAGGTGCAGGTGCTCCCAGTCAACTGTGAGCAGCTGCGCGCCGAGGATATCCGGGAGATTCTGGGGCAGGTGCTTCTGGAATTCCCGGTCACGGAGATCGATTTTTCGATTCCGAAATGGCTGGAGATTCTGCCAAACAGCCATTGGCTTAAATCGGAGGTCATACAGGCAGTCCGGGGGATGATGGATCGGACGGTACATATGCGCGATGTGGCGTTGGCGCTGCCGGAGGAAACCGGGGAAGCGATCCGTCGGATCCGGATTGTATCAATGAAAATGGATGATGGCAGCGTTCAGGCGGTGGTCGAGCTGGACGACGGGCATTATTATCAGATCCTCAGCGAGTATGTGGGAATGCCGATCGAGGGCGAGTACCAGCTGATGCAGACCTTGAAGCGGTTGGCGTCGATGCAGAGCGAGTATGAAAAGGCATCCGTGGCGCTCACGCAGGCGCGCAAGAAGGGCTATGGGGTTGTTACGCCGGAACGCGGGGAGATCGTCCTCGATGAGCCGCAGGTGGTGCGCCACGGCAATAAATATGGAGTCAAAATGAAAGCGCAGGCGCCGTCCATCAATCTCATCAAGGCGCAGATTGAGACGGAGATCGCGCCGATTGTGGGAAATGAACAGCAGGCAGAGGATTTGATCCGATACATCCGGGAGAATGCCGGAAAAGGTGAGGAAGGCATCTGGGAAACCAATATTTTTGGAAAATCAATCGCCCAGATCGTCGATGACGGGATTCAGGCGAAGATCTCCCAGCTCACTGAGGACTGCCAGGTGAAGCTGCAGGATACGCTGCAGAAAATCATCAATGACAGCAATGGGGGGATGATCTGTATTATTATATAATAGAATAGGTCTGGCTCTTGTTGGGAAAATGGTGCGTTGTCTGGAATGGGAATGTGGGACAGATAAGGTGATTTTATGAAAATTTTATCGAAACTTTATCGGGGAAATTGCAAAATTGTCAGAAATCAGTTATAATGAGGCTAATAGCAAAAACACTTTCCGCAAGGGGTATGCGGAAACATAAACGACAGAACAGGGGGCTGATTTTATGAGGCTTACATTTATCGGTGCGGATCATGAGGTTACAGGCAGCTGTCATTTTCTGGAGGCATGCGGGCTGAATATTCTGATTGACTGCGGTATGGAACAGGGGATCAACAAGTATGAAAATGCAGAACTTCCGATTCCGTATTCGGATGTGGACTATGTGTTGGTGACGCACGCCCATATCGATCATGTGGGATTGCTTCCACTTATCTATGCGAGGGGATTCCGCGGACAGATTATGGCGACGCGCGCGACCTGCGATCTGTGTGATATCATGCTGAAAGATTGCGCCCATATCCAGGAGTCAGAAGCGGAGTGGAAAAACCGGAAAGCCATGCGTGCCGGAAAACCGGAGGTGACACCGATTTACACGATGAACGATGCAGAAGGGGTACTGCATCACTTTGTCCCTTGCAATTACAATGAGATTATCCGTCTGAATGACAATCTGGAGATTCGGTTTGTCGATGTGGGACATCTGCTTGGTTCGGCTTCGATCGAGATCTGGATGAAGGAAGACGATTGTTCCAAGAAGATTGTATTTTCAGGTGATATCGGTAACAAAAACAAGCCGCTCATCCGCAGCCCGCAGTACATCCGTCAGGCGGATTATGTTGTCATGGAGAGTACTTACGGCGGTCGGTTCCACAAGAATACAGGCGATCACGTGGAAGAATTTGCCCGCGTGATTCAGGAGACGCTGGATAAGGGCGGCAATGTCGTGATCCCGGCATTTGCGGTCGGCAGAACGCAGGAAGTGTTGAATTACATCCGTATTATCAAGGAGAAGAACCTTGTAACTGGGCACGGCGTATTTCCGGTTTACTTAGACAGCCCGATGGCGGTGGAAGCGACCGGCGTGTTCAAGGACAATATGATGGATTGCTACAATGAAGAGACGAAGGAGCTGGTAAAAAAGGGCATCAATCCGATTTCTTTCCCGGGTCTGCATCTCTCGATCACCAGCAGCGATTCCGTTGCAATCAACTTCAACGAGGAACCGAAGGTTATCATCTCGGCAGCCGGCATGTGTGATGCGGGTCGTATCCGCCATCATCTGAAACACAACCTCTGGAGACCGGAGTGTACGATTTTGTTTGCTGGCTATCAGGCAGTCGGCACACTGGGACGCAGCATTATTGAGGGACGCGAGGAAGTGAAGCTGTTCGGTGAGTCGATCGAGGTCAAAGCACGGATCGAGAAGATCGAGGGCATCAGCGGCCATGCGGACGAGACCGGGCTTTTGGAGTGGGTTGGCAGTTTTATGGAAAAACCGTCCCAGGTCTTCGTGGTACACGGCGATGACACAGTGTGCGATGCATTTGCAGAGACGGTCAAGGAAACTTACGGCATCAATGCGATGGCTCCGTTCTCCGGCAGTTCCTACGACCTGAAAGAGGGATGCTTCGTGACTGTTACGAAGGGTATTCCGATTCAGAAACCGGCAGTGAACGAAGCAACGAAGAAAGCGGCTGGTGTATTTGCCCGCCTGCTGGCAGCCTGCGACCGCCTGCGCCGTGTTGTTATGCATAACGAGGGCGGGGCGAACAAAGATTTAGCACGTTTTGCCGACCAGATCAACTCGCTCTGCGATAAGTGGGACCGCTAAGCTTCAATAATAGACATAAAGGAGATTTCTGACTTGAAAGTAACTATATACACAGACGGCGCCGCCCGCGGCAATCCAGATGGTCCGGGCGGATTTGGAACCGTCATTCACTATGTAGATCCGGCAGGAAAACTGCACACGAAAGAGATTTCCGGCGGCTACAAACGAACTACGAACAACCGTATGGAGCTGATGGCAGCTATCGCCGGTCTCGAGGCGCTCAACCGCCCCTGCGAGATCGAACTCTATTCAGATTCCCAGTATCTCGTCAACGCTTTTAACCAGCACTGGATCGAGGGTTGGATCAAAAAGGGCTGGAAACGCGGCAAAAATGAGGAGGTTAAGAATGTGGATCTATGGAAGCGCCTGCTCGCTGCCAAGGAACCCCATCAGATTTCATTTTTCTGGGTGAAGGGGCATAATGGGCATCCGGAGAATGAGAGATGTGACTTTTTGGCTACTTCGGCGGCGGATGGGGACGAGCTGATGGTGGATCCGGGGGTATAGCTCGTTACTGCTCACACATGTGTGCCCAGTAACAGGAGTTTGCCGATGCTTCGCATTCCAAATCGGCAAAATCTGCATCCGGAACTGTATTGTACGGAATTTTCAGTTCAGAAAATTCCTACCTGTGAGCAGTTACTATAACAACCCTTACGATATGTTTACATCTTTCGATCATCTATTTTCAAACCGTCTTAAATGTGCTATTTTAAAATTATCAAGTGAACAGGAATAGCAAAGGCGGTTGAGAGTAATTTGAAAAATAAAGGAATGATCGCTGCCCTCGGTCTGATTCTGGTGCTGGGGATTGTGACGACGGCGGCAACGCGGCGTTATATCCGGGAGCAGGCGGGAAGTGAGAGAAGTCTGACGGTCGGACCGGAGGCGATGTATGAGGCGGAACCATTTGCGGCGGAAGCAGCGGAAAATGGTCTGGCGGAGGATACGCCGGAGCCATCTTCTAAAAAAATGACGCATGCGGAAAGCGTGGGGACAGAAGATAGAGCCTGTATGCAGGCGGAAGGAGATGTTTCTGTCCAGTCTTTAGGTGAACAAAAGGAAAAACGTGCAGATAATCGGGCGGCTGCTAAGGCGGCAGAGAAGCAGAGCGCGGGCGATGAGTCGGATCATTCTGTGAATACAGGGGCGGTTGTGTCCCCGGTTGAAAATGGAATTGTATCTCCTGCGCGAGGCGCGTCCTCCGGGACAGGTGCAGGCTCGGACCGGACAGCGGAAGATTACCGGAACCGGCTGGGCGAGATCGAGAATACGATTCAAAACCTGGAAAATTCGGGAAGTGCGAATACGACCGACGCGATGCGGGAGGCGGTTGCGTATGAGTACCGGCTCTGGGATGCCGAATTAAATCAGATTTATCAGGCAATCATGGCGGTGCTTCCAGACGAGGAGACAGACACGCTGCGTGGTCGGGAACGCAGATGGATCCGGGAACGTGATACGGCGGCGAAACAGGCGGCGGAGCGTTACAAGGGCGGCACGATGGAAAATGTCGAGTACACGGCGTCGCTGGCAAATTCAACGCGGGATCGGGCGTATGAGCTTTTGGATTTGTATGAATCGTATCTTCCGGCAGAGTAGTGAAAAAAATTAGAAAATGGGACTTTTGCGGCATATAGAATTGTGGTAAGGGTCCCATTTTTGCACACTTTTTGTACACTTTTTGTACCGATAAACCTCTTGCGAAATGTAAATTCCTATGATAGGATATAAAGAATGAGGAAAATTTTACTTAAATAGAAGTAACTATAGGAGGAAGCAACGTGAAAAAATACGGTGTGAACGAACTTAGAAAGATGTTCTTAGACTTTTTTGAGAGCAAGGGACATCTGGCAATGAAGAGTTTCTCTCTGGTTCCGCATAATGATAACAGCCTTCTGCTTATCAACTCTGGTATGGCTCCGTTAAAGCCATATTTTACGGGTCAGGAGATTCCGCCGAGAACAAGAGTATGTACCTGTCAGAAATGTATTCGTACCGGCGATATCGAGAATATCGGTAAGACTGCCCGTCATGGTACCTTTTTTGAGATGCTTGGCAACTTCTCCTTCGGTGATTATTTCAAAGAGGAAGCGATTCACTGGTCCTGGGAATTTTTAACCGAGGTTGTCGGACTTGATCCGGATCGCCTCTATCCGTCTGTGTTCGAGAGCGATGACGAGGCATTTGATATCTGGAACAAAGAGATGGGTATTCCGGCAGAGCGTATTTTCCGCTTTGGCAGAGAGGATAACTTCTGGGAGCATGGCGCTGGTCCGTGCGGTCCGTGTTCTGAGATTTACTATGACCGCGGTGAGAAATACGGCTGCGGCAAACCGGGATGTACGGTAGGCTGTGAGTGTGACCGTTACATGGAGGTATGGAACAATGTATTCTCCCAGTTTAACAACGACGGTCACGGCAACTACACCGAGCTGGAGCACAAGAACATTGATACCGGAATGGGTCTGGAGCGTCTGGCAGTGATCGTACAGGATGTAGATTCCCTGTTTACGGTTGATACCAACAAAGCTCTGTTAGACCGTGTCTGCGAGCTGGCACATACCGAATATCAGAAAGATCATGAGACCGATATTTCTCTGCGTATTGTAGCGGATCATATCAAGTCCTGCACCTTCATGATTTCCGATGGCATTATGCCATCCAACGAGGGACGCGGATATGTTCTGCGCCGCCTTCTGCGCCGTGCAGCACGCCATGGCAAAAAACTTGGCATCGAGGGTGAGTTCTTAGCAGCTCTGTCCCGCACCGTTATCGACCTTTCCAAGGATGGTTATCCGGAACTGGAAGAGAAGAGCGCGATGATTTTCAAGGTTCTTTCGGAGGAAGAGGATAAGTTCAACAGGACCATTGATCAGGGTCTTGCGATCCTTGCTGATATGGAAGAAGATATGAACAAGAAGGGCGAAAAAGTGCTGTCCGGCGACAACGCATTCAAGCTCTACGATACCTATGGATTCCCGATCGACTTAACCCGTGAGATTCTCGAGGAGAAGAGCCTCGGTATCGATGAGGACGGCTTCAACGCAGCGATGAAACGCCAGAAAGAACAGGCGAGAGCGGCGAGAAAGACGACTAACTATATGGGCGCGGATGTTACGGTATACCAGTCCATCGATCCGGCTATTACAACTGAGTTTATCGGCTATGATCGTCTGACAGCGGAATCCGAGATTTCCGTTCTGACGACCGAGGATGAGATTGTAGAGGCACTGACTGACGGTCAGACTGGTACAATTATTACCAAGGAAACCCCGTTCTACGGAACCATGGGTGGCCAGGAGGGTGACTTCGGTCAGATTACCGCTCCGGACGGCTCTGTGTTTGAAGTAAAAGATACCATTCATTTACAGGGTGGCAAGATCGGTCATGTCGGTGTTGTAGTAAAGGGTATGTTCGAGGTGGGAGAAAAAGTAACCATGTCGGTTGACAAGGAAAACCGTGAACTGACTTCCCGCAACCATTCCGCAACTCATCTGCTTCATAAAGCGCTGCGTACCGTACTTGGTAGCCATGTAGAGCAGGCTGGTTCCCTGGTAACCCGTGACCGTCTGCGTTTCGACTTTACTCATTTCTCTGCGATGACTCCAGAGGAGATAGAGAAGGTTGAAAAGATTGTAAATGATGAGATTGCAGCATCCCTGCCGGTTGTAACCGATGTTATGTCCTTGGATGAGGCAAAGAAGACGGGCGCGATGGCACTGTTTGGCGAGAAGTACGGCGAGAAAGTCCGTGTTGTCAAGATGGGGGATTTCTCCACCGAGCTTTGCGGCGGTACGCACGTATCCAACACAGGCACAATTGCATCCTTCAAGATTCTCTCTGAGGCTGGTATTGCAGCAGGCGTCCGCCGTATCGAGGCGCTGACCTCCACCGGTTTGATGAACCACTACAAAGAGGTAGAGAATGAGCTGCATGAGGCGGCGAAACTGGCAAAGACCACTCCGGCGGCACTGAGCAGCAAGATTGAGTCCATGTTAGAGGAGATCAAGACTCTGCACGCAGAGAACGAGAAGTTAAAAAGTAAGCTGGCGAACGACTCTCTGGGCGATGTTATGAACCAGGTACAGGATGTAAACGGCGTGAAGCTGCTGGCAGTTGAGGTTAAGGATGTAGACATGAACGGTCTGCGTAATCTGGGCGATCAGCTGAAAGAGAAGCTGGGCGACGGCGTTGTTCTGATTGCATCTACTCTGGATGGCAAGGTAAGCCTGATGGCTTCTGTAACTGACGGTGCGATGAAGAAGGGTGCACATGCTGGAAACTTAATCAAAGCAATCGCAGGTCTTGTCGGCGGCGGCGGCGGTGGCCGTCCGAACATGGCACAGGCTGGCGGAAAGAATCCGTCTGGTATTGCAGCAGCCCTTGAAAAAGCGGCAGAAGTAGTAGCAGAGCAAGTAAAATAAAAAAATCATAAAAAAATGTAAAATGTTGTTGACGTATCATTTTTTTATGATATAATCTTTTTAGTGCTAAAAAAATACCCATACAGTTGTATTAATATGCACTTATTACACAACTGGAGGGAGGTTAGGTGTGAGCTATGTCAAATGTAATCGTTAAAGATAACGAGAGTCTGGACAGCGCTTTACGCAGATTCAAAAGAAACTGTGCTAAGGCTGGTATCCAGCAGGAGATTCGGAAAAGAGAGCATTACGAGAAACCGAGCGTTCGTCGTAAAAAGAAATCCGAAGCTGCTAGAAAACGCAAATACAATTAAGTAACGCAAAAGTCCTGGTTTTCATATGAACCAGGACTTTTTTGTGCAATAGGAGAAAGAGAAGAAATGCGATGTGGCGGATGATGGAGTGAGGGGCATGAGAGAGAAGCAGGAAAATGAGAGACGGGGAAAGGGATTGAAACAATATATTGCGGATCGGCGCCTGGCAGCAGTCAGCCTTGTGCTGGGTGTTTTGATGGGGCTGATGATTCTTCTGGGAATCCGTTACAGCCGCAATGAGCTGATTTACCGGACGGCGGGTCAGTTTTTGGGACAGTTGGCGGGCTGGGTGGTGTGTATGACGGTGATGGTCTGGGCGATTTGTGTGGGACTGGATGCTTTGGGGCGTGGCTGGCCTGAGATACGGGATTTTCAGTTCGGAAAATTCCTGCCTGTGAACAGTTGCCAGAAACGGACGCAAGCACGGAGGGGGAAAGACTGCGAAGACCAGGGAAGCAGCCGCGATGTGGAAAGCCAGGGACGGGAATCGAAACAGCGCGCAGCGAAAAATTCGGATTTGGGGACATGGCTGAAATGGATGTTTCTCTCCTGGTGCGTCTATCTTCCGGTTTTTCTGGCGGTTTATCCGGGCATTTATTCTTACGATGCGTCCGCGCAGCTCCTTCAGTTTTATGGAAAACTGCCGCTGACAACTCACCATCCATTAATTCACACGCTATATCTGGGACTCTGCATGAAGATTGCGGGGCGTCTGTTCCATACCTATCAGGCAGGGATGGCGCTGTATGCGCTGTCGCAGTCGTTTTTTATGAGTGCGGTCTTTTCCCTGTGTCTGTGCCGGATGAAAGCGCGGCGGGCACCGCGATGGATCTGCGTCGCTTCGTGGACGTTCTGGATTCTGAATCCGTATCTGACGGTCTTTTCCTTTGTCACGACGAAGGATGTGCTCTTTGGCGCATTTTTCCTGCTGGCATTTGATACGGCATGTTGTCTGGCGGAGGATCCGGAGCATTTTTGGCGGGGAATGTGCCAGAAGAAAGAGGATTTGGATAAAGAAAGAGAGCTGGATAAAGAGAAAAATCCGAACGGAACAGGTTCTCGGAAAGAAGTGGGAAAGTCGGGTGATTGGCTGCTCTTTTTTGTGAGTGTGTTTTTCATGTGCCTGTTCCGAAATCAGGGAATCTATGTGTTCCTGTTTTTTGTTTTGGCAGTCTGCCTGTTTTTACGAAAAAAAGTGTATCGCAGAAACTGGTTTATCGGGGCATCTCTGCTGGTGGCAGCTTTATGGTATGTTTTATCCGGTCCGATTCCAACGGCGTTCGGCGTGGGAAAGGGCGATGCGAGGGAGATGCTGTGCGTGCCGATGCAGCAGCTGGCGCGCATGTATCATGAAGTTCCGGAGGAATTGACGTCGGAGGAAAAGGAATATATCGAGACGCTGATTGATCCGCAGGCGCTCAGTGAGTATGTCCGTGTCAATGCGGATCCAGTGAAAAATGGGTTTCATACGGAAGTGATGCAGGCAGATATGGGACGTTTCGTGCGGACCTGGGCGGAAATCGGGAAGCGCCATCCGGATATCTATCTGGATTCATTTCTGATGGGAAACTGGGGGTACTGGTATATAGGAGACAATCAGTACTGGATCAGCTATATTTTATACGACGGGGCGTACCTGGAAGATGATTTAAATATCCTGCATATCACGCGGAACAGCCATTTTCAGGCGCTTTCGGACTGGCTGAGGGAGGCAACGCTGACACCGGCATTCCAGTCGGTTCCGATGCTGTCGGTGCTTCTCAATCAGGCATTTCCGTTCTGGCTGATGCTGTTTGCGGCAGGATTTGCAGTCTGGAAGCGCCGGGCGTATGAGATCCTTCCGATGATGCTTCTGCTGGGCTGCTGGGGAACGCTTCTGCTGGGACCGGTGGTTTCCCTGCGGTATGCATTGCCGTTGATTTACTGTGTGCCGCGGCTGCTGGAAATGATAGTGGGTTTGACGGGAAAACGGTAAACGGCATAGTTTCTGCTTTCCTACATATATTA
Organism: Clostridium fessum; assembly: GCF_027698965.1. NCBI lineage: Bacteria > Bacillati > Bacillota > Clostridia > Eubacteriales > Clostridiaceae > Clostridium > Clostridium fessum. Next base: position 88,224 of record NZ_JAQEQF010000002.1, read on the forward strand.
GATAATAACAATGAAATAGGCGGTAGGCGCTTGTTTGGCAGACAGAAAAAAGCGATCGTTTCGGCGCTCCATCTGCCGGAGGACGTCGTTCTCGGAGAGATGCTTCTGTATTTTACCGGCAGTCGGGCGGCTGTGGTGGAAAATTACAGGAGCATTCTCTTTTTTTCCGACGAAATGCTGCGGCTGACGGGAAAGAACACCCGGCTTACTATCAAGGGGAAGGGGCTTTCGATTGAGTATTATGACCGCGATAATCTGCGGGTCACGGGGCAGATTGTGTCTGTCGAATTTGGGGTGCTGTGAGGAATGAGTATGGCGAAGGTAAGACACCTTCTACATGGGATAGTGCGGCTTAACATGCGCGGCACCTCCCCGGAGAGATTCCTGAATCTCTGTACACTGGCAGGTTTAAATGTCTGGCAGGTAAAAAAAGAGCAAGCAAATCTGCTGTTTTATATGGAAATCCGCGATTTTAAGCGGTGTGCGCCACTGGCAAGAAAAGCGGGAGTCCGTCTGCATATCGTTGAAAAGCGTGGGCTGCCGGTGTTTCTCTGGCGGAACCGGAAACGGAAAGGGTGGGCGGTCAGCTTCGTCCTTTTTTTTCTGTTATTATTGTTTCTGGCACAATTTATCTGGGAGATCGACTGGAGCGGAAACCGGCGTTATACCGAAAGTGAGCTGAATCATTACCTCCAGACGCTGCAGATTGAAGAGGGAATTCCCAAGAAGCGGATTTCCTGTGCGAGGCTGGAGGAAGAACTGCGGGAGTCATTTGAAGATATCACCTGGGTGTCGGTGCGCCTGCATGGGACGCGCCTTTCCATCCGCCTGCGGGAGAGCGAGGTTCCGATCCGGCAGGAAGTGGAGTCCGGCGAGGCGTGCGATCTGGCGGCGGCATCAGACGCGCGGATCACGTCGGTAGTCGTCCGGAGCGGAATCCCGCTTGTGCAGGCGGGAGATACGGTGGAAAAGGGGCAGCTTCTGGTGTCGGGAACGGTGCCTATCACAGATGATGGAGGCGAAGAAATTTCCTCTTACCGGGTGCGGGCGGATGCGGATATATATGGGATCCGGGAGCGGGTCGGGAGAAAGGAGCTTCCGCTCTGGAGGGAAATGCGGACGGAAACGGGAAAGAAACGATACGGAATTGCTTTGGAAGCAGGAACACACACATTTTACTGGAAAATTCCAGAATTTTATGATATGATAGAACATACATTCGATATGGCGGAGCAGTGGGGCTTTTTCAGACGAAGCAGGCGGATGAAACCTGCCTGGACGATCCGGACGGAGTACCGGAAATTGCGGCTCCCGCTTGATTTTTATCTGCCGCTTTCTGTCGGGTGGAGTGAGTACCGGGAGACGTCTGTCTGCGAAAAAAGGTATACAGAACCAGAGCTTGCGGCGCTGTCAGCGGCATTTCAAAAGGAGACGGAAGAAAAATTGTGCGAAAAAGGTGTACATATTATGGCAAGTGATGGTAGAATACTAATAAATGGCGGAGTCTGCCATTTTGAGGTACGGCTTCAGACGGAGGAGCCGATTCAAGTTGTGACACAAGGAGAACAGCAAAGGAATGAGCATAATAGAGACAATGATTGATATTCCGATGGAGCATGAGCGGAATGTATGCGGACAGTTTGACGCGTATCTGAAAAAGATTGAGCGGACGCTGCACGTGACGATGATCACACGCGACGGCGCGCTGAAAATCATCGGTCCGGAGCAGGCGATCCGGCAGGCGAAGAGTGTGTTCAACAATCTGTTAGAGCTTTCCAGGCGCGGCAATACCATTACCGAGCAGAATGTTGATTACGCCCTGTCGCTGTCCTTCACGGAGAAGGACGATCAGATTCTCGAGATCGATAAGGATATCATCTGCCGGACGATCACGGGCAAGCCGGTCAAACCGAAGACGATGGGACAGAAACAGTATGTGGACCTGATCCGCAAGAAGATGATTGTATTTGGCATCGGTCCGGCGGGTACCGGAAAAACGTATCTGGCGATGTCGATGGCGATACAGGCATTTAAGAGTGGCGAGGTAAGCCGGATCATCCTGACGCGTCCGGCGATCGAGGCGGGGGAAAAACTGGGTTTTCTGCCGGGCGATCTGCAGAGCAAGATCGATCCGTACCTGCGTCCGCTTTACGATGCGCTGTATCAGATTATGGGGGCAGAAAGTTACCTGCACAATTCTGAGAAGGGCTTGATTGAGGTGGCGCCGCTTGCGTACATGCGTGGTCGTACCCTGGATAATGCGTTCATCATTCTCGATGAGGCGCAGAATACGACCCCGGCACAGATGAAGATGTTCCTGACACGTATCGGCTTTGGTTCCAAGGTAATCGTGACGGGCGACCAGTCGCAAAAGGATCTGCCTGCCGGGGCTACGTCCGGACTGGATACGGCGATTCATGTACTCAAGAAAATTGACGATATTGGTTTCTGCTATCTGACCAGCAGCGACGTAGTCCGCCATCCGCTGGTACAGAAGATCGTAGAGGCATACGATGCGTATGAGAAAAAAGATGCGGATGCGTCCCGCGGTTTCCGGAGAAATAGTTCCGGGACGCGTGACCGGAAAGATGGAGGAAGAAAGAACAGATGACAATCCAGATCGAATATGAAGCAGAGCGGGAGTGGGAGATAGATTACCGTCCGATCATCGAGGAGATCGTGGTTGCGGCGCTTGATTATGAAAAATGCCCGTATGAGGCGGAGGTCAATGTAGTCCTGACAAATGATGAGGAGATTCATCGTATTAATAAGGAATTCCGAGGAATCGACCGGGCAACCGACGTCCTCTCTTTTCCGATGGGTGATTACGATGTGCCGTCCGATTTTGAACGGTTGGAAGAGCAGTCAGAGGACTATTTTAACCCGGAGACGGGCGAACTTCTTCTGGGCGATATCGTGATCTCGATCGACAAGGTAGACGAGCAGGCGGAGAAATACGGTCATTCTAAGGAGCGCGAACTGGCGTTCCTGGTGGCACACAGTATGCTGCACCTGTGCGGTTACGATCATATGGAAGATGACGAACGCCTTGTGATGGAGAAAAAACAGGAGGAAATCCTGGCTGGCAAAGGGTATACGCGCTAAAAGCAAGGAAAAGAACCGGAGGGAAAGGGGAGAGCCCATTCGGGAAATGAGGCATATGGGGATGTGATGGGGGAAGTACGGAATGAAAAAAAGCAGTTGGAAAATAAGGGCACTGGCACTGACTCTGATGGCAGTCTGCTGGCTGTCAGGCTGTTCGGCTCACAAAGAAATATCGGTAACGGCAACAGAGACACAGGAGGAGACACGTGAGCTGTCCTTAAATACGGAGCCGGAGGCCGAAACGCAGCCGGAAGCAGAGCCGGAGGAACGCTGCGAAAAAGACGGGAAGATACAGAGTTATCTGACCGGGGAATGGACGGATGTCGCAAAGGCGAACCGCCGTCCGCTCGCAATCATGATGAGCAATGACAAGGCGGCGCTTCCGCAGTATGGCATTAACCATGCCGGAGTGGTCTATGAGGCACCGGTGGAAGGCAGCATGAACCGCTATATGGCACTGATAGAGGACTATGACGATCTGGACCGGATCGGTTCCGTCCGGAGCTGCCGCCCATACTATACTTTTTTTGCAAGGGAATTTGAGGCGGTCTATGCACATTATGGGCAGAATACGTTTGCACTTCCGTATCTGGAGCAGATGGAACATTTAGATGGAATCAAAGGCAATGGGGCATCTGCGTATTTCCGGACCAAGGATCGGAAGACCCCGCACAATGCCTATGCATCGGGACCAAAGCTGCGCCAGGCGATCGAGGCGAGCGGTTATGCGGATGCATATCTGGAGAGCTATGAGGGGCATTATACTTTTGCGCCGGAGAGTGCGCCGGTGTGCTTTGAGGATGGTATCGCAGCGGCCAAAGTAGTGCCAGGTTATCAGTTAAGCAATCCCTGGTTTGAGTATCACCCGGAGGACGGGCTGTACTACCGGTATCAGTATGGCGGTCCGCATATGGGAGATGAAGGACAGATAGCGGTTAAAAATATTATTTTCCAATACTGCTTGTGGAAATATTATAAACCAACGGAATATCTGGATATCGATGTCCATACACCGGCGACGGGGTATTATTTTACAAATGGACACGGCATTCTGATTCGTTGGGAAAAAGACGGCGCTTACGGCGTCACAAAGTATTACGATATGGACGGTCAGGAAATCAAGCTGAATCCGGGCAAGACCTGGGTCTGCATCCTTCCGAATGACCGTATGGATAAGGCGGAATTCTATGGAGAACAGACGGAGTAGAAGAAAACCCGGAATGCGGGAAGAGACAGAAAGAGAGATAATCAGCCGGCAGCGCACGGCAGGACGTAGAGAAGAAGCAGCCGGAGGCAGCCGGGAAAGTGCGGGCAGAAGCCGTAACCGGTCAGGAAGCAGCCGGAAGCCGGAAGCGGTTCCGGTGAGGAAAGAAAATTTTGTCATTCAGGGTACGATCCTGGCAGTTGCCGGTATCATTGTGCGTCTGATCGGTATTCTGTACCGCGTTCCGATGACGAATATCATCGGCGATGAGGGCATGGGATATTATTCGACGGCATTCAACGTATATAATATCATGCTGATCCTTTCATCGTACAGTCTGCCTCTGGCGGTGTCGAAGATGGTAGCGGCCCGCCTTGCGAAAGGGCAGTACCGCAATATGAACCGTGTTCTGCGGGCGGCGCTTGTCTATGCGACGGTCGTAGGTGGTCTGGCATGCTTTATTACCTGGAATTTTGCAGGCTTTTTTGCAACGACCTTGTTTAACACGCCGTTCTGCGTGTATGCACTCCGCACACTTGCGCCAACGATCTGGATCATGGCGTATCTGGGCGTACTGCGCGGTTATTTCCAGGGACATGGAACGATGATTCCTACGGCGATCTCCCAGATCCTGGAGCAGGTGGTCAACGCGATTATCAGTGTGATGGCCGCCAGCGTCCTTTTCAAGGTGGGACTGGATACAGCGAAAGTATATGGAAAAGATGGATATGCACAGGCATTTGGCGCGGCAGGCGGTACGATCGGCACAGGAAGCGGCGCGTTTGCAGCCCTGTTATTTGTGCTGGTATTGTTTTTACTCTACCGTCCGACGGCAAAACGGCGGATTGCCAAGGATCGGAGCGGTAGTGTGGATTCCTACCGTCAGATTTCGAGAATCTTCTTCTTTACCGTTATTCCGGTTATCGTAAGCTCGGGTGTTTACAATATTAACTCGGTTATTGACAACGGTATCATGGCGCACGGCATGGAGTCGCTGGGACGCGGCAAAGAGTTTTTAGCCCTCTGGGGTATCTACAACAACAAATATATGCTGCTGGTACATGTCCCGCTTGCGATGGCGAACTCACTGTCCTCGTCGCTGATTCCTTCGCTGTCCGGTGCAATAGCGCGTAAGGACCGAATGGCGGCGATTGAGAAGACAGCCCTTGCGATCCGGTTTGCTATGCTGATTGCGATTCCGTCGGCGGTGGGGCTGACGGTACTTTCAGCGCCGGTCAATAACCTGTTATTCCGGGGCGGCAACAATGCGGAAGCGATCCGTATGATGATGATTGGCGCTTCAGCCGTTATCTTCCTGTCGCTTTCGACGGTTACCAATGCAATCTTACAGGGACTGAACCGGATGAATGTTCCGGTGCAAAACGCCCTGATTTCGTTGGCATTACACGTGATTGCGCTGTATATTATGCTGATGATCTTCAATATGGGTATCTACAGTATGGTATTTGCAAGTATTTTATTTGCGCTCTTTATGTGCATTTTAAATGCGATCGCGATCCGCAACACACTCGGTTACCGCCAGGAGATGGTCAAGACCTTCCTGCTGCCGGCGATCAGCGCAGCATTTATGGGCGCGGCGGCATATGGCGTGTACCGTGGGGTTACGCTGGTGATCCACAGCAATGTGCTGGGAACGCTGCTGGCGGTGCTTGTGGCGGTCGCGGTATATGGCGTGCTTCTTATCAAGCTGCACTGTATCGAGGAAGATGAGATGTATTCAATGCCGATGGGACGGAAACTCACACGCATCTGCCGGAAGCTGCATCTGATGTAGGGTTAGAAATTTAGTTATGATTAAAATTTAGAAAAAAGTGAATAATAAGGATACACAACAGGAGGTATCCTTATTATGAGAAAATATCAGGGAATACTGTTTGCGGCGCTTTTTTGTTTTGCAATGCTTCTGCTTCTGGCGGCAGGGCTCTGGTGGTACCGTCCACGGCGGGCGGAACCGGTACCGGGGCGCGTGTATGAGTCAGAGCGGATGCCGGAGAATAATGCGGTTCTGAACCCGGAACCGGAAGTGGCGGAGAAACAATCCGGCTATTGTCTGACGGCGGAGGATGGGATGCTGCTTATCTTTGACGGAACAAGCGGCGAAGTCTGTTTCCAGACCCATATGCCGCTCTCAGAATTTTCCGTGGAAGAACAGGAAAAACTGCTGGAAGGAGTCTGGTTCGACACAATGACGGATGTGTTTCACTATCTGGAGTCTTTCAGCAGTTAGATGTGATTATAATACAGTCAAAAAACAAAGAAGAAAGTCCGCGTATGAACGGTACGAAGCAAACGGTCAGGAAGGGAAATAGGGATGAGTCAGAATAAAGTAATCATAGTGGGAGCGGGAGCAGCCGGAATGACGGCTGCCATTTTTGCTGCCAGGGAGGGCGCACAGGTGGTTCTGCTGGAACATAAAGACCGGGTCGGCAAGAAGATCCTGTCTACCGGCAATGGACGCTGTAACCTTTCAAACCGTTTGCAGGAGCCGTTCTGCTACCGCAGTGGTCAGCCGGATTTTCCATGGAAGGCGCTTGGGACGTTTACGCTTCCGATGACACTGGAATATTTTGAGGATCTCGGCGTTTTGACGCGGGAACGGGACGGATATCTGTATCCATATTCCGGGCAGGCAAGCGCTGTTTTAGATGCACTCCGTCTGGGACTTGCGCGGGAGTCGGTTCAGGTGGTGACGGAATGTGATGTTTTCTCGATCACGCTGCGCGAAGATGCAAAACGTCGGTTTGAAGTGAAAACGTCCCAGGGGAGCTTTTCAGGCGAGGCGCTGATTCTGGCGTGCGGCAGCAAGGCGGCACCGGGTACAGGTTCGGATGGAAGCGGATATAAGCTGGCGAAACGGCTGGGACACCATATCATCAAGCCGCTTCCGGCACTGGTTCAGCTTCGTTGCCCGGAAAAGTTCTTTAAACAGCTCGCCGGAGTACGCGCGGATGCCTCTGTGATACTCTACAGCGATGGCAGAAAGCTGGCGGAGGACAAGGGCGAGGTGCAGCTTACGGATTATGGTATTTCGGGGATTCCGGTTTTCCAGGTCAGCCGCTTTGCGGCGCGCTCGCTCGATGAGGGACGGGATGTACGGGCGGTACTCAATTTTTATCCGGAATGCCCGGAAACGGAGACACGTCGGATATTAAAAGAGCGGAGTGAGCGCCTGAAAGAACGGCAGGTGGAGGACTTTTTTTCCGGCTGGATACATAAAAAACTGGCAGCTCTGTTTTTAAAACAGGCAGGAATCCGGCCAGATCGGACGGTTGGCAGCCTGACAGAGGCACAGATTCAGACGCTGGGGGATCTGCTCTGCCGGTTTGAGGTCAGCGTGAACGGTACAAATTCCTTTGAACAGGCACAGATCTGCTGCGGCGGCGTCGATGTGCGCGAGGTTGACGCACAGACGATGGAATCGAAGAAGGTAAAAGGGTTATATTTTGCCGGGGAGATTCTGGATGTCGATGGCATCTGCGGCGGTTATAATCTCCAGTGGGCGTGGAGCAGCGGTGCAGCAGCTGGAAAATGTGCTGGAAGGGAGTCAGATAAATGATACGAGTAAATCAGGTAAAACTGCCGATCAGCCACAGTGAGGCGGATCTTCGCAAGAAAACTGCCAAAATGATGGGAGTATCGGCAGATCAGATACAGTCGGTGGAGCTGGTGCGCCAGTCTCTGGATGCGCGCAAAAAGCCAGATCTGTACTATTTATATGCATTAGATGTTGCGGTGGCAGGGAAAGAGGCGGCGATTGTCAAACGTGCGCGCAGTGTAAATGTGCAGATCCGAAAGGAAGAGGCGTACCGCCTGCCCGATCCGGGAATAGAGCCGCTTCGGGAACGACCGGTAATCGTGGGCTTTGGTCCGGCAGGTATGTTTTGTGGTCTGATGTTGGCGCGTGCCGGATATCGCCCGCTTATTCTGGAACGGGGGCTGGATGCGGACAGCCGTGCAAAGGCGGTTGCACGCTATTGGACAGATGGAACGCTGGATCCGGAGTGCAATGTGCAGTTCGGCGAGGGCGGTGCCGGTACGTTTTCAGATGGAAAGCTGAATACGCTGGTCAAGGATCCGTCTGGGCGGAATAAGGAAGTGCTGAAAATCTTGGCGCAGGCGGGCGCGGATCCGACGATTACCTATGTGAACAAGCCGCACGTTGGAACGGATGTTCTGCGGACGGTGGTAAAGAATATTCGAAGTGAGATAGAGAGTCTGGGCGGTGAGGTACGGTTTGGCTGCCGTCTGGAGGACTTTGAGACACAGAATGGTCATTTGTGTTCCATCCGCGTCAGTGCCCGTAAAGGCACGTCGGAGGCAGTACGGACGGTGGAGGAGATTCCGGCATCGGCACTGGTGCTGGCGATCGGGCATAGCGCCCGCGATACGTTTGCGATGCTGGCAGAGAAACCGCTCGACATGCAGGCAAAGGCATTTGCGGTGGGACTGCGGATCCAGCACCCACAGACGCAGATCAACTTAAGCCAGTACGGACGGGAAGAAGCCGGGAATCTGGGGGCTGCCAGCTATAAGCTGACGGCACAGACCTCCGGAGGCAGGGGCGTATATTCTTTCTGTATGTGTCCGGGCGGCTTTGTTGTGGATGCATCCTCAGAGCCGGGACGGCTGGCAATCAACGGCATGAGCAACCATGATCGTGCCGGTGCAAACGCAAACAGCGCCCTGATTGTGACCGTTACACCGGAGGATTTTCCACAGCCGGGCACACTTGGCGGCGTGACGTTCCAGCGTCAGCTGGAGGAAGCGGCATACCGCTGCGGCGGCGGAAAAATCCCGGTACAGCTTTATGGAGATTTCCGGGAAAACCGGATTTCAACGGGATTTGGAGCAGTGACACCACAGTTTGAAGGGCAGTTTGCATTTGGAAATCTGCGGGAGGTGCTGCCGGAAGCGCTTTCGGCAGCGATGTTAGAGGGAATGGAACATTTTGGACATGTGATTCATGGCTTTGACCGTGAGGATGCGGTTTTTGCCGGAGTAGAGAGCCGGACCTCCTCGCCGCTGCGGATTCCGCGTGACCACGCGACGATGGAGAGCAGCACGATCGCGGGCATCTACCCATGCGGCGAAGGCGCTGGATATGCGGGCGGCATTACCTCGGCGGCGATGGATGGGATGAAGACGGCAGAGGCAATTATCACGAAGTATGCTATCCCCAAAATTAAATTGTGAGAGAGAATGGTTCAGCGGCTTTAGGCTTTATAGTAAGGATGTCTGCCTGTAGCTGCGAAGAAACAAGCATTATAAGAGGAGAAATGATAGATGAAACAGGAAAGAATTGACCGTATTAATACGTTATATCATAAGAGCCAGGCAGTTGGATTGACCGAAGAAGAGAAAAAAGAGCAGGCAGCGCTTCGGAAGGAGTACATTGAGTCAATCCGTGGAAATATGCGAGGACAGTTAAATTCGATACTGATTAAAGAGAAAGACGGTTCTATTACGGATCTGGGTAAGAAATACGGCGGCGTTACGGATACGAAGAATTAATTGAAGGGTAGAAGAGATGGTTATTCATTCATCTGGATCGCAGATATCAAAACAGGAGATTCGCGCATATGTCCTTCAAAAACGCCGGACTCTGCTGCCAGAAGAAAAACAACGATGGGATGAGGCGTTGTTAGAACGTCTCCACCCCCTCTTTCCATCAGCCGGGACGGCAGTGTATGCCTATACGAGTGTGCGCGGTGAGGCAAGTACAGAATATTTGATTGACGAGCTGTTAAAGCGCGGCTGCCGGGTAGCGCTGCCGCGGGTGTTTGGGCGTGAGATGCGTTTTTTCTATGTCACAGATCGGAGCCAGCTTGTGGCGGGGGCATATGGCATCCCGGAACCGGCGGACGGATGTCAGGAGGCAGATGCGCCGAAAGCGCTGGTGATCACGCCTGGCGTGGGGTTTTCCAAGGACGGAAACCGCATCGGTTATGGGGCGGGGTATTATGACCGCTTTTTTGCGGCAGAACCGGACCATATGGCGGTGGGACTCTGCTATGGATTCCAGTTGTTTCCGGCATTTGAAACCGAAAAGCACGATAAAAAAATGGCATATATTGTGACACCGGAGCAGACAATTAAAGTTTTGTAATGTCTGGCGCACTCGCGCGAAGCAGAAACATATCAAAGGCATACAGGAACAGAGCAGCCGTGTGGTAAACTCTGTTTTTGCTTCCAGATACATGAACCGGAATATTTTGTAAGAAACTGGAAAGGATTCTGGCAGGAATGGGACTTGCGAAAATGAGCGCCATATAGTAATATTATCTAATGTATGAAATATTAGGATTATTAGGATAATGAAAGAATAGTAAGGAGCAATACAATTTATGGATTTACATACAAACGATTCGTCCGAATCCGCAGCAGGCGTGTTTGTGTCTGACAAATGTCAGATTCCGGTGGGCGGTGTACCGCAGCAGGAACCGGAGCGCCAGCAGTATTATATGGCACTCTGCCGCCAGAAGGTACAGGAGATTTCGGACAAACTGGGGCGTCCGCTGACCTGCTTTATCTCGACGTTTGGATGTCAGATGAATGCACACGATTCAGAAAAGCTTCTCGGTATTCTGCTGGAAGCAGGATTTGTGGAAGGAACCAGTGAGGAATCGGATTTCGTCCTCTACAATACATGTACAGTCCGTGAAAATGCGAACCTGCGCGTGTATGGACGTTTAGGGTATCTTCACAGTCTCAAGAAAAAGAATCCGCACATGATGATCGCACTCTGCGGCTGCATGATGCAAGAGCCGGAGGTTGTAGAGAAATTAAAGAAGAGCTACCGCTTTGTGGACTTGATTTTCGGCACACACAATGTATATAAACTGGCAGAGCTGCTGGAACAGCGCTTTGAGACGGGGAAGATGGTCATCGATATCTGGAAAGGAACTGATAAGATCGTTGAGGATCTGCCGTCGGAGCGCAAATATACATTTAAGTCTGGCGTTAATATCATGTTTGGCTGCAACAATTTCTGCAGCTATTGCATCGTCCCGTATGTGCGCGGACGCGAGCGCAGCCGTGCGCCGGAGGACATCATCCGTGAGATTGAAGAGCTGGTTAAGAACGGCGTCGTGGAGATCATGCTGTTAGGGCAGAATGTCAATTCCTACGGAAAGAACCTGGAATCTCCAATTACCTTTGCAGAACTTCTGCGCCGGGTAGAGCGGATTGAGGGGCTTAAACGGATCCGTTTCATGACCTCCCATCCGAAGGATCTGTCGGATGAGCTGATCGAAGTGATGGCATCTTCCAAGAAGATCTGCCGCCATCTGCATCTGCCGCTTCAGTCGGGCAGCAGCGAGATCCTAAAGAAGATGAACCGCCATTACACGAAGGAGCAGTATCTGGAACTGACAGAGCGCATCCGCAAGGCGGTACCGGATATTTCCCTGACGACGGATATCATCGTTGGATTTCCGGGAGAGACGGAGGAAGATTTCGAGGAGACACTGGAGGTTGTGCGGAAAGTCCGCTACGACAGTGCATTTACCTTTATTTATTCGAAGCGCACCGGAACTCCGGCGGCAGCGATGGAAAATCAGGTTCCAGAAGAAGTTGTCAAAGAACGTTTCGACCGTCTGCTCGCAGAGGTACAGGCGATTTCCGCACAGGTCTGTGGACGAGATGTCCATACGGTGCAGGAGGTTCTGGTGGAGGAACCGGACAGTCACGTGGAGGGACTGGTAACCGGACGTATGTCCAATAACACAATCGTTCATTTCCCAGGTGGAAAAGAGCTGATTGGTAAAATTGTTAAAGTATATCTGAAGGAATCCAAGGGATTTTACTATATGGGATCCCTGGTAGATTAAGGAGGATAAATTTATGAAAAAGCATTATAAAGGATTGACGGTTCTGCTGTCAGCCTTCATGCTGGCAGGAAGTGCTTCCGTCGCATATGCAGGACCGGCAGATGACATTGCAAACGGTACAGTCGGTATGCCAAACACCGGTTCGTCAACATCGGCAGAGCAGTTCAACCAGGGAACCGGGCAGCAGGATGAGAACACGGCACTTCATGTCGGCGTCAATTATCTGTATAATGCGGAAGGCGATATTTCTGCATTTGCGATGGATTTGAAAAACTTTGAGGGGATCGGCGGCGTGTCCTACCGTGCATATACCAACACAGGCGGTTATCTGTGGTGGTACCATGACGGCATCCAGACCGGTGTGGTTGGTTCTGGAAGCTGGGTAGAGGCGATCCAGATTCAGCTTTCCGGTCAGGCTGAGAAGATGTACGATGTTTACTATAGCGTTACATCCAGTGGTCAGGGCAAGATGGGATATGCGAAGAACGGCGAAGTGGCTGGTACCGTGGATATCGGCGAGAAGATCCTTTCGATTGAAGTCGTATTAGTTCCGAAGGGAAGCGCAGGTCCGCAGAGTGCAGCACCGCGCTACAAATCAGCTGCTTCCAGCAGACTGAGCGTAGCAGAAAATGCAACGGTTATGTTCAATGAGGACGGAAGCGTATATAACGGCTGGCTTTCCGATGACTTTGTACGTTATTATTTTGAAAATGGCTACGCAAAGACCGGCTGGCAGTATATCGATGGTTACAAGTTCTACTTTGACTCCTGCGGTCGTCTGGTTCAGGATGTAGACAGCCTGATTGGCAAGCAGTCCGATTATCTCCTGAAGGTAAATAAGACACTGAACTGCCTGACGGTTTATGCAAAAGACGGCAATAACGGATATATTATTCCGGTGAAAGCGATGCTGACCTCCGTCGGTGATGATACGCCGATTGGAACTTTCAAGACACCGGAGAAATATCGCTGGAGACTGATGGTAAATGATACTTACACCCAGTATGCAACCCGTATCACACAGGGATTCCTGTTCCATTCGATTACATACGCAACCCCGAATGAGAATAACCTTCTGACCGTCGGCTATAATGGTCTGGGTGTTTCCCGTTCTTTAGGCTGTGTACGCCTGAACTGTAGAAACTCCAAGTGGGTATATGATAACTGCCATCTGGGAACGCCTGTACAGGTATACGAGGATGCCAATGTAGCATCTCCATTTGATAAGCCGGAGCTGGTACCGATCTCCGATCAGCAGACCTGGGATCCGACGGATCCGAAATTCAACTAAAATAAAACGACAGCGGTCTGTCCGGTCTGGCATTCAGATGAGTGAAGTGCCGGAAAACGGGCGGATCGCGATGAAGAGAGGTAAATTGTGGCACTTTCACCAATGATGACTCATTATCTGGAGACGAAAAAACAGTATCCGGACTGTATTCTGTTTTATCGTCTTGGCGATTTCTATGAGATGTTTTTTGAGGATGCCCAGACTGTTTCGAAAGAACTGGAACTTACCCTGACTGGAAAAGACTGCGGACTGGAGGAGCGCGCGCCTATGTGCGGCGTTCCTTATCATGCCGTAGAGGGTTATTTGAGCCGTCTCGTCCAGAAGGGCTATAAGGTCGCCATCGCAGAGCAGATGGAGGATCCGAAACAGGCAAAGGGACTTGTAAAGCGGGAGGTAATCCGGGTGGTGACGCCGGGAACCCTGACAAATTCACAGGTTCTGGAGGAATCAAAAAACAATTACCTGATGGGAATTGTATACATAGACGGTGTATTCGGCGTTTCGACGGTTGATGTCAGCACGGGCGACTATCTTGTGACGGAGGTTCGCAACGAGCGCAGTCTGTTAGATGAAATTTATAAATTTTCGCCGTCGGAGCTTATCTGCAACGAGGCTTTTTACATGTCAGGAATCGATTTAGAGGACTTGAAAGTACGGTTAAACGCCGTGATCTCAGCACTTGAAAATCGGTTCTTTTCTGATGATTCCTGCCGGAGAATCCTGCGGGAACATTTTCATGTAGAGCACCTGGAAGCGTTGGGACTGGCGGACTATGAGACGGGCGCGATTGCGGCGGGCGCTGTCCTGCAGTATCTGTATGAGACGCAGAAAAATACACTGGAACACCTGACGCGCCTGACTGTCTATACGACCGGACAGTTTATGATGCTGGATACGTCCACGCGCCGGAACCTGGAGCTTACTGAGACGCTCCGGGAAAAGCAGAAGCGGGGCACACTTCTCTGGGTGCTTGATAAGACGAAAACGGCGATGGGCGCCCGTATGCTGCGGACACTTGTGGAGCAGCCGCTCATCAGCCGGGAGGAGATCCTGCGCCGCCAGAATGCGATCGAAGAGCTGAACATGAACTATATCAGCCGTGAGGAGCTGTGCGAATATCTGAATCCGATCTATGATCTCGAACGTCTGATCGGACGCATCAGTTACCGGACGGCAAATCCGCGCGATCTCATCGCGTTTGGCAATTCACTGGCGATGCTTCCGTATATCAAACAGATTTTGAAGGAGTTTTCAGGCGAGCTGCTTAAAAACCTGGAAGCCGCTCTGGATCCGCTGGCAGATTTGAAGGAATTGATTGATAAGGCGATCGTGGAAGAGCCGCCGATCACGGTGCGCGAGGGCGGCATCATCAAGGAAGGCTACCATGAGGAGGCAGACCGTCTGCGTCATGCAAAGACAGAAGGAAAAGACTGGCTGGCACAGTTAGAGCAGAGCGAGCGTGAAAAGACAGGCATCAAAAACCTGAAAGTCAAGTTCAATAAGGTATTTGGCTACTATTTTGAGGTGACTAATTCCTTTAAGGATCTAGTGCCGGATTATTTCATCCGTAAACAGACCCTGACAAACGCAGAGCGCTATACGACCGACCGGCTGAAAGAGCTGGAAGATATCATTCTCGGCGCCGAGGACAAGCTGGTTTCTCTGGAATATGATCTGTTCTGCCAGGTGCGCGACCAGATCGCGGGCGAGGTAAACCGGATTCAGAGTACCGCCCGTGCGATCGCGATGACGGATGTGCTGGCGTCTCTGTCGGTGGTGGCGACGCGTTACAATTACGTGAAACCTCATATCAACGAAAAGGGCATCATCCGCATCAAAAACGGACGTCATCCGGTCGTAGAGCGCATGATGGGCGGCGAGATGTTTGTCGCCAATGACACATATTTAGACAACGGAAAGAACCGGATTTCGATCATTACCGGTCCGAACATGGCTGGTAAGTCAACTTATATGCGTCAGACGGCGCTGATCACGCTGATGGCGCAGATCGGAAGCTTCGTCCCGGCGGATGAGGCGGATATTGGTCTCTGCGACCGTATTTTTACCCGTGTGGGCGCTTCGGACGATCTGGCATCCGGTCAGAGTACCTTCATGGTGGAGATGACCGAGGTTGCGAATATCCTGCGGAATGCGACGAAAAACAGCCTTCTGATTCTCGATGAGATCGGGCGCGGTACGAGTACCTTCGATGGCCTTTCGATCGCCTGGGCGGTTGTGGAGTATATTAGTAATACGAAGATTCTGGGTGCTAAGACGCTGTTTGCAACACATTACCATGAACTGACAGAGCTGGAAGGAACCTTAAGCGGCGTCAACAACTACTGTATTGCGGTCAAGGAACAGGGCGACGATATCGTCTTCCTGCGTAAAATCGTGAAGGGTGGCGCCGATAAGAGCTACGGCATCCAGGTGGCGAAGCTTGCAGGCGTTCCGGCTCCGGTCATCGATCGGGCAAAAGAACTGGTGGAAGAATTGAGCGATGCCGACATTACAGCGCGTGCGAAGGAGATTGCAGAAAATGGTCCGGGAACCCAGACGCGCAAAAAGGTGGCAAAACCGGACGAGGTAGATCTGCAGCAGATGTCGATCTTTGACACGGTCAATGAGGACGATATCATCAAGGAGATCATGGAACTGGAAGTAAACCGGATGTCTCCGCTGGATGCGCTCAATACATTAGATAAGCTGCAAGCGAAGCTGAAAAACCGGTGGATGCACCAGTAAAAAAGAGTTTAGGAAGGATGTGGAGGAGATAGATGGCTGCGATTCAGGTCTTGGATTCCAATACAATCAATCAGATTGCAGCCGGCGAGGTCATTGAACGGCCGGCGTCGGTTGTCAAGGAGCTTTTGGAGAATGCGATCGATTCGAAGGCGACGGCGATCACGGTGGAGATTCAGGGCGGCGGTCTGCAGACGATCCGGGTGACGGATAACGGAAGCGGCATTGTGCGCGAGGAGATCCCACTGGCATTTAAGCGCCATGCGACCAGCAAGATCCGGACGGCGTCGGATTTGTTTCAGGTGGCATCGTTAGGGTTCCGCGGCGAGGCGCTGGCGTCGATCGCGTCGGTGGCGAAGGTGGAACTGATCACGAAAACAAACGATTCGATCAGCGGTTCCCGTTACCGCATCGAAGGCGGCGAGGAACTGGGACTGGAGGAGGTCGGTGCGCCGGAAGGTACGACCTTTATCGCCAGAGATCTGTTCTACAATACACCGGTACGCCGGAAGTTTTTAAAGACGCCGGCGACAGAAGGGTCCCATGTGGCAGATTTAGTCGAAAAGATTGCCCTGTCGCATCCGGAAATCTCCATCCGTTTCATCAATAACAACCAGAGCCGTCTCCATACCTCTGGAAATCATAACTTAAAAGATATAATTTATGCGGTCTTTGGACGCGAGATCACGGCAAACCTGATTGAGGTGGATGCCGGAGCTGATCCGATCCGGGTAGGCGGCTTCATCGGTAAGCCGCTGATCGCGCGTGGCAACCGCACGTATGAAAATTATTTCATCAACGGACGCTATATCAAGAGCAGTATCATCGGAAAGGCGATCGAGGACGCATATAAACCGTTCATGATGCAGCACAAGTATCCATTTACGATGCTGCAATTTACGATCGATCCGTCGTATATTGACGTCAACGTCCATCCGGCGAAGATGGAGATCCGTTTCAGGGACGGCGAACAGATCTACCGGACGGTCTACCATACGATCGCGATGGCACTCGCTAACCGGGAACTGATTCCGGCGGTTTCGCTGGAGAATGAGAAGAATGCAGAGAAAGAGCTGAAGATTCCGGGGCTGGAAAAGGGAGTGCTGCCGGAGCTTCCAACCAGAAAGATGGAAAGCAGTCAGGGCAGCCGTCCGTCCTTAAAACCGGTCCGTATCCGTGAGGAACATCCGGAACCGTTTGAGACGAAACGTCTGGGAGCGTCGCAGGCAGAAATGATGTCGGTCTCGGAAGATATGCCGGGATATGGGGCTGAAAACGGCAGCGGATCAAATGTGGCTGTGTCAGGAACGGGGCAGTTCGATGAAGTGTTTGGAAGAACCGACACAACCGGCAGAGTTGAAAATGTTTCAATTAATACAGAGTCAGATCTGCCAGAGCCGGCCACGTCAGCGCCTTCCAGCGAATCCATCTCAGCTTCAGCGGGGCAAACTGCATCTCCTGCATCTGTTTCAACGGGATCGACCCAGTCCGCCCCATCTGAAAAGCCCCGTCAGATGGATCTGTTTGAAGATAAACTCCTGACCAAACCGGCGCGTGCGAACCACCGCCTGATTGGACAGCTGTTTGACACATACTGGCTGGTGGAGTATCATGATAATCTGTACATCATTGATCAGCATGCGGCGCATGAGAAAATCCTCTATGAGCGGACGATGGCATCCCTTCAAAAGAGGGAGTACACCTCCCAGATGATCGATCCGCCGATCATTTTGAGTCTCAACAGCAGTGAGCAGCTCAAATTAGAGCAGTATATGGAACATTTTACCTCGATTGGATTTGAGATTGAGCCGTTTGGCGGCAAGGAGTACGCGGTGCGTGCCGTTCCGGCGAACCTCTTTTCCGTCGCAAAACGCGAGCTTCTGATGGAGATGATCGACGATCTGGCGGAGGGCAATGGAAGCGGAACCCCGGATCTCATCAATGAGCGTGTGGCGACGATGTCGTGTAAGGCGGCGGTCAAGGGCAATCACACATTATCATTTGCCGAAGCGGACAAGCTGATCGATGAGCTTCTGGAACTCAAAAATCCGTATGCGTGCCCACATGGACGCCCAACGATCATATCGATGAGCAAATATGAGTTGGAGAAGAAATTCAAACGGATTGTATAACCCATTAAAAGGAGAGAAAGTCTTATGGGAAATCTGGAACAAGCGGCTGAAAAAAAGCCCCTGATTGTCCTGACCGGACCGACAGCAGTCGGAAAAACGGCGCTGTCCATTCAGCTTGCCAGGCGGATCGGCGGCGAGATCATCAGCGCGGATTCGATGCAGGTGTACCGCCACATGGATATCGGTACGGCAAAGATACGCCTGGAGGAGATGGACGGTGTGCCGCACCATCTGATCGATATTTTAGAGCCGACTGAGGATTTCAATGTCGTGCGGTTTCAGGCGCTTGCCCGCGCGGCGGCGGAAGATATTTACAGCCGCGGAAAAATTCCGATCGTGGCAGGTGGAACCGGCTTTTATATTCAGGCACTGCTCAATGATATTGATTTCACCCAGATCGACGAAAATACGCAGTTTCGGGAGGAGATGGAACGCCTGGCAGCCGAACAGGGGGCGGAAGTCCTGCATGAGCGCCTGCGGGCGGTCGATCCAGAATCGGCGGAGGCGATCCACGCAAACAATGTAAAACGTGTGATCCGCGCGCTGGAATATTATGAGCAGACGGGCGAGAAGATTTCTGCCCACAATGAGGCGGAGCGGGCAAAGACTTCACCGTACCATTTCTTCTATTATGTATTAAATACCAATCGGACGGTTCTTTATGAGCGGATCGAGAAGCGGATCGATGAGATGATGGAAGAGGGACTGGTCGAGGAAGTGAGGCAGCTGCAGGCGATGGGCTGTCGCCGTGATTCAGTGGCGATGCAGGGACTTGGATATAAAGAAATTCTGGCATATTTAAATGGCGAAATGTCATTGGAGACAGCGGTCAATATCCTGAAACGCGATACGCGCCATTTTGCGAAACGTCAGCTTACCTGGTTCCGGCGGGAACGCGACGTGCGTTTCTTATATTTGCCGGAATTTGATAATGACCGGGAACGCGTGCTGGAACATATTCTGCAGGAATTAGCGGCGGAAGCGGGTATTATGGAGTGTGATTCATAAGATGGATGGAACACTCTAAATTATAAGTTGTAAAAATCAAGAAAAGTTAAAGAAACAAAAAAAGAATTATAGAATAACCGTAACTGTTCAGTAGGTCTGCGCATTTACTGCGCTGACCGTACGAAAACATGGGTCAGCAGGCAAAAATCCCATTGCCGTAGGCAATTTTTAATGGATTTTTGCGCGTGACTGTGAAGGTACTGAACAGTTACGAATAACCGACAACAGGAAAGGAAGCACCATGGAGTTAGAGAAAATGTATGGCGACCTCGGTATTTCGAAAGAAGTGCTTGAATATGGAGCCAGAATCGAAGCGGCTCTGGAAGACCGTTTCACAGAGATCGATGGCAATGCAGAGTACAATCAGTTAAAGGTAATCGCTGCGATGCAGAAAAACCGCGTCAGCGATATTCATTTTTCCGGTACAACCGGATATGGTTACAACGACCTCGGACGTGAGACGCTGGAACAGGTATATGCGGATGTATTCCACACTGAGGACGCGCTGGTGCGCCCGCAGATCGTGTGCGGAACGCACGCGCTCTACACGGCATTAGCCGGAAACCTGCGCCCGGGCGACGAGCTGCTTTCGCCGGTGGGAAAACCGTATGATACTCTGGAGGAAGTGATCGGCATCCGCGAGTCCAACGGTTCCCTGCGGGAGTACGGCATTTCATACCGTCAGGTTGACCTGCTGCCGGACGGAACCTTCGATTACGACGGCATCCGCGCGGCGATCAACGAGAAGACAAAACTGGTAACCATCCAGCGTTCCAAGGGATACGCATCCCGTCCAACCCTCTCGGCAGAGCAGATCGGTGAACTGATTGCATTTGTTAAATCCATCAAACCGGAAGTGATCTGTATGGTAGACAACTGCTATGGCGAATTCGTTGAGCGGATCGAACCGAGCGATCTCGGTGCGGACATGGTAGTCGGTTCCCTGATCAAAAACCCGGGCGGCGGACTGGCGCCGATCGGCGGCTATATCGCCGGAACCAAACAGTGCATCGAAAATGCAGCGTACCGCCTTGGTTCTCCGGGACTCGGACGGGAGGTCGGCGCGAGTCTTGGCGTCAACCAGTCCTTCTTCCAGGGACTTTTCCTGGCACCGACCGTTGTATCCGGCGCATTAAAGGGAGCTATCTTTGCGGCAAACGTCTATGAGCGCCTGGGCTTTGATGTGGTTCCGAACAGCACGGAACCGCGCTATGATATCATTCAGGCGATCACGTTTGGAAAACCGGAGGGTGTTATTGCGTTCTGCCAGGGCATTCAGGCGGCGGCGCCGGTTGACAGCTATGTATCGCCGGAACCGTGGGATATGCCGGGGTATGATTCCCAGGTTATTATGGCAGCAGGTGCCTTTATCCAGGGATCCTCGATAGAGCTTTCCGCGGATGGTCCGATCAAACCGCCGTACAGCGTATTCTTCCAGGGCGGACTGACCTGGTACCATGCGAAGTTAGGCATTTTAATGTCCCTGCAGAAGCTTCTGGATGCAGACATAGTAAAACCTGAGCAGCTCAAAATCGACTAGAAATGACGTTTTTTGAATGATTTTGTAATTAATTTTAAGAAAACTTTAAAAAAAAATCTGCCGGACTGTCTATACACATTCCGGCAGTTTGTGCTAAGATAATAAAGATTATAGAAAGGGACGGTATTCGGTATCATGAATCGAGCAAAAAATTTCTGGATTCTTCTGCTGCTCCTGATGACAGGGATTGTGTTAGGTGGATTTATCGGAAATATGGCATCCGGCGTCAGGGGACTGTCGTGGCTGAATTACGGACAATCCTTCGGTCTGATGGACCCGGTTGTTCTTGATTTAGTAATCCTGGTTATCACGTTTGGTCTGTCAATCCGGGTGACGATGGCGAGCATCATCGGCGTTGTCATTGCACTGATTGCATATCGTCTGATTTAATCAAAGAATCCCGCCAGGCGGGAATGGCTTTCTGTATGCAGAGGAGAGGCACGCAGGAGGACAATCAATGAAAAAAGAAACAAAGAAACCAGTAAAAAGTTCTGAACTGACCGCTGGATGGCGTCTTACCATGAAAGATATCCCTGAAAAAGACCGACCCTACGAAAAATGTGAGAGGGAGGGAGTTGGGGCACTGACGGACGCCGAGCTTTTAGCGATCCTTATCCGGACCGGAAACCGGCAGGAGTCGGCACTTTCCCTGGCAACCCGGATTCTGGCGCAGGTGCAGCCGCCGGGAATTTTAGGGCTTTTGCATCTGACTCTTCCAGAACTGATGGAGCAGAAAGGAATCGGCAGGGTCAAGGGAATCGAACTTTTGTGTGTGGGAGAACTGTCACAGCGGATCTGGCGCACCTTGACGCTTTCAGAAGCGCCTGCTTTTACGGCGCCGGAGGCGATCGCCGCTTTTTATATGGAGGAAATGCGTCACAAAGAGCAGGAAGAGATGCACCTGATGATCCTCAATACGAAGCAGAGGCTGATTCGGGATATCCTGCTGTTTCGGGGAACCTTCAATCACTCTCCGGCGTCTCCGAGGGAGATATTTATCGAGGCGCTGCGCTATCATGCAGCCAGCATCGTTTTAGTACATAATCATCCGAGCGGGGATCCTACCCCCAGTGCGGAGGATCGGCGGACGACCGTCCGGATTCAGGAGGCGGGCGCTATGCTGGGAATCCGGCTTTTGGATCATGTGATTATCGGCGAACAAGCCTATTTTAGTTTCAAAGAACGGGGAATACTATCATTATGAAAAACAGCAAGTATATTCTGGCAGGTATGTCAGCCTTCTGTCTTGTGCTGATTACAGCAACGTCTATCAAATCAAGCTTTCTGATGCCGCTTCGGACGGGTGTCGGTTTTGTTCTGGTACCGCTGCAGTCAGGCGTCAACGCGATCGGCACAGGTCTCTACAATGCGCTTGAAAATTTTTCCTCCCTGCGGGAGGCGCAGGAGGAGAACAAAAATCTCCAGATGCGTCTGGATCAGATGGTGGAAGAGAACAACCGCTTGCAGTCGGAGCTTTACGAGTTAGACCGTCTCAGAGAGCTGTATCAGCTTGATCAGGAATATATGCAGTATAAAAAAATAGCCGCCCGTGTCATTGCAAAGGACTCTGGAAACTGGTTTCAGGTATTCCGGATCGACAAGGGAGCGGACGATGGCATCCAGGAAGATATGAACGTCATGGCAGGCGGCGGACTGGTCGGTATTGTAACCGATGTCGGGGCAAACTATGCAACTGTCCGCGCGATCATCGATGACGACAGCAACGTCAGCGGCATGTCCCTGCGGACTGGCGATACCTGTAATGTATCCGGCAACCTGACGCTTTACCAGGATGGACGGCTGGGACTTGACCATATCAAGAAAGAGGCAGATATCCAGGAGGGCGACAAGATCGTGACCTCCAACATCAGTGATATTTTCCTGCCGGGCATTCTCATCGGTTATGCCTCCGGGCTGACGACCGATGCCAACAACGTAACAAAATCCGGTACAATCATTCCAGTTGCAGATTTTGATAACCTGCAGGAGGTACTGGTAATCACCCAGCTGAAAAATGGGGATGGAGGCGACAATAATGCGGAAGCTGCTGATTAACCTTGTCATGCTGATTCTGGCATTCACGATCCAGATCTGCGTGTTCCCACAGATCGCCTTCTTATCTTCGGCTCCGAACCTGCTGCTGATTGTGGTGTTTGTGTGCAGCTTCATCGAGGGGCGCGAGCGGGGGATGTTCTACGGGCTGGTGGCAGGTCTTTTTATGGATCTGTTTTACAGTGGACCATTTGGCTTTTATACACTGTTTTTCATCAATCTGGGGTATGTCAGTGGAATCTGCAACAAGTATTATTATGAAGACTACATCACGCTGCCGCTGCTTTTGAGCCTGGCAAGTGATTTAATCTATAACCTGTACATCTATGTATTCCGGTTCCTGATACGGAATCGTCTGAATTTTGGGCATTATCTGGTCTCCATCATTATCCCGGAGATCATATTTACCACGGTTACGACGCTTGTCGTATACCGGTTTTTCCTTTTTATCAACCGGAAACTGAAAGAATGGGAACAAAGGAGAGATTCGAACATTGTTTGATGACCTGAAAGAATATCTGCGAGAATGGTTCAAAAAAGTGATTACCTCCCGGCTTTTTGTCCTGGCGGTTGTGTTCTGCCTGATGTCGTCCGCATTGGTGATGCGGTTGTTCAACCTGCAGATCATCAAGGGCGAAGAGTATCAGGATGCATATACAGCGATGACGGAAAAAGTCATAAAGACTGCCAGCACGCGGGGTAATATCTACGATCGGAACGGCAATGTGCTGGCGTACAACGAACTGGCATACGACGTTACCATACAGGATACCGGTGCGTACAAGACGGATGCACAGTGGAACACGATGCTCTACGATCTGGTATCGATCTTGAATAAACACGGTGAGAGCGCACAGACCAGTTTAGAGCTTACGCTCGATCACGATGGAAATGTCGTGTATACCTCCGAGACACAGTCCGGACGCAAGCGATTCCTGCGTGATTATTATGGTCTTAAAAATGTGGATGAGATGGACGATTCAGATGGAAAATACCCGTCCGACATTTCAGCGCCAGATCTGCTGGAGCGGATGAAAAAGGAGTACCACCTGACACTCGGTGACGATAAGAACCGGGACGGGCGCCCGCTTGACAAAGACGGCAATCCGATCGATGTTTCGGATGAGGTGGCGCTGCAGATCGTCGGTATCCGCTACACGATGCGTTTTACCGCGTTCCAGAAGTACGAATCTACAACGATCGCGACGGATATCAGCGATGAGACCGTTGCAGACATTTTAGAGCACGCAGCCGATCTGGTGGGCGTCAATATACAGGAATCGACGATCCGTGTGTACAATGAAAGCATCTACTTTGCGCCGATCATTGGATATACGGGAAAAGTAACGAGCGAACGTCTGGAGGAGTTAAAGACGGTCAACGATGACTATGAGTTAAATGATGTCGTAGGCCGTACCGGTATCGAATCCTCGATGGAGCTGGAATTAAAGGGTAAGAAAGGTTCCCAGACGGCATATGTAGATAACGTCGGAAGAATCCTAAGCGTGACCGGGGAAGTCGCACCAGTGGCAGGCAACGATATCTGGCTGACCCTCGATCTGAACCTTCAGAAGGGTATTTACCACATTCTGGAGAAGCAGCTGGCGGGCGTCTTGTTAAAGACGATTGTCAACCAGGATGAGAAAGATATCGCTTATATCGATTCTTCCAGTATTAAGATACCGATCAAGAAGGCATACTTCCAGCTGATCAACAACAACGTCCTCTCGATTGACAATTTTGCTTCCGAAGAGGCATCCGATGTGGAACAGCAGATTTATCAGAAGTACGAGAGCTCACGCGTGCGGATTGAACAGGAACTGCGGGGCGAACTGCAGTCTGAAAATGCAACGCCGATGAACGCGCTGTCAGAGGAAATGCAGGCATATATGCAGTATATCTATTCGTATCTTTCTTCCAGCAACAAGGCGATTGTCCAGCGTGATGCGATTGATACGTCCAGTGACATGTATCAGGCGTGGAAGAACGGTACGATCAGTCTGCGGGAATACTTATATTATGGAATTGCCAACAACTGGATCGATACGACGAAGCTGGACATCCAGAGCCGGTATTCGAATGCGGACGATGTCTTCACGGCACTGCTGGACGACTGTTTCCGCGATCTGGAACAGGATCCGGCATTCGAGAAACTGATTTATCAGTATTTAATCAATAACAATGTTGTGACTGGGCGCGAGCTCTGTATGGCGCTCTATTCCCAGAATGTGCTTGCATACGATGAGAATGAGGTCAACCTGCTGCGTGTCAGCGGGGAAGAATATGCGTACCAGTTCCTGATGAATAAGATCCGCAATATTGAGATCACACCGGCGCAGCTGGCACTTGACCCGTGTACGGCGAGCTGTGTCGTGACGAGCGCGAAGACTGGCGAGGTGCTGGCACTGGTATCTTATCCAAGCTATGACAACAACCGGATTTCGGACAGCACCTATTTTGCCCAGCTAAATGCCGATCAGTCGCTGCCGCTGCGAAACAATGCGACGCAGACGCTGAAAGCACCAGGCTCCACCTTCAAGCCGATCACGGCGATTGCAGGTCTGGAAGAGGGGGCAATCACGCTTTCTGATATGATTAACTGTACCGGTATTTATGAGGAAGTCAGCAATCCGATCCGATGCTGGAAATATCCGGGCTTCCACGGACCGTTAAATGTCGTGGGAGGCATCGAAAATTCCTGTAACTATTTCTTCTCGGAGGTGGCGCACCGCCTGTCCACAGAGGCAGATGGAAGCTACAAACCGGAGAAAGGTCTGGAGACGCTGAAAAAATACGCGACCATGTTCGGTTTGGACCGGACTTCGGGCATTGAAATCTCGGAGGCGACGCCGTCTATCAGTGATACCGATCCGGAGCGTTCCAGTATGGGACAGGGTACGCACCAGTTTGCGAGCGTGCAGCTTGCCCGCTATGTGACGGCGCTTGCCAATCGCGGCACGGTCTATGATCTGAGCTTGATTGATAAGGAGACGGATTCCCAGGGTAATCTGGTCAAGGATTATTCGCCGGCTGTGGCGTCAACCCTTGATTTCCAGACAAGCACCTGGGATGCAGTCCAACAAGGTATGCGCCAGGTAGTTACCAACAGTTCGACCAAGCGCGTGTTTGATGGTCTGGACGTACACGTGGCCGGTAAGACCGGTACGGCGCAGGAGTCCCAAAAACGGGGCAACCACGCGTTCTTTATTTCGTTTGCACCGTATGAGAATCCGGAAATTTCGGTGACGGTCAGTATCCCGAATGGATATTCTTCTTCGAATGCAGCGATGGTGGCAAAACACGTATATCGTTATTTCTATGGCTATGCGAGTCTGGATGATATCCTGAATTCAGGAGCATTGGATGCGTCCAATGAACGAATCAATGGAGATTAAGAGGTGATGGAACTATGAAAAGTTCCGTAGTAATAAAGGGATGTAAGTCCGGTATGACGGTAATTCTGAATCCGGACACCCCCTTTGAACAGTTACTGGAGGATGTAGGGAAAAAGTTTAAAGAAAGTGAAAAATTCTGGGGATCCGCCCAGATGACGCTGACCCTGGAGGGGAGAGAACTGACCCCAATCGAGGAACTGCAGGTGACGGATGCGATTACCGCCAATTCCCAGATAGAGATTCTCTGTCTGCTGGATACTGACGCTAACCGCATCGCCCGCTGTGAAAAGGCGCTGACCGAGCGGCTGATGGAGCTGACTGCCCGGACGGGACAATTCTATAAGGGTAATTTATCCCGGGGCGATCTGCTGGAATCCGATGCGAGCATCGTGATCATCGGGGATGTGGAGCGCGGCGCGCGTGTCAGCGCACGGGGCAATATCGTCGTCCTCGGCACGCTGGCGGGTTCCGCCCATGCTGGGGCGGCGGGAAGTGAGGACGCGGTGATCACCGCGCTGGAAATGTCGCCGATGCACCTTCGGATTGCTGATCTGACAGCCAAAACGCGCAGCCAGGGTAAAAAGATGGGGCGCGGACCGATGATTGCATCGGTATCCGATGGAAACATTGACGTAGAATCGGTCAAAAAAAGTTTTTTAGATTATTTTCATTTTATTTAGCGTATTTAATGGATTTAAGACTGGAATTATTCTACTTTTTAGAGTAGAATAAAATGGTAAAACAGAATACAGGAGGATGTTCCTATGAGCGAAGTTATCGTTATTACTTCCGGAAAAGGAGGCGTCGGCAAAACGACAACCTCAGCGAACGTCGGCACCGGGCTTGCCATGCTCGGCAAACGGGTGGTTCTCATCGACACTGATATCGGTCTGAGAAACCTGGATGTCGTCATGGGACTGGAAAACCGGATTATCTACAATCTGGTCGATGTGATCGAGGGAAACTGCCGGATGAAGCAGGCGCTGATTCGAGACAAAAGATATCCTGACCTGTTCTTATTACCTTCCGCCCAGACGCGGGACAAGTCGTCCGTGAGTCCGGGGCAGATGATAAAATTAGTAGAAGACTTAAGAGAAGAGTTTGATTACATACTGCTTGACTGTCCCGCCGGGATTGAGCAGGGCTTTCGCAATGCGATCGCCGGGGCGGACCGGGCGCTGATTGTCACGACACCGGAGGTATCCGCGATAAGGGATGCTGACCGGATCATCGGACTTTTAGAAGCATCCGGGGTCGGGCGTATGGACCTGATCATCAACCGGATCCGGAGCGATATGGTGCGCCGGGGCGATATGATGTCGGTGGATGATGTGATGGATATTCTGTCTGTCCCTGTGATTGGCACAGTCCCGGACGATGAGGATATCGTTATATCCACGAATCAGGGCGAACCGCTGGTCGGCATGAATGGATATGCCGGGCAGGCATATTTAAACATATGCAAACGAATACTTGGAGAATCGGTACCATTTATACAGCTTGATGCGTCTCCGGGCTTCTGGTCCCGGATATCCGGCTTCCTCAAACGTGCATAGGAGGGGACGCTATGATTCTGATTGCAGAGCTGTTTACGAAAAAGAATTCCGGCGAGATAGCCAGAAAGCGTTTAAAACACCTTCTGACTGCCGATCGGGCGGGTTGTTCGCCGGAACTTCTGGATCTGATTCGCGCAGATTTCCTGAGGAGCGTGTCACGTTATCTGGAGATTGATCCGGGGGATGTGACACTCCGGATTCTGAGGACATCCTCAGAACAGCCGGCGGAGGTATTCCCGGCGGTCTGTGCGTCGGTACCGGTTCTTACTTTAAGGAGCCATTTACAGCATGATATTCGATTACCAATTTAGAAATTACAACTTTCGAGCCCTCATTTATATGATTCTGCTGAGTGTTCTCGGCATTTTGGTTGTCGGGAGCGCCAGCAATCAGGACCGTTCCTCTGTGATAAAACAGATTATCGGAGTGGTTGTATCCCTGATTATCTGTCTGGTTCTGTCTTTGATTGATTACCATCAGTATTTCCGATTTACCACGCTTATCTATGTGGTCTGTGCCGGAATGCTGGCGGCAGTTCTTTTGTTTGGACGTACCACCAAGGGCGCGACCCGCTGGCTGCGGATCGGCGGGATTCAGATCCAGCCGTCCGAGTTTGTAAAGATCGGTCTGATCCTCATCCTGGCGAATTTTCTTTCCAGAAACCGGGATAAAATCAATGAGCCAAAGACATTGGGGATGACGGCGCTTATCTGTGTCCTTCCGGTCGGCATGGTATATTTACAGCCGAACCTTTCCACCACCATCGTCATCTGCTTCATGATTCTGTGCATGGTTTATGTAGCCGGTATCAGTTACAAATGGATTGCCGGTGCGGTGGCGGTCGGGGTACCTGGATTTGCGGCGCTTATCTATCTGTCGCTGCAGGGATTCATCCCGTTTCTCCAGAAATACCAGGCACAGCGTATCATGGGAAAGATTTTCCACAGCAGCAGTGAATTTACGGATCTGAACCGTCAGCAGGATAACTCCATGATGGCGATCGGCTCCGGGCAGCTGCGCGGCAAGGGACTTTTTAACAACACATTAAGCTCCGTCAAGAATGGAAATTTCCTCTCGGAGGAACAGACGGACTTTATCTTCGCTGTTATCGGAGAGGAGCTTGGGTTTGTCGGCGGCGTGGCGGTCATTGCCCTCTATGCGCTGCTGGTGTATGAGTGCCTCTGGATTGCAGCGCGCGCAAAGGACACAGCTGGACGTCTGATTGCATCGGGCATGGCGGCGCTTCTGGCGTTCCAGAGTTTTGCCAACATTGCGGTAGCCACGGGAATCTTCCCGAACACGGGTCTTCCGCTTCCTTTCATAAGCTCCGGACTTAGTTCGCTGCTCAGTATGTTTATCGGAATGGGAGTTGTTCTCAATGTTGGATTGCAACGAAATAACGTAACCGTTCAGTAAGTACATGCATGGACTGTGAAGCTGCATGGAAATTGAATTTTATGGTTATGAAAAATAGGAATCATTAAGGAGGCAGGTATAGATGTATATCGGGTTAATCGCACATGATGCGAAGAAAAAACTGATGCAGAACTTCTGTATCGCATATCGCGGCATCCTGAGCAAGCATGAACTCTATGCGACAGGAACGACAGGCCGCCTGATTGAGGAGGTTACGAATCTGACCCTCCATAAATATCTGCCGGGTCATCTGGGAGGTTCCCAGCAGCTCGGCGCACAGATCGAACACAATCAGATCGATCTGCTGATTTTCCTGCGCGATCCGTTGGCACCGAAGCCGCATGAGCCAGATGTTAATGATGTTGTCCGCCTCTGTGATATTCACAATATCCCGATGGCGACAAACCTGGCGACGGCAGAGCTTCTCGTTAAGGCGCTTGACCGCGGCGATATGGAATGGCGGGAGATGTACAAATGAGAAAACAGACAATCGGACTTGCGGGCGCACTGATGCTTTGCGGTATCGGCATGCTGACCGGCTGTGGTGCCCGCGGTCTGGAACAGGCATATTCATTTCAAGAACGGGAAGCGCAGATGACGCCAGCGGCAGGTGCCGGGCTGGCGCCCTTTTTTGCGTCTTCTCTCTGCGTACCGGAATCTGCAGACGGCGATATTGCTCCAGATGATGCGGTGACGGCGCAGGCGGGCGCATTGTTTGATGTGACCGACTCCAGCGTTATATATGGTAAGAACATCTATGACCAGATGTACCCGGCGAGCATCACGAAGGTAATGACGGCGATCATCGCGATCGAGGAAGGCAATCTTTCCGATGCGGTGACGGCAAATGATGACGTCGTGATCCGCGAGGCAGGCGCTTCGATGGCAGGCATCAAGCCGGGCGATACCTTTACGCTGGAGCAGCTCTTATACGGACTGATGATTCCGTCCGGCAACGATGCAGCCAATGCGATTGCGGATCATATCGCCGGAAGCACGGATGCGTTTGTGGAGAAGATGAATGCGAAAGCGAAGGAACTCGGTGCGACCCACACGCATTTTGTCAATGCAAATGGTCTGCACAGCACCGACCACTATACAACGGCATATGATCTCTACCTGATTTTCAACGAGGCGCTTAAACTGCCGCTGTTTTGTGAGATCATCAACGCGCAGTCTTATACAGCTGATTATACCGATGCAAATGGAGCCGCAAAACAGCAGGTCTGGAAGGTTGGCAACTGGTATCTGAAGGGAGACCGCGAGGCACCGGAGGGAGTGACTGTCTTAGGCGGCAAAACCGGCACCACACAGGCGGCTGGCTACTGCCTGATCATGGCGAGCGATGGGGACGATGGCAAGGAATATATATCGGTTGTGCTAAAATCTGCAAATCGTCCGTCACTTTATGACAATATGACGGAAATTTTGACTAAAATTTCAAATAAGTGATTGCAATATTTATAAATTTATACTATAATTATTTATACAATAAAAGATTTTACATACAACTTAAATAAACTCAAGGAGGAGATTGTTATGGTTCAGATCATCGCAGGAGCAAAGGGAAAAGGAAAAACTAAATATTTACTCGATATGGCGAACACGGCTGTCAAAGAAGCCAAGGGTTCCGTTGTCTATCTGGATAAGAGTTCCAAACATATGTATGAGTTGAATAACCAGATTCGCCTTATCAATGTACAGGAATATCCGATTGATACCAGCGATGGATTTATCGGATTTATTTGTGGTATTATCTGCCAGGATCACGATCTGGAGCAGATGTATCTTGACAGCTTCCTGAAACTTGCCTGCCTCGAGGGAGCGGATATTGAAGAGACCTACAAGACGCTGGAGACCATCAGTGAGAAATATCATGTAAAATTCGTTTTAAGCATATCCATGAATGCAGCCGATCTTCCAGAGTGCGCGAAAGAAAGTGTTGTAGTATCTTTATAAGAGATTCAAAATGAATGAAACCGCAGCTGTCAGCGCAGGGCGGAGACAGGAGACTGTCCGATTCATCTGAAAAAGGAGAATTGGATGGTCTCTTTTTTTTACTAATTTTCTAGTTTGGGCTCAAAACCATCTTTCCACATTTTCATTGAAATGCTTCTTTTGCAGGTACCACCTTTGGAAAAAAATAGATATGCTTTTACATTTTTTTCAAAATTATAAGTATTTCCTATCATGCATATGAAACTTTTTGTATTGGATAAAAAAATTACAAAATATACTGAAAAATAATTGTAAAATTTCGATTTATACGGTATAATGACACGTGTCGGGAGACAAAAGATTCCGATGCGTCTATTTGTGAGACAGATACAAAAGTATGCGGAAATCATTTAAAAGACAGGAAGGAAAATACTATGAATGCAGAATTCTACCAGGGGAACCGACAGCGGCTGTATGACAGCCTTCCGGATCACACCCTGCTTCTCCTGTTTTCCGGTTCTTCCATCCGAAAAACAGCCGATGAAAATTATCCGTTTTATGCCGATCGGAGTTTTCTCTATCTGACCGGCATCGGGCAGGAACACACAGTCCTGATGACAGAGAAGGACGGAGAAGAGGTACAGGAAACACTTTACATACTTCCGCCGGATATGCTGGCCGAGCGGTGGACCGGGAAACGGTTCACACCGGAGGAGGCCAGGGCGCGATCTGGGGCCGCGCAGATCGCATCGAGCGGCGAGTGGGAAAACCGTCTGAAACTTCTGATGCGGAGCGGACGGTTTGAGCGTATTGCGATGGATCTGTATCGGCACGATCCGGAGGATGCAGATACCGAGAGTATCCGGATGGCACGGAAACTTAGAAAGTGGTACCCGGCAGCCACACTCACGGATATTTCCCGTCAGATACGCCGCCAGCGCACCATCAAGCAGCCGTGTGAGATCGAGGCGATGCGGGAGGCAGTCAAGATTACAAGGGACGGCATTCTGGCGATGATGAAGGCATCAAAGCCGGGAATGTACGAATACCAGTATAAAGCCGAATTCGACTACGCACTGGCGCAGCACGGATGCCTTGCACCGGCATTTCCGAGTATCATTTCCGCGGGAGCCAATAATTTCTGTATTCACTATTATGAGTACACAGGGCAGGCGAAGGACGGCGATATGATTCTCAACGACGTAGGCGCCCAGTACGACCACCTCTTCAATGATGTATCGCGCGGCTGGCCGTGCAACGGAAAGTTTTCCGAACGGCAGCGACTTCTTTACACATGTGCATACCGGACTTCGCAGCATATGTTCTCCATCATTCGGCCGGGGATGAAGATGGCAGACGTGGACCGGCTGGCGAGGGAATACAATTTCGAACAGCTCAAAGCGATCGGCTTATGTGACCGGTATGAGGACGTCGGCAGATATATCTGGCACGGCGGCGCCCACCATGTTGGCTGGGACACACACGATCTGGTTGATGTGGATATTGTAGAGCCGGGTATGGTTTTCTGCGTGGATATCGGCATCTACTGCGAGGAATGGGGCATCGGCTTCCGCCTCGAGGATAACTGCCTGGTAACGGAGGATAGCTGTGAGAATCTGACAGCATCCATCCCCAGAACGATAGAGGAAATAGAATCAGTGATGGGAGGAGAGTAAGAATGGAACAGTTACTTGCGTATATGCAGAAAGAGCACCTGGATGGCATGTTCATCAGCCGTCCGGTCAATGTAAAGTATGTCAGCCATTATACCGGCGAAGATTCCTGGCTTTTTATCACGGAGCAGGAAAAATTCTTTCTGACAGATCCGCGCTACACCGAGCAGGTTTCCTATGAGTGCCCGGATTACACGATTTTGAACTGGAGAGACACCTACGGTTCCATCGGAAAGGCACTTGCCTACGCGGCGGAAAAGGTTGGGGCAAAGACGATCGGCTTTGAAGCAGCCCACCTGACCGTTGAACAGTACCAGAACCTCCAGTCGGAGGTAAAAGCAGAGCTGGTACCAGCGGACGGCATCATCGAGGAGTTTCGCTCCATCAAGAAGCCGGAAGAGATTGAGTGCCTGCGTATCTCCTGTGACATTGCTTCAAGGGCATATGAGAAGATTCAGAAGGATATCCGGGTCGGCATTACCGAGAAAGAGCTGGCGGCGCGTTTAAGCCTTTATATGGTTCTGGAGGGCGCGGATACACAGCCATACGGCAATATCCTCATCTCCGGTGCGAGAACATCCCTGCTTCATGGAATTCCGTCCCAGAAGGCGATTGAATACGGCGATCTGGTCCTGATGGATTATGGATGCCAGTATCATGGTTATTTATCTGATATGACGCGTACCCTGGTAGTCGGACGCGCAACGCCGAAGCAGAAGGAAGTATACAAGATTGAGCAGCAGATGGTCGCTGCGGTGGAAGGATTCTTAAAAGATGGGGTTTCGGCATCGGATGCATATTATGAATCCACGAAGATCATCGAGGGGACCGAGTATTTTCCATATCACTACACAGGAATCGGACACGGCGTCGGCATGTTTGTCCATGAGATTCCATTTATGAGCCCTGTTTCTAAAAATATCGTGCATGCCAATAATGTCATGACCGTGGAACCGGGTATCTATATTCCAGGATGGGGCGGTATCCGCATTGAGGATCAGCTTCTCATCACGGAGACAGGCAATGAAAATCTGATCAGCGCCACCAAGGAGCTGATTGAGCTTTAATAAAAGAGAACAAGGAGGAATATTATGAGAAAAAACAAACTACTTGCACTGGGATTAGCTGCACTGATGGCAGCGAGTGTAGCGGGCTGTTCCACTCCGAGCGCTTCGGTGGATGATACGAAGGCAGCTGAATCGGGAAGTGACAGTTCCCAGAGCGCAGCAGCGGGCGAAAAGATTTTCCGTTATTCCAACACGGCGGATATCGCGACGATTGACCCTGATAAGACAAACTCCGTAGCAGACGCGACCGTCTCCTATCATATCTATGATGGTCTGTACCGCAATGTACAGGGCGAGCTTCAGCCGGCAACCGCTGAGAGCTATGAAGTCAGCGATGATGGTCTCGTATATACTTTCAAACTCCGTCAGGATACAAAGTGGAGTGATGGACAGACTGTTACGGCTAAGGATTATGAGTACGGTATGAAGCGTCTCTGCGATCCGGCAGCAGCCTGCCCTGCCAGCTATCTGGGGGCTGTTTTAAAGAACGGCGCCAAGGTCAGTGAGGGTGAACTTCCGGTGGATGAACTGGGAGTCAAGGCACTGGATGACTTTACCCTGGAGATTACGCTTGAGAATCCGGCTGATTACTTTGTCAGCATGACAAGCATGAGTGCATTCATGCCGGTACGTGAAGACCTGGTTGAGAAATATGGCAATGAGTTCGGCGGAAGTGCCGATAAACAGGTTTACAATGGACCGTTCGTTGTAAGTGAATACAGTAACGGCAAGGTAGAACTGACGAAGAACCCGGATTACTATGACAATGAAAAGATCAGTCTGGACGGTGTTGAGATTCTGACCGTAGCCGATCAGACTACCGCTGTTTCGATGTTCGATGCAGGCGAGCTGGATCTGGCAGAGGTTCCAACCGAGCTGGCAGCGCAGTATGAGGGCAAGACACAGTCCTACTACAACGGCGCAGACGATTATGCGGCACTGAATCACCGGAATAAATATCTGGCAAACAAGAACCTGCGTCTGGCGATGAACTACGCAGTCAACCGTGAAGAATACATTCTTCTGACCCACAATGGTTTATATCAGGCTAACCAGAGATATGTGCTTCCGCAGGTTCGCGGCGTGGACGGCGAGTACGGCACCGAGTATCCGTTAGAGGCATTCCCACTTCAGGGTGATATGGATAAGGCAAAAGAGTATCTGGATACGGCATTATCTGAATTAGGTCTTTCCAGTGCTTCTGATATTTCCCTGAAACTGGTTGTATCCGATTCTGACACAGCGAAGAAAGAGGCAGAGGTTGTTGCAAACCAGTGGAAGAACAACCTGGGTATCAACGTAGATATCAACATGGTTCCGTACGCAACGAAAAACGCACTCCTGGTTCCGGGCAGTGATGAGTACGATATCATCATGAGCGGCTGGGCACCGGATTACTCTGACCCGTACAGCTACCTGGAGCTCTGGTACAGCACCTCCGGCTACAACTATTTAAATTACCACAGTGATGAATACGATAAGTACATCGATGCTTCCAAGACCACTTCCGGTAAAGAACGTATGGATAACCTGTTCAATGCAGAGAAGACACTCCTGGAAGACGGCGCACTGGTAGCGCTTCAGTTAAGAGAGGTTCCGTATATGGTATCTGACCGTGTACAGAATCTGGGCGCATACTTTGTTGGACTGAATTATGACTATATGTATGTGGACATCACAAACTAATAATCCATCATCCATCCAAAATGTATTGAAAAATGTTAGAAGATGATTGAAGTACCTGCGCTTTAGGATCCGGCAGAGCAGCCGGATTTCTGAAGCGCAGTACATATCCGGTGGCTGCTTGGCGGATGAATGAGCCGTAACCGGCGGCCGGAACAACCGGATTTGGGATGTTCCCGTAGTTAAAGGAGCGTGAACCTATGAAAAAATATATACTGAAGCGGGTGGGAATATCCATTGTGACTGTGTTTGTTCTCGTATCCGTTGTATTTTTCCTGGCAAGGCTGATGCCGGGCGGGCCGTTCAATGATCCGAAAATGTCAGCAACCGCAAAGGCCAATTTAAGTGCCTACTACGGATTCGATAAACCCTTACTCCAGCAGTATCTGACATATCTGAATAATCTGATTCATGGAAATTTCGGTTTTTCTACCAAATATCCGAGCCGTACCGTCAATGACCTGTTAGCAGGTGCATTTCCGTATTCGGCAGACCTTGGTATCCGCGCATTATGTTTTGCGATTTCCTTTGGTCTTGTATTTGGTATTATTTCTGCATTAAACCGTGGCAATAAAATTGATTTAATCTTTGTGATTGTAGCTGTATTTGGTACAAGTGTCCCGGATTTTATCATGGGCGCGCTGCTGCAGCATTTCTTTGCAGTCAAATGGGGGCTGTTCCCGATCGCGCAGTACAAGGGCTTCGCCTACACGATCCTGCCGTCGATCGGACTGGGATTCTACACGATGGCGTCCGTCTCGCGTATCATGCGTGCGAGTATGCTGGAGGTGGTCCAGCAGGATTATATCAAGACAGCGCGCTCGAAGGGCATTTCGAAGTTCCGTGTGACCTGGAAGCATCAGATCCGGAACGCGATCATGCCGGTTGTCACAATCCTTGGTCCGACGGTAGCAGCCGTTCTGACCGGTACATTTGTTATCGAGTCCCTGTTTGCTATCCCCGGCATGGGTAAATATTATGTTGAGAGTGTGCAGAACAACGATTACTCCCTGATCCTTGGCATGACGGCGTTTTACGGCACATTCCTGGTATTCTGCAACATGGTAGTTGATATTCTGTATGGCGTGATCGATCCGAGAGTGCGGATCGGTGGAAAGTAGGTGGCAGTATGGGTGAGATGAAAATGAAAGATGGAAATGTGCTGCCTTCTGAGAATTCCGGCGCAGCAGCGGGTACATCTGAAAACTTGACAGATGGACGCGCGATTACCCGCGACAAGTTTGAGATGGTAGGTAAAAATATTGAAAAAATGGAATCGATCTCCCGACCAAGCCTGACCTTCTGGCAGGAGGCGTGGAGACGAATCCGGACAAATAAGGCGGCATATTTCAGTCTGATTCTGTTGATTGCATATGGACTGTTAGCGATCTTTGCACCGATGTTCAGCCACTACGGATTTGACCAGCAGGATGCCTACTCGATGAGCAAGGGGATTTCAGCAGCTCATTGGCTGGGAACCGACTCTCTGGGGCGTGACCTCTGGGTACGTGTCTGGATGGGCGCGCGTGTTTCTTTGACGATCGGTCTTCTGGCAGCCCTTTTAAATACTGTAATTGGTACAGTGCTGGGCGGTTTCTGCGGCTATTATGGCGGCAAGTTTGATATGATTGTCATGCGTATCATCGATGTTATTTATGGTATTCCATCCCTGATCGTCTGTATTTTGGTTATGGTAGTATTAGGTTCCGGCGTTAAGAGCTTAATCATTGCAATGGTTATTGTTGGATGGACGGGAACCTGCCGTTTTACCAGAGGCGAAGTATACCGCTTGAAAGAGCAGGATTTCGTACTGGCAGCCCGCGTCATGGGCGAGTCGGCGTTCACAATCATCGTGCGTGAGATCATCCCGAATATCATGGGTCTTCTGATCACAAACCTGACAATGGCAATCCCGAGCGCCATCTTCCAGGAGGCGTTCTTGAGTTATATCGGTCTCGGCATTTCCCCGCCGCAGGCAAGCTGGGGCGTTCTGGCAAAAGAGGGAACCCGTATGATGACGGCAGCGCCGCATATGCTGTACGTGCCGGCATTCTTTATCTGTACAACCGTACTGGCGCTCAACCAGCTCGGAAACGGTCTGCGGGATGCATTTGACCCGAGACTGAGAGGAACGGAATAGGAGGTAGGAGACAATGGCTAAAAATATATTGGAAATCAAGAATCTGACCTTCTCGTTCCATACATACGGCGGCGTGGTAAAATCCGTCCGGGATGTCAGTTTTAATGTACGCGAAGGCGAGATTCTTGGAATTGTAGGCGAGAGCGGATGCGGCAAGAGCGTTACCTCCCAGTGCATTTTAAAGCTCAACCCGGAGCCGCCGGGATTTTTTGAGGGCGGTTCGATCAAGTATAAGGGCGAGGAGATCATCACCAAGACAGACCGCGAGATGCGGAAAATCCGCGGTGTGGAGATTGGATTTATCTTTCAGGATCCGATGACCTCGTTAAACCCGACCATGACGGTTGGAAAACAGATCGAGGAGGTTTTTGTCGGACGGAAG
Organism: Clostridium fessum; assembly: GCF_027698965.1. Lineage (NCBI taxonomy): Bacteria > Bacillati > Bacillota > Clostridia > Eubacteriales > Clostridiaceae > Clostridium > Clostridium fessum. The sequence goes on from NZ_JAQEQF010000002.1 coordinate 126,398, forward strand.
GGGATGACCCGGGCAGAAGTCAGGGAACGGGCGCTGGAGATCCTGCGTCTGGTCGGCATTAATGAGCCGGAGCGTCGTTATAAACAGTATCCGCATGAGTTGTCCGGCGGTATGAAGCAGCGTGTCATGATCGCGATCGCGCTGGTCGGCAAGCCGAGCATCATCATCGCGGATGAGCCGACGACCTCGCTGGACGTAACGATCGAGGCACAGATCCTGGATCTTCTGAAGGAACTGCGCGATAAGATAAACACCTCGATTATCCTGATTACCCACGATCTCGGAGTTATCGCCAAGATGTGTGACCGCGTGCTTGTTATGTATGGCGGCAAGGTGGCTGAAAAAGGAACGGTTGATGAGATCTTCTATGAGACGGCACATCCGTACACGGCAGGTCTTATCAAATCAATCGCTACGCTGGATACCTCCAAGAATCAGAAGCTGGTGCCCATCGACGGAACACCGCCGGATCTGTTCGCACCGCCGAAAGGATGCCCGTTTGCAGCGCGCTGTGAGTTTGCGATGAAGGTCTGTTATGAAGAACAGCCGGAATTTCACAGGCTTTCAGACGAACATACCTGTGCGTGCTGGCTGCAGCATGAATATGCGCCGAAGGTGGATATCATGAAAGGGCTGACTGAGGCGCAGAAACAGGAAGAAGAGGAAAATGTTGCGGCTCTGCCGGAAGAGAAACGGAGGGGACACCATGGCAAAACAAATTGATAGGAGCACACCCCTGTTCCAGGTCACGGATCTCTGCCAGTATTTCAACGTCGGCAGGGGAAAAGTGCTGAAAGCAGTTGATCACGTGCATTTTACGATTTATAAAGGGGAAACGTTGGGACTGGTAGGTGAGAGCGGATGTGGCAAGTCCACGACGGGACGGTGCCTGGTAAAGCTCTATGAGCCGGCAGCAGGCACGATCACCTATAAAGGAAAAGATATTTTTAAATACACCCGTGAAGAGGAAAAAGCATTCCGCAAGAATGTGCAGATGATCTTCCAGAATCCGCATTCTTCCCTGAACCCGCGTATGACGGTCAAGGATATCATCGGTTCCGGCATGAAACTGCATGGACTGGCGACGGACAAGGATGTGGATCAGAAGGTAGAGGCGATCCTGAAGCGCGTCGGTCTGAACCGCGACCATATGTCCCGTTTCCCGCATGAGTTCTCCGGCGGTCAGAAGCAGAGAATTGGTATTGCCAGGGCATTAGCGGTCGAACCGGAGTTTGTGATCTGCGACGAGCCGATCTCCGCACTGGATGTTTCAATCCAGGCGCAGGTATTAAATATGTTAAAGGAACTGCAGGAAGAAATGGGACTGACCTATCTCTTCATTGCGCATGACTTGAGCGTCGTCAAGTACATTTCCGACCGTGTCATCGTTATGTATCTGGGAACGATGGTTGAATTTGCCGATTCCGAAGAGCTGTATGCACATCCGCTGCATCCGTACACGCAGGTGCTTCTGTCCTCGATTCCGGTTGCGGATCCGAGACTGGTGCGTGAGAAGAAGCGTATCATGGTTAAGGGCGAGATTCCAAGCCCGATCAACCCGAAGGACTGCTGCCGTTTTGCCGAGAGATGTCCGTATGCGACGGAGGAGTGCAGGGCGAAGCTGCCGGAACTCCGGGAAGTGACGCCGGGGCATTTTGTGGCTTGTCATATGGTAAAGTAAATTAAATAGATTCGTGAAGGCGTCGAAGCTGACGGGGACAGGACAGCCTGGCTTCTCAGACTTATCATTGTTCGCTTGCTTTCGCTACAGATGCTCGCCTGATGCGGACTTACATCCGCCTCATTCGGACATCTGTACTCAAAATGCGTACAATTTGATAAGCTGAAAGCCAGACCGCCCTGTCCTCGTCAGCTTCTTAGTTTTTTGGCTAATTGAGGGAGTAATTGTAGACATTGATCGCCGACTGGTGTAAAATATTAGTTAGAATTTTTTTGAAATTATGGCTGAATTTGGAAAATTTTAACGATATATAACAGAAAGGTGGATTTTCTATGCAGTACGATTTTGACACACCGATCGATCGGACCCATACTTGGTCGATCAAGCATGATTTTAAGAAAGAAAATGGGAAAGCGGATGATATTCTGCCGCTCTGGGTGGCGGATATGGATTTCCGATCGCCGGACAGCGTGGTTGAAGCGCTGAAAAAGGCAGTGGATCACGGGATTTTCGGTTACAGCCGGGCAGATGAGTCGTACTTTGATGCGGTGGTAGCGTGGTATCAGAAACGCCATCATCTGACTCTGCAGCCGGAGTGGATGACCTGCACGCCAGGTATCGTGTTTGCACTCTCGATCGCAGTGCGGGCTTTTACCCAGGAGGGTGATGCGGTGTTGATCCAGCCGCCGGTCTACCATCCATTCAGCCGGGCGATCCTCCGCAATAAGCGGACGCTGGTGGAGAATCCGCTGGTTTTAAAAGATGGACATTATGAGATGGATCTGGAAGATCTGGAGCAGAAGGTGCTGGATGAGCATGTCAAACTGATGATTTTATGCAATCCGCACAATCCGGTTGGCCGTGTCTGGACGAGGGAAGAGCTGACCGCACTGGCTGACATCTGTCTGCGCCACCATGTATACGTGATCAGCGACGAGATCCATGGCGATTTTGTATGGCAGGGGCATGAGCAGACTCCGTATGCGTCGATTTCAGAGGAAGCATGCCTTCATTCGATGATGTGTACAGCGCCGAGCAAGACCTTCAATCTGGCTGGCATGGCGACATCAAACCTCTTTATCCCGGATCCGGAGATGCGGCGTAAATTCCGGTCGGAGCTGCTGGATGTTGGCCAAGAAAATATGAACCGTCTGGGATTGTTCGCCTGCCGTGCAGCGTATGAAGGAGGCGGGGAATGGCTGGATCAGCTTATCGGCTATCTGGCTGGCAATCTGGCACTGGTGCGCAATTTCTGTAAAAACCGTGTGCCACAGATTCAGCTGGTAGAACCGGAGGGAACGTATCTGGCGTGGCTGGATTGCCGTGAACTGGGGATGACGGATGATGAATTGATGGCATTCTTCTCGGATGAAGCGAAGGTATGGCTGGATCCGGGCACGCATTCGGGTGAACAGGGATCTGGATTTATGCGCTTTAATCTGGGCAGTTCGCGCAGTGTGATTGCACAGGCGCTCGATCAGATCGAGGCGGCATGGAAAAAACGGAACGCATAATGAATAATAGCAGAACCGTAAAAATAAAACGTTCGGAGGGATTGCATGGAATTTGAAGAAGTGGAGAATATTGGACAGCGGATCAAGGAGATTCGCAAGAGTAAATCTATCACGATCCAGAAGCTGTCCCAGTTTACCGATCTGTCAGTGGGATATCTGAGCAATCTGGAGCGGAACCAGGCAAGCCCGACGCTGAACAATCTGCAGCGCATCTGCGTGGCGCTTGGTATTTCGATCCGGGATCTGCTCAGTCCTTCCGGCGAGGAGAGAACCCTGATTCGCCAGGAAGAGCAGCAGTTATATGAATATGATGAGTACAAGCTTCAAATCCGCCGTCTGGATTTTGGAAAGAAACGCGGTATTTATGAGTTTTCAACCTATGATCCAGAGACAAAAGATACACCGCCGTCCTGGGGGCTGCATCCATACGCGGAGGTCGGAGTCATTCTGGAAGGCAAGATGGAGGTCAATCTGGATGGAACGGTTTATCTCTTAGGACCGGGCGATTCGATCTATATCAAGCCGAATCTCTATCACACGATGCGGAATGCAGGCGATACTCCCTGCCGCTCCTTCTGGCATCTGCAGATTATGGATGATTCTGTATAATTGACGGGATGAATTGATCTTGAAATTTGGACAATTCACTCGTATAATAAAGGCTGTACGTTGGGCTATACAGAATATTGCAAAAGTCCATGGCCGTAGACAAATTTGCGTGGATTTTTGTCTGGTAACTGTGAAACTGCAGAAACAGCTGCCAGGGAAGTACATCGGGAAAAGGGAGGATAGAGCTGCATGGCCAAAAACAAGAAAATTGTACGCTACAGAAAGCCATTGAATATCAATGTAGGCATGATCATTTTTGCCATGATTTTCGTCTATCTTTCTTTCAGTGTCTATACATATCTCAGGCGGGATCACGTCCAGTTTTATGAGGTCGTCGAGGGAAGTATTGTAAATAATAAAGAATACAACGGAATCCTGTTTCGGGATGAGACAGTGGAAAATGCACCGCAGACCGGGTACGTCAACTATTATGTGCGCGAGGGAAAGCGGGCAGGCGCTGGATCGCGCGTCTATTCGCTAGATGAGACCGGCGAGCTGGGGAAATTTTTGGAAGAAAATCAGTCCTCTGGGATGTCCCTGTCAGCAGAAAATCTGGCTGATTTGAAGAAACAACTCAGTTCGTTCTGTTTATCCTACAACGATCAGCGCTTTGAAAGCGTTTACGACGCCAAATATTCTTTGCAGGCTTCGGTTGCAGAGTATATGAATTTCAATGCGCTGGGCGATATGGATGCACAGCTTCAGGCACAGGGTATCAATTACAAACAGATATCGGCGCCTCAGCCGGGTATTATTTCCTATGTGACCGATTCTTTTGAGGGGGTCGCGCCGGAGGAGGTGACGGCGGATTCGTTTGACCGGAGTCAATATACGCGGCAGGTGGGACGAGCTGGGGAACTGATCGAGGCGGGCACGCCGGTGTACAAGCTCATCACATCGGAGAACTGGAGTATCGTGTTTCAGATGGATGACAAGGATAAAGAGCAGTTTGCCGATCAAGATACACTGACGATCGAGCCGTTGGGAAGTGATATGAAATTCCGGGGGAATTATTCGATGTTTACCGGTTCCGATGGCAATCTGTATGGACGCCTGGATCTGGACCGTTACATGATCCAGTTTGAATCCGAGCGTTTTATGAACTTCGAGATCTCCAGCGAGGAAACGCAGGGACTTAAAATTCCGGTATCATCGGTGATGGAGAAGGAATTTTATACCATTCCAGTTGATTATATGACAACGGGCGGCAACGCTACTGAAGATGAGGCTGGCTTCAATAAAGAAGTTTACGGCGAAGGCGGAAAGGCGTCGATTGAATTTGTCACGCCGGAGATTTACAGCTCGACTGATGAGTATTATTATGTCGAGAAGAGCGACGATGGGCTGTTAAAGAGCGGCGATTATCTGGTGAAGCCGGATTCAAACGAGCGCTTCCAGGTAGGACCGACGGCAAAGCTGACAGGTGCTTACAATATTAATAAGGGATACGCGGTGTTCAAGCAGGTGAAAGAACTTGCAAATAGCGGTGAATATTACATTGTAGAAAAAGGAACCAAATATGGATTATCGGTTTATGACCATATCGTGTTGGATGCCAGCACCGTATCGGATGGCCAGATCGTATATCAGTAATGATATTTCCAAAATATAGAGATAAGGAAGGTGTATCACATATGGTTCAGGAACAGTTAGAAGAAGTACGTCAGAATATACGGAACGCCTGCGAGCGGAGCGGACGGAAGGTGGAGGATGTCACGCTGATCGCGGTCAGTAAGACAAAGCCGGTGCCGATGCTTCAAGAGGCATATGATGCCGGCGCCAGAGATTTCGGCGAAAACAAGGTGCAGGAGATTCTGGAGAAGGAACCGCAGCTGCCATCTGATATCCGCTGGCATATGATTGGACATTTACAGAAAAATAAAGTCCGTCAGGTAATTGACAAGGCAGTTCTGATTCACTCCGTCGATACGGTGGGACTGGCAGAGCAGATCGAAAAAGAAGCGGTCAAACGTGATCTGGACGTTTCTATTCTTCTGGAGGTCAATGTCGCCGGAGAAGAGTCCAAATTTGGTTTTGCCCCGGAAGAAGTCGAGAAAGCGGCACGCGAAATTGCAAAGTACCCGCATGTCCACATACAGGGACTTATGACGATTGCACCATTTGTAGAGAATTCAGAAGAAAATCGTGGTGTTTTTAAAAAATTATATGAATTATATGTTGACATGAAACGGAAAAACATTGATAATGTTACTATGAATGTCCTTTCGATGGGAATGACCGGAGACTATCAGACAGCGATTGAAGAAGGTGCAACTATGGTAAGAGTCGGTACGGGCATTTTTGGAACCAGGGCAAAGATAGGAGAGAAATAGGGTTATGAGTATTCTGAACAAATTAATGGATACAATGCGTCTCACAGAGAATGATGACGATTACTTCGATGAGGAAGATTACGAAGAAGAAAAACCGGTGATTAAGAAGCGTTCTTTCGGCAAGAGGGACGAAGAGGTGGATGATTACCGCCACGAGGAGGAATCTAAGCCGCGTTTTCTGCCACGTTCCTCTAACAACAAGGTAGTGCAGATGCGCCGCAGCATGGAAGTATCTCTGATCAAACCTACTTCCATGGAGGATACGAGAGAGATTTGCGATTACCTGCTGGCTGGAAAAGCTGTTGTTTTAAATATGGAAGGAATCCACATGGAGGTTGCACAGCGTATCATTGATTTTACCTGTGGCGCGACCTATTCGATGGATGGAAATCTCCAGAAGATTTCCAATTACATTTTTATTGCGACACCGTCATCGGTTGAGCTGTCCGGCGACTTTCCCGAACTCTTAGCAGACGGTTCCGTGAATGTTTCCGGGATGAATCTCCACTTCTGATACTGATATACTCCCAGGTTCGCTATATATCTGAACCTGGGAGTATTTATTATACAATCGGAAATTTGTGTGATTTCTGATTGTATACAGGCTTTTCGGGCAGGAGCACACTTTATATAAGCACTTTCGAACAGGAGTAGAAACACGCGATGCTGCAGGAAAAAGAAGAACAGCTTTTAAAAAAGAGAATGATAGAACTGGCCGGACTCTGTTATCAGCGCGATATACAGACAAGTACCGGCTTTTTGTCGTTAAATGAACAAACGATCTTTCACTCGATCGAGAAGACGCTGCCGCCGGTGCGGACTTGCCTGACGGGTGGCTTTGAGGGCGCAGAGCGCAAACTTCTTTGTTTTCTGGCTTCGTATGACGATGAGGAGTTTGGACTTCCGATCGCCGTGTTGGAGGTCATTCCGGCAAACCTGCGCTACAGTGAGGCGCTGACGCACCGGGATTATCTCGGGGCGCTCATGAACCTGGGGATTGAGCGCAGCTGCATCGGGGATATTCTGATGAAGGAAAATGGCTGCTGCGTCTTCTGCCAGGAAAAGATGGCGGATTATCTCTGCCAGGAACTCACGATGGTGCGCCACACCTCCGTGATCTGCCGCAGAGCGGACGCGACGGAGACGATCACACCGAAGATGGAGCGCGTGAGTGGAAGCGTTGCATCACCGCGTCTTGACAGTGTGATCGCGATGGTATTTTCATCCTCCCGCACGAAGATACTGCCGCTCATTGAGGGCGAAAAGGTGTTTATTGACGGGAAACAGGTGACTTCCCCGGCGGTGCAGCTTAAAGAGGGCGAGATTGTATCTGTGCGCGGCATGGGAAAATTCCGCTTTGCCGGGAGCGGGGGATTGTCGAAAAAGGGACGTCTGTATGTTTATGCGGATAAATATGTGTAAAAAAGAAAGGACTGAAAACAAATGACAGAAGTAAAGAATGAGAAAATGAATCGCGTAACCGTTCACCTGGACGAGAAGCCGATCTATGATATTGTGATGACCGAAGATTTTTCGGCACTTCCGGGTGAAATCGAAAAACTCTCCATTTCAAACCGCCGTCTCTGCATCGTGACGGATTCGAATGTAGAAAAATTATATCTGAATGAGGTAAAAGAACTCCTGGCGCCGTGCTGCAAGACGGTAATTTCGTTTGTATTTCCGGCGGGAGAGGAGCACAAAAACCTCGACACCGTCCGGGATTTATATGAAACCCTGATTTTGAACCATTTTGACCGCAACGATATGCTGGCAGCACTCGGCGGCGGAGTTGTGGGCGATCTCTGCGGATTCGCGGCGGCGACCTATCTGCGCGGCGTTGCCTTCATGCAGATTCCGACGACGCTTCTTTCCCAGGTGGACAGCAGCATTGGCGGCAAGACGGGCGTTGATTTTGACGCGTACAAAAATATGGTTGGCGCGTTTCATATGCCGAAGCTGGTATTTACCAATATCAATACGCTTCAGACGCTTCCGGACAACCAGTTTTCCGCTGGTATGGGAGAGGTTATCAAACATGGTCTGATCAAGGATGCGGCATATTATGAGTGGCTGCTTGAAAATGCGGCAGATATCTGGGCGAGAAAGCCGGAGGCACTCCGCAAGACAGTGACCTGGAGCAATGAGATCAAGCGTGCTGTGGTAGAGAAGGATCCGACCGAAAAAGGCGACCGTATGCTTTTAAACTTTGGTCATACGCTGGGACACGCGATCGAGAAGCTGAAAAACTTTGAACTTCTGCACGGTGAATGCGTGGCACTCGGCGCGCTGGCAGCGATGAAACTGTCGGAAAACCGCGGCATGATCAAACCGGAGGAAACAAACCGCTTCAAAGAAGCACTGGGAGAATTCCATATCGGTACGCAGGTATCCGGGCTTGAAAAAGATGCGATTGTGGCAGCGTCCAAGAACGACAAGAAGATGGATTGCGGCATCATCAAATTTATTCTTATTCATTCCATCGGCGACGCCTACGTGGATCGCACGGTAACCGAGGACGAGATGAAACAGGCACTCGATCAGGTGCTGGTATAATAGCAGGAAAGGAATCAGGTGCATGAACACGAAATTACGACAGTTCTTTATCTTTTTTATCGGGCTGGGAGTCAGCATCGGACTGGATCAGTTTACAAAACATCTGGCAGTTGTCCATCTGAAAGGGCAGAAGCCATTTGTGCTCATTAAAGGTGTGTTTGAATTTTATTATTCTGAAAACCGTGGCGCTGCTTTTGGAATGCTGCAGGGACGGCAGGGATTCTTCTTCCTGATTGCAGCGGCAGTCATTCTGGCGGTGTTGTGGGCGGTTTACCGGATGCCGGCAGGGAGACGGTATCTGCCGCTGATGTGCAGCTTGTTTCTGCTCGTATCAGGCGCAGTTGGCAATATGATCGATCGTCTGACGCAGAAATATGTGGTGGATTTCCTGTATTTTAAGCTGATTGATTTCCCGATTTTTAATGTGGCAGACTGCTATGTGGTGATCGCGACTTTCTCGCTGATCCTTCTGTTTTTCTTCTTCTATTCGGATGAGGAACTGGAATTTCTTTCTTTTAAAGGTGCGAAAAAGGAGTCGGGGCGATGATGCAGGAATATCTGGTTCCAGAAGAGGCGGCTGGAACCCGCATCGATAAATTTCTGGCGGACGCCTGCCCGGATCTGTCCCGTTCCTTTTTGCAGAAACTTCTGAAAGAGAGCAGCGTTACAGCAGACGGAAAAGCGGTTAAAAGCAGTTTCAAGGTAAATGGTGGGGAAACGATCGCCTTTGAAGTTCCAAAACCGCAGGAGGCGGCGATCGAGGCGGAAAATATCCCGTTGGACATTTTGTATGAAGATTCGGATGTAATTTTAGTCAATAAGCCGAAGGGGATGGTTGTCCATCCGGCGGCAGGGCATTATACGGGGACTCTGGTCAATGCGCTGATGTACCATTGCAAGGATCAGCTCTCCGGCATCAACGGAGTCATGCGCCCTGGGATCGTCCATCGGATCGATATGAACACGACCGGTGTGCTGGTGGTGTGCAAGAATGATTTCGCCCACAATTCACTTGCAGAACAGCTCAAGGTGCATTCGATCACCCGCGTGTATTATGCCATCGTATTTGGCAATCTGCGCGAGGATGAGGGCACTGTCCATGCACCGATCGGGCGTCATCCGACGGATCGCAAGAAAATGAGCATCCACTCCAAACAGGGGCGCGATGCGATCACGCATTACCGCGTACTGGAACGCTTCGGGGCGTATACATTTATCGAGTGCCGCCTGGAGACGGGACGCACACACCAGATCCGCGTCCATATGGCAAGCATCGGTCATCCGCTTCTGGGCGATGAGGTGTACGGTCCGGTGCGGCAGCCATTTTCACTGGAAGGGCAGACCCTGCATGCGGGAGTCTTAGGCTTTATCCATCCGCGGACTGGGGAGTATGTGGAGTTTTCTGCGCCGCTGCCAGCGTATTTTGAAGAACTGCTGGAGAAGCTGCGGAAAAAAGCTGGAAAGTAAAAGTAACGTGAATAGTAAGATCGTTCTAATTCGTATACACATTCTTTTCAGATAGTTTATTTCTGTGTCGCTAAGAAATACCTTTTATTCCGAAAAAATGATGACTTTTCAGATAGCTTGTGTTATAATAAAGGCAGAACTTGAAAGGAGTTGAGGGAGACATGAAAAAAAATTTAGTAATTACAATCGGTCGCGAATGCGGCAGCTCCGGAAGAGCGATTGGACGAAAACTGGCGGAATCATTGGGAATCAAGTGCTATGATAAAGAGCTTCTTGCACTGGCAGCGAAGAACAGCGGTCTCTGTGAAGAGCTTTTTAAGACGCATGATGAGAAACCAACCAACAGCTTCTTATATTCACTGGTAATGGACACCTATTCGATGGGTTATAATACATCGGCTTATATGGATATGCCGATCAACCACAAGATTTTCCTGGCACAGTTTGACACGATCAAGAAACTGGCAGATGAAGAATCCTGTGTCATTGTAGGACGGTGTGCGGACTATGCGCTGGCAGATTATCCGAACGTAGTGTCTGTTTTCATCTGTGCAGATGAGGAAGTGAAGATTCAGGAATTGATGAAACGTCACAATATTACCCGCGATAAGGCAAAAGATGTGATGATCAAGACCGATAAGCAGCGTTCTGGTTATTATAACTATTATTCCAGCAAACGCTGGGGCAGCTCCAAGAGCTATAACCTCTGCATCAACAGCAGTGTCGTAGGCATCGACGGTGCCGTAGAAATTATTAAGGAATTCGCCAAAAAGAAACAAGAATTTCTTAAGATAAACGAGAACGCATAAAAGTATAATTAAAACCGGTGTGTTTGAATTTCTGGTGAAGAATCAGAAAGGACGCACCGGTTTTTTGCGCCTGGATGCTTTGAAGATGAGATTGCGTTGGGGTATAAAAACAAAATAGTTACTTAAGATTTTGAATGTAGATACATGAAGAAAATGATGATGAAAGAAAGACATTCTTATATAATCCGAACGGCGCTCATGGCGGCATCGGGTATTTTATTGTGCGGGATTGCCGAAGCAGTGCGCCCGGAGGTGGATTTATCAGTCGGTGTGCCTGCTGATAAAGTTGTGATTGCAGATGGGATTTTAGACCAGGAGACACAAAATGATACAGACGAATCCTTCTGCGACCGTCTGATGAAGAAAATGGTACACCCGATTCACATGGCATCCCGATTTTTAAATGGTCTGGGAGCAGACTCGGAAGAATATATTCCGTCGGAAACGGAGTATAACCTGATGGCGCTCCGGACGGAAGAGAGCGCTGTTGATCTGTCTGATCCATTGGCGGCATTTGAGTCTCTTCCATGGTATAAACTTGCAAAACGATTCCGGAGTATGGGGACAGAAGATACCTGGGGCGCGAAGATGTACGAAGCGCTTGGAACGCGGGATGCACAGTGGATATCGGAGATCTACGGGTGGATCCAGACGACACCGCTTACGGCTTCCCAGAAAATGGGGCTGCCAGCTGCACAGGTACTCGGCAGCTATGATCCCTCCAATCCAGAGCATAACGCGCAGGACCCGGCGAGCTGGGTAGTTCCAACTTGGAAAAATATCCGTTTCCAAATATGCGACGGAGACGGAAAGCCGACGTCCCTCGCATCCAATGCGACCGATATTTTGTCCATGGCAAATGTATATACATATAGCCTGGACTGGAAAAATACAGACCTGTTCAATACCTATATCAATCAGCTCTGGACCAGTTCCCACCAGTACCACGTGAGCATTAGCAATGTGTATTACTGTGAGGGCTGTACAGAACTGCCGGACGAGCCGGAGACAGAGGGAACAGCAGATGACGATGTGGAGAGCGGCAGTGCAGCAGGAGAGGCATCCTCGGAGGTTTTAGATGCCCAGGGCGCAGGAGAAGGAGACAGTCAGACAGCGGCAGAGGAGCCGTTAGCGGAGAGCGAGGCGGCATCCATAGCAAATAATTATGTCAAACCGGCACAGGGACCGGGGGCTTCCACACAGGAGCAGGCAGCCGAATCAAAAGCGGCTGCGTCCCCGTCAGAGGCGACGTTCAGTGCGGAGAGCGCTGCGGCAGTTACATTAAATGAAAACGGAAAATATTGCCCGGGACATGTTGATCTGACTATTACCGTTAAGACAACCGGTCTGAAAGAGAAGCATAATCTGTTTGCACTCGATGGAACGGGAAATCAGGCTGTCGGGAACTGGCAGGGTTGGACGGAAGAAAAACAGACAGCCGCCCAGACACTCGCTGCTCAGGATTGGCAGGGAATGTACGGGCTTGCCAGTTCAGAGTTTGCACTCGGGAATCCGCTGACACCGGCAGAAATTGCGTCTTATCTGGATTTACTTCCAGAGGATTTATCACCGGAGCGGCGTGCCGTTATCACATGCGCGCTCAATTCCGTTGGCAAGATTCCATATTATTATGGAGGAAAACCGAGTACAGCAGGACTTTCCGGCAATCATTTTGCCAGCGTGACAAGCCCGGATTACAAGGGACGGATTTTGTCAGGGCTTGACTGTTCTGGATGGGTCAACTGGGTATACTGGACCGCGCTTGGCAATAGAATGGGTGCCGCCAGCACCTACGAGATTGTGCGGACAGGACGGGCGATCAACAGCGCAGAGCTTCAGCCGGGCGACTTGCTTGTCCAGCTTGGCGGTGATTCGCACGTTGTAATGTTTTTAGGCTGGAACGCAGACGGAACCATACTGGGCGTACATGAATCCGGCAGTGCAAGCAATGTAACGGTCGGAAAGGTTCATGCGGTCTGGCCGTATTACCGGGCGTTTTTGGATTAAGAGTTGGATGGATGTTACCTTTGTTTTTTTGCTGGTAAATGGCAAAGGCGGCATCCATTCATTTTGTGTTTAGGTTTGTTTTTATGCTGAAATACGATATTGAATAATTCGTAAAATGATTTATTTACAAATAAAGGGAAACATGGTATGATAGGAAGATGGACAAAACTATTCGTGAAAGCCTACTTTATCGAATAGTTTGAAATATAAATATGTGTATGCACTTAATCTATTTGCTAAACTATTCATTCGTTATATTTGAAAGGATGTTCTCATGAAACTTCAACGTCTTCTAAGTTTAACCCGCCAGGCGGTTGATGACTATCGTCTGATTCAATCCGGCGATAAAATAGCTATCGGTATTTCTGGCGGTAAAGACAGCCTGACACTTTTATATGCTTTACAGGGGCTTCGCCGGTTTTACCCGGAACCATTTGAACTTTGTGCTATTACAGTTGATCTGGGCTTTCAGGCACTTTCTCCGGAGGTTTCGAACCGGTTGTCGCCGACGCTTTCATCGGATGCGGCTGCATTTGATTTAAAACCGGTTCAGGAGCTTTGTGATGAATTAAACGTGCCCTACACGGTCGTCCCGACGGAAATCGGCAAGATTCTCTTTGAAACCCGTCAGGAATCCAATCCATGTGCGCTCTGTGCCAAGATGCGAAAAGGCGCTTTAAATGAAGCGGCACTGAAACTTGGCTGTAATAAAATCGCCTATGCACATCACCGCGACGACCTGATCGAAACCATGCTTTTATCCCTGATTTATGAGGGACGTTTCTATTCCTTCTCGCCGAAAACCCATCTGGACAAAACGGGATTGACTCTGATCCGCCCGCTGATGTATGTCCAGGAAGCCGATGTGATCGGATTTAAAAACAAATACCATCTTCCAGTCTGTAAAAATCCATGTCCGGTAGATGGAAAAACAAAACGCGAGTATGTGAAGCAATTAACAAAGAAACTCAACCATGATTCACCGGGGGTAAAAGATCGCTTTTTCCATGCGATTATTGATGGAAACAATCCCGGATGGCCGGAACGGACCGATCGACACCTGAAAAATTTGATACATTCGGACCTTTCATCATCACCAAAGGAGGAATTGTGATATGGCTGCACTCTCCTACCACGAACAGGAAGACATCGAAAACACAAAACGAATCCGAGGCATTCTGAAAGAGCTGCCACCGTTCTGTACCGATTTCTTCCGCGGCATTGAACCTCGTACATCAGCGCGCACCCGGCTTGCGTATGCCTATGATTTAAAGACATTTTTTGATTTCCTGAAACAAGCAAATCCAGAGCTTAAATCAAAGAAGCTGCGCGATTTGCCGCTCTCTCTTCTGGATGAAATCAAATTGATGGATCTGGAAGAATATATGGAGTATCTGAAATGTTATTCGACCGAAAAACGTGAGGATCTGATGAATACAGAGCGGGGTATCATGCGGAAAGTATCGACGGTCAAAAGCTTTTACAACTATTTTTACCGGACCGAGCGGATTCAGAATAATCCCGCTTCTCTTCTGCAGCTTCCCAAGATTCATGAAAAAGAAATTATACGCCTCGATGTTGACGAGGTGGCGCGTTTCCTGGATGAGGTTGAGGATGGCGAATGTCTGACCGAAAAACAGAAAGCCTACCATGCAAAGACCAAGCTGCGAGATCTGGCGATGATGACGCTTCTGCTTGGTACGGGGCTTCGTGTATCAGAATGTGTCGGACTGAATATCAACGATGTTGATTTCCGAAACGGTGGTCTTAGGATTCATCGAAAAGGCGGAAAGGAAGTCATCGTATATTTTGGTGCTGAGGTAGAATATGCGCTTCAGGACTATCTCAGCGAGCGTGAACATATTGTCCCAGAGGAAGGCAGCGAAGAAGCACTCTTCCTCTCCATGCAGCGTAAGCGCATTAACGTACGCAGCGTGGAAAAAATGGTCAAAAAATACGCACAGCTCGTCACACCGCTAAAAAAGATCACGCCACATAAACTCCGTAGCACCTACGGCACGAATCTGTACCGTGAAACCGGCGATATTTACCTCGTCGCGGATGTTTTGGGACACAGTGATGTCAATACGACGAAGAAGCATTATGCGGCGCTGGAGGATGAACGGCGGCGAAGCGCAAGGAATAAGGTGCAGCTGAGAGAAAAAGAGTAAAAAGTAAGAAATTCAGAAAAAGTAAAAAAAATTTTTTAGGTAAAAAAGGCTAATTTCGTACTTTATTTCCGTGTAAAGTGAAAATAGTATTTTGCTAAAATAAAGTTCAAAATTCATATTTGCCAAGTAAAAACCGATGACCTCGACTGCTTATAGTCTATGCCATCGGTTTTCCTAGTTCAAGCACTCTCACTCTGCTTCATCTGTGTCTCAATAACTTCGTCTAAGTTGGCTGCTGTAGTTTGTTCACTCATAGCCTTCTGCCTCTAATAATAAACACTGCAAAGGTTTAAAATATCCTGCAACAGATCATATACTCCATCTTTGCCTTATCATTCATTTGATAATTTATCAGAGCCTTTTGCGAGTACATCGCATCTACGCTTTGCGTTTTCGTTGAAAATTCCATCAAAGTATCCGGGCCAATGCCCAAACTGGTAAAAATTTTATTCAAATGCTTATCGAATGAGCTTTTACTATCTATCTCGCCATTTAAAATTTTATCTAAAGTAGGTCGAGAAATTTCTGTCTTTTTGCAGAACGATACCTTAGAGAATCCATTGCCACTGATGTAGTCCTTTAATTTTATTCCTGCCAGTTTTCTCATTTCAAAAAGTTCATCAAAACGCACACTCTATCTCTCCCAGTAACAAATTGTCAATAGTTTTTTAATCACTTTTCTTAAAAAGGAAAAAAATAGAACGTATAGTAAACGCTATGGTGCGTTGACAACGTATAGATTATTTCCATACGCTCTATCTCTCATTTCGTAAACGCTCCATAGCAAGTACCTTGCCAGCCCAAAGTGCTGCAACATGGTTTTGCAAGCAATAATCCGCAACGTTCGCTCCTCCAGTATTCACCTGTAATCTCCATACCGCCATCTTCTCATCTCCCCGCTTTCTTCTTTAGTGCTTATTCACCTTCCGCTTCGGGAACCATCCTTTTGCCACTCTTTTTTCCTGTTCTTTCAGTTCCTTAATGCTCCAAAAGCAACTGACGCCCAAAACACCCAGGGAAACTGACCAAAGTATTTCCTGCATTCTTACGGATAGAATCATACACAAAATGCCCACCAGCAAAAATACCGGCCAACAGCGGCTTCCAAAGTAATACTCCGCATATATAACAATAGGATGGAACAATCCAATCAGAAAAAAGGTAAGCACACCAATCAATATCCCACTAAAATTCATCATAACTCCTTGTCCTTTTCCTTATACAAACAGCACATTATCGCAGACCGGCGCAACTTATCTTCTGCGTGCAACAGTCGCCCTCAACAGCATATCCAATATGCGCAAAGAAGAAGTATTGCAATATAGAACTACAACCTTCCTCTTCCATATTTTTTAAATATCTGACACATTTTTACGGATTGCATTTTTTACACGGATCATAACCTGCAGCAATCAGCGCATCCCTACTCTCTGATGAGGATTTTTTATTGCTCTCCTTCATCTGTTTGACCGATGAACAGGACGGCCGATGAAATTTCTTTGTATTGGTATTGAGGATATAGGATTCCGTGTTGGTCTGCTGAGAAGCTGCCTGTGTGGCCTGCTCTGTTTCTGCCGTCTTGTTTGTTCCAGAAGCCGAGCTGTCCCCCGTCGCATAATTGATGTTAAAGGTCACTTTACCCATTTTGAGGGATGTAAAGTGACCTTCTCTTAGTCAAATATAATGCCGTTCCTTTCTTCGCAAACCTTTACAGAAAGTACAAGCATCCATGTTTCGTTTTTGATAAAGAATCCGTTGCTTTGGTGAGCACTTATAATCGTGTGCACACACTGGGCATGTCCAACAAACAGGTGTTATGCAATTATCCAAAATCTGATCAGGATCACATAACAAATAGTTATCCAAATGGTTCCACTCATTCATTAAATCCGGATGCAATACGGCAAAGGAATTAACACCCGGAAGAACTTCTTTCATTGAACAATACACACAATCCACGTTTCCCGTTGCCATATCTCGAATAGAACTTATATATTCGCCACCACAATCAGGGCATTTCCAGAGTGCTCGGTAACATGAATTATTTAAATAATGTGACATTGGTTCTTCATTATTAGAAGACCATCGCGACATTAATTCTGGATTCGTTAACTTGAATTGACATAAACTTTTTCTTAAAATCACCTCCTCGTCTACTTCCTTTCACACTATCACCTCCAGAATCACACGCGCTCAAATGACAGATATCTCGTTCCCTGAAACGTAAGTTTCCCAATGTCGCCTTCCGCCAGCATTCCATATTCTCTGCCAGAAACCGACAGTTCCATCCGGTCACCGCTCTCTACCTGAAACGTGACATAGTAGCTGGTACTTGAAGTCGAATGGTAGCCATGAGTTCCAGACAGGTCACCCGCATTTGCATGGCTATGATGTGTGATATTTTCACGCTTTGCGACGATGGTTGCACTCACCGACAAACGCGGTGACTGATTGTTTTTATGCCATGTTCCGATTCCTGTCACAAACTGGAAGATGATCATGCCAAAAACCATTACGAAGATAATCGGAAACATAAACTCAAACAGCATAAACATATAGCTCACCTCTTCTTCATCTTTCGTCCAATGATTACTCTGAGCACAAAACATACGACAATCACGAAAAGCGAGGCAGCGATATACAGTAATGCTTCTGTATACCACGGTGCAGAATACGATTCGTATAGTTTCGGAAAGCGCTTATACCCATAGAAATCCATACCCGTTTTAATCATAATCATGTAGAAACTCGCATAGATAATATATTTTAATAAATCGTATAGTTTATTCATGCTATCGTCTCCGTGATATTCTGTTTTAACCTTTTGGCATCGGAAAACTGAAGCTTCACGGACATTCACTTTCACTCAAATACGAACAATCTTAAGGATGTGTTGTTTTACGGATCGCCGTGTCCTTATCCAGCTCTCCACTCAACATATTTTCATAGGTTCCCTCTACATAATTGATAGTATCCTGATTCTGAATGCCTATGATGGTCACCATTTCTCCCGGCTTTGGTCCCGGAACCGTATAATCATACCGGACGTCCCCTTCTTCATAGACACCCCGGCCCATTCTGGCAGTTCCCACATAAGGCCTTGCGTTTTTATCCTCCTCTCTGGTATTACCCTTAAAATCCCTTACAATCGCATATCCAGCCTCTTCAAGCATCTTCTCATCCAAGTCAGGGTCATATCTCACCATCATGTTCTGCAAGAAATCCTCGCCCAGATGGAACTCGCCCACATCTGCTTTTCCGATAAAATCACCATATTGGAAATTAGAATTCCATTCCATGTTATTGCCGGTCATGGCCTGATTCAATTCCTTCTTTTTCAGTTTCTGGCCGGAACGCATCACATGAGGTGCCTCAATGGTGATGCCCAGATCCTCATCATAAGCAGGTTCCAGAAGTTCCAGTTTCCCGCAGACAATGACGATTTTTCCATCATTGGCCGGATCATATCCGCCGGTTCCTACATAAACAGCCTGCTTCAATGCTTCCTCTCTCCCGCTACCGCCGCAGCCAGACAGCATAGGCGTTACAGCTAAAAGGCCTGTCACGGCAAGTATCAGCAGACCTGCTTTCCTTCTACTTTTAGTACTCAAGCTCATACGCACATTTCCCTCCTTTTTTAAGTCCCACAGACATTTGACTTACATTCAGACACCGCCGACGAACATTCGTTTCGCGCACATCTTCGGAATTCTTGCTGTAAAAATCTTTATCATCCTCCATATTCCGAATAATCATTCAGAAGGCGTACTGTATGATAGACTTCCGTTCCATACATCTGGATCATCAGGTCATTCTCATGGATAGACGGATACAGCCAGGCAAATTCCGACTTGTTACTCACATTATATCATATTTTTTCTTCAATTACATCCACCAAATTTTAGTACACTGCCATTCGGCTTGCTTCTGTAACCGGCATCCGTTTAATCTTCTCCTGCATAAAAAGGTCACTTTACTCATTTTGCGTGATGTAAAGTGACCTTCTCTTAGTCAAATATAATGCCGTTCCTTTCTTCGCAAACCTTTACAGAAAGTACAAGCATCCATGTTTCGTTTTTGATAAAGAATCCGTTGCTTTGGTGAGCACTTATAATCGTGTGCACACACTGGCATCGAATTCGATACAGAAGAATAGCGCCTCACTTTGGCAAAGCAAGGCGCTATTCTCTGTTACAGGAAAAATCAGGTTATTCTCCCATGATCTGAACCGTATATTTTCTTATCTTCAGTCCATCGAACTCCACAAAATAAATATCCTGAGCACTTCCGCCCGCTGTTTTTCCATCTATTACCGGAAGCACACAATGATTTCCGCAAAGCATTGACTTCAAATGTCCCGGGGCATTTCCGCTGCAGGTTCCATAGCTTGGGAGCATATGGGTATGCACGTAATCTCCGTCTGTTGGTATCAACCGTTCCAGCGTCAGTTCAATGTCCTTTTCCACACAGGGAAGGCTTTCATTTATCATAATCGCCGTAGTCGTGTGCATGGATATGACAAAAACAACTCCTGCTGTGATTCCGCTGGCAGCCACGTCCTTTTGCACCTGATCTGTGATTTTTACCATTTCAAATTCCTGTCTGCTGGCAATTTCATGCGTATAAGATTTAATAATCATAGCCTCTTCCTTTCATTCCCAGAAACACTTCCGCATTCTCTCCCAGGATTTTTTTCAGCACATCCGGACGAAGATTCAGTTTTTCCAGACCGTCCTTTGTTCTGACCTGGCGAAATCTGGGGAGGTTGGATCCATACATCACCTTATCCATCAGATTATTCTGCAGCCATCCCGGAGCCATATTTTTCAAGAAAATCTGTTCATAATAGTTTTTGGGGCTGTCCATAAATACCGTCGCCGTATCTGTATAAACATTGGGATACTTTAACAACAGCATGCACAGCTCATCCACCCAGGGCCATCCCAGATGCGACAGGCAGAACCGAAGCGTCGGATATTCCACGGCGATATCTTCAAACAAAATCGGACGTGTATATTTTGACGGGGAATCCGGTTCCCAGCTGAAGCCGCTGTGAAACAGCACCGACTTGTCATACTTTGTGCACAGATCTAATAACGGTTTTAACCGTCTGTCATCCGGATACATATTTAAATGGGATAAATTCAGCTTCAGACCCATCAAATTCAGCTTTTCAAACGCGTCTTTCAGTTTTTCTGCCGCACATTCCTCTCGCGGATCGACACTGGCAAAGCCGATAAAGCGTTCCGGAAACAATTCTACGATCCTCTTTACTTCTTCGTTTGACACAATCGGCTGTCCCATCGATGCAGAATAATCTTCCGCAAGAATTACCGCCCGATCCACTCCGGCATGATCCATCACGGCCATGACCTGCTCCATGGGCACAGGAGATGATTTGTACAGGCCAAACGCCTTCTTTCTGAAATTCACCCTGTCCGAATCTGTACAGATCGGCCCAAATAACACCGGGTGTACATGTACATCAATAATCACGAAACGACAACTCCTTTCTCTCCAAAGCTTCCTTTACACATGATAAGGTTCAAATATACTGACAATCTCAGCAGCCTTTTTCGCGCCGGAAAGCATACATTCCGGTATGCTCCTGCCCCGAAGAATTCCGCTCATAAAGCCGGCGCCATAGGAATCTCCCGCGCCTACGGTATTCACCAGCTTCGGTGCCGGTATGCACGGCTGTCGATAAAACTCTGTTCCGTCAAAAGCCAGAGAGCCTCCTTCCCCAAATGTGGCAAGCAGCACCTCGGCTCCCATGGAACAGCCCATCCGCAAAAGCTCTCTTACCTCCTCGGTCTCCTCTTCAAATGAAAAAATACCATAATTGATATTTTTTAGAATGGTCGGAACATCCTCATGCCGATACCGCTTAGAAAAATCAAAATAGATCTTCGTTCCCTTGCTTCTCATGTCCTTCAGCAATCCTGTCACATTCCACGAAAGATCGGTATGAATGTAATCCTGTGTCCGGATAAAATCCATATCCTCTCCCGTTGGCTGATATGGAATCATGACTCCTTTTTCCGCCCTGTGATGCACCCGGTCTCTGCCATTTAACAGCATCTCTATCACTGCCGTCTGTCCCCCGGGAACAATGGTAACATGTCCGGTATCTACCTTCCTTTTCTGACACGCTTCCAGCATAGACTGTCCATAGGCATCATCTCCAATCGCCGTCACCACGGACGGCACAAGCTCGGGAACCAAATCCATCAGATTAAACATCAGATCGATTCCATTGCCTGTCGGGTAACTGATATTTAAGTTTTTGTATACATCAATACAGGTGAATCCTACCGCTGCAAACCGCATAACTGCTCCTCCCTCTGTTTATCTTCGTCACTGCATATATATTTTTAAATTCCGTACATTTTTCTTATCATATTCAAACGGATTAAAATAATATGCAGCATCTGCTCCAAGCATTCCGGCATACGCTGCAAAATTCAGCGCCTGCCCCACAGGAAACATGGTTTTTAAATGGATGTACTTATCACATACATTGTCCCCAATCCCTATTACCTTCATTTCCTCAGCTTCTTTAGTCGAATTCCTCTTCAATCGATTGATTATATATCATTATATAATGTTATGATATCATATTAGTGCTTCTGGATCATTTTGTCAATAGGATTTTATAAAAAAACAAGAAAAAAATGCAGCCACATTGAGCCTGCGCTCAACATGTCTGCATCATTCCTTTTTCTCTTCTTTTATTCCTCTATTATTATTCTTCTTCTCTTTTTCTGTTCTTCTTTATGTAACATGGATTATTTAAATAATGTGACATAGGACGCAATTCCTCCCGTCGTTTCGATCAATCTAAATTGACATAGTAATAAAATTATATTCCGTTCATTTTCTTTCTTTCCAGTTTACCCCAGTTCAGTTTGTTCTTCTTGTATCCCACAAATGCAGTCACACGGACAAATGCCAGATAAAAGCGGAGAAAAGTTGTTTCAAAAAAACAAGCAACAATAGCAAGGATCAGTTCTCGAAAAGAAAGCCTCTGGTCAATGGTATAGATTCTTGAAAAATATGCAGTTAATGTGAGTAAAATACCATACAGGGCATAGCAGGCAAGAAATGCCAGCATAAACTTTACATTCAGCATATCCATCATCACAGATAAAACCATTGTAAGTATACCAAAAAGTTCAATAAATGGTGACAATAATTCGTAAAACAGAAAATAAATATAGGATAAAAGTCCTACAGCTCCGTACCGTGGGTTTGCCAGCATTTTACGGTGTCCCCACATACACTGGAACAATCCTCTCTGCCATCTTTTCCGCTGCTTGCCCAATTCACTTAATTTTTCCGGTGTTTGCGACCAGCAGATGGCATCCTGTGCAAAATCAATCTTATATGGCTTACGATTCATGCGGCTGAATTCATGAAGTCTGACTACCAGTTCCATATCCTCGCCCATTGTACTGCTGTCATATCCGCCTACGGCAATCACTGTTTTTTTCTCAAATAATCCAAAAGCTCCGGATATGATCATGTTTGCATTGATTTTATCCAACAGGATACGTGCTGCCAGAAAAGAACGGTCATATTCCAGGGATTGCATTCTTGCTATTATATTTCTAGGCAGCCTATATTTTATCACATGACCTTTTTTTATGACAACACCATTGGCTGGACGGACACTTCCACCAACGGCTATTACATTTTCGTCCTCCAGAACCGGACGAACGATTTTCTCCAGCGAATCATGCTGTAAAATAGAGTCCGCATCCATGCAGATAAACCAAGGATACCTGGCTGCATTGATTCCGGCATTTAAGCTGTCTGCTTTTCCGCCGTTCTTCTTGCGGATCAAAGTAATGGGTACTTTCTGGTTCGGGCATTCATAAACATCTTCCTCAGGCTGACATTGGATTAGATGACGGATCGGGCTCGCCACTCGCTCCATATGAAATGCATCAATCAGGATCTGAGATGTTTTGTCTTTAGAACCATCATCTATCACTATAATTTCATATAGTTTATAATCCAGGTTGAGAAGTGAAGTAACTGTGTCCTTCACCGTGACCTCTTCGTTATAAGCCGGAACAAGAATGGAAACCGGTATGTAATAGCTTTGCCACAGTTTATTGTGCAGCTGTTCAAGGCGGTATGATTTGTACAGTTCAATTGCTCCTGCTACAACCGACAAAAACAAAAAGCTGGAATATCCAATCAGATATATAATAAAAAACAGATTGACACATTCCAGAAAAAAACGAAATGCATCGGTCATAAACCCGCCCTCCTTTGTGCTTTTGCTGCATCCAACTGGTACTCTAACATTTCTTTTGCATAGCGGTCATTTCCCTGTAAAATATCAGCTAATGCGTCCCTATCTGTATTCAGAACTGCAAGGCTTTTTGCAGCATTATGACGGACATACCAGTTTTTACTGGAAAGCTCTTTTTTCAAAATTTCCAGTGTCTGCGGTCCGGGATACACAGCAAGAGCGGAAATACAGGCATTCTGCAATTCCCAGAACCCTTCCTTTTCTTCTTCAGCGTGATGAAGCAAAAAAGAAACACTTCTTTCATCCTGATATCGGCCAAAATAGCGGACACATGCGATCTGAATTTCCATATCCTGGCTTGTTTCCAACATAGACAGCATTTCATCCTTCCAGTTTGACGATGCATATCGAATATAATCCAACAGGTTTACCTGCATCCTTGGATGAAATTCACTCAATTTTTTCCAAAGGAGTGGTATCAGTTCTTCTTTTTTATCGAAGGAAAGAAGTCCATCTGCAAGTATTTTTTTATGCGGAAGCAGCTGCTCATTTGCATTAAGGAATTCCAATGCCTGCATAACTGCGTGTATATCTTCTGAACTGTATAACGCCCGCAAAGCATTCTCTCTGCAATAGAGACTCTTATTTCCAAGCAGTTCAAAAAGAAATGGGAAAACAATTTCCTTAGCCTGGAATTTCGTCATATGAAATATGGCAAATACATAAGCCAAGCAGGCCTTTTCCATATCCGATTTTCTTTTATAAACCGGTATCAGTTCTTCCATCAGCCGACTTACAGATGCGATTCCCTGCTGGAATTGTTCCGGCATACTGTTTTCAACTTTATATAATGCTTCACTGAACGTCAGAAGTCTACTGGTTGACTGAAGCTCTTTAACCAGCCTTTTTTCCTGCTTTTTATTTTCCGTTATATTATCTAAAAACAGCTGTCTGTATTCTTCGCAATATCGTTGTTCCCTCCTTTTCAGAACACAGGAACGATATCTTGAAATTATCTCTATAAAGCAGTTAAACAGAATAATCCCCACACAGACAATAAAATAAAAAACAATCACAAATTGTGCTATCATTCGTGTTCCTTTCCTGTCCAGTATGTCTTCAGAACCTGGTATGCTTCTTTTAATCTTTCATGGTAAGATACTGTATTTTCCCATCCTTTCAGTTTAAGCCGTCCCATCTCGATAGTATTTCCTTCTCTGCCAAGACCTATAAACATCTCTTTGATCCCCACTGCTTCAATGCCATAATTTCCATCATAATAATCATCATGAATCTGCATTCGGGACGGATCAGAAAAATTCAGCAGCTGCCATGGGATTCTAATTTCCACATCATCTCCGTTACAGATAAAATCTGCTCTGGAATCATAATCAGATGCAGATGGATTTCCATTACCATAATGCAGCTTTCCACTTTCAAAGGTTCTTAACGGTGTGGCAGCATCCTGATACTGACCAATAACATCCCGTAATACCATGCAGATATTTTCGAATACAGCGCTATCCCGAGCCGGTGGATCAATATAAGAATCTTCTCCTGTAATATCTTCCTCATAATTGGCATGAATGGGATTATACCGATCCTGAACCAACAGACGAGTATTATCTTTTCCATTTAAGATCAGTACAAAATCTGTAGGTCTTTCAAATTCTGCTGTACAATTTTCCATACGGGTACTGCCTGTTTTAGGGGTCGTATCAACCGGAACATACAGCGTGTCATTTTCCAGATCAAAGCCCTTTTTATGGAGATATAAATAAACATCGGAGGCATCATACTTCACACTGATGAAAGAGCCGTCTTCATATTGGATCACCATATCTTTATCCGTCCATTCGGAAGTATCCCCGTCCACGTAACAAACACTTTCTTTTTCCCCACAGTCAAATGCCAGCAAGCCAAAATGCTGGTCATTTGTCTGAGCATCTTCCCAGTAAATATTACGGCTTAAATCTACAGCATACATGGTATTCCAGGTATGCTTGAACCATTCATCCTGCCAGGAGTAGACACAGCTTCCGGAAAGTCCGGCAGCCATAATGTCTTCATAACAATCTACCAGAATCTTTCCCTGTTCTTTTTCAGAATAGTATCCAAGTCCTCTGCTGGTTACCTGATTCTCCTGAATCTCACCTCGTCCTGTGGCTGCACCAAATTCAACAGCCAAAACCGGCATTGTATGATGTTCGTTTAAAAGTCTTAAATATGCCCGATAAGTATTCCTTTTTCCGTCAGGAGTGATACAGTCACTAAAGTCAATCTTTTTATCAGACAAGCTGTTCCATGTTGTGTATTCCATACAGGAAAGGTAATCCTGATCATATGGAGATGCACTGTAGCTGGCAAACTGACCTGATATAAATTTATCAGTTGCAGTTATATGTTCTGCGTCGATCCGGGCACATTTTCGGAAATATTCTGCAATCTCTTTAGGATAATCAAAGGGATCTGTTGCATTTCCACTGGAAAAGGAGATCAGACGCTGCTCATCATATCTTGTTGATTCATAGTACAGCATCCTGTCACCTGTTTCTGCAAGCAGGGATTCAAAGGCAGAAGCATCTTTTGAAGCAGTAAGATAGGTTCCTTTATACGGTTCCATATCCGGATATTTCTCATCTGTATATGCAACGGTTGTATCTTCCCATCCATTTCCGATAATATATCCCAGCACCCATTTCGAGACATCGTGTAAATAAAGTCCTGTACTTGTATCTGCATCATTATTGATGATAAGTCGTTTTCCATGGATCACATCTACAGTGACCAGGCAATTATCCAGAAGCTTTCCTGCAAAGGAGTCGGCATATGCATCCACTCGGGAGTTCTGTATATAATCATTTACCCAGATTCCCTGAAGTAAATATAACGGCTCCTCATGTTGGGAATTGTATTCATAGAACGCTTTATAAAAAGACGGATTCTGGACAGAATAGACTCTCAGCGTATTTGCTCCTGCTTCCTGGATCAGCTGAAACCAGCGCAGATAGGTTTCTTTGGTGATTGCATAATCGGTAGACCATTCACCTGGAATACCGCTTCCCATGTCAATTCCTCTGACTTCAAATGGTTTCCACTCATCTTTGTCCTTTATAAGTATCTCTTTATTCTCAGTCCGGACAAATGTGTTTACATGATTGTCCCGGCCTGAGTCTACATAAAATCCGCCATAAAACACAGCTATAAATCCAATAAATACAAGCAGAATGATGGCAGATATACTGATAATAAATCGTTTCATATTTTAATCATTAACCTCATTATACTGCTTTACACGGGAGGATGCTGAATATTGACGCAGAGTCTCAATGTTTTCATCCAGCCATTTTCCTCTGTTTCGCAAGTAACCTTTTAACTGTCCTTCAGCGGCAGATCTGCTGTCAAGATTTCTCGATACCGGAACCAGAAGTCCCTTTGCCTGCTGTTCCACACTTCCCCATCGTGCATCGTTTCTTGCAAGAGCTGGTGCGATAAAATCAAGGGTTTCATCGATATAACGATAAAGTGATTCCTCACTTAACAGACCTTTTCGCAAGGAATGATATCGCTGGATGATCCGTTCAGTAAAATCCTCATCTTTGATAAGCATTTCAAACCATAATCGGTTGTTCAGGAAAAATCCTGTATAAGGAAGTTCCTCCTCGAAATAGTTATTGCAGGCATTATTAAAATCCCATACACACATACGATACAGATTATCGGTTCCCTTATAAATATAAGTGGAATAGTTTCCGGCATCTGCATTACTGGAAAGCTCATTGATTATAAAGTAATCTACAAAGCTGTCTACATCTATCATAGAAGTGTAGCCATGTTTTTCCCTGTCATAATCATATGAATACAGAGTTTTTTCAAAATTTGAAAAATCCTGCCGGATTTCTTCTGTCAGTCTGGCATCCCTGTTCCTGCTTCCGGGATATTCTATCTGCAGCAGGAAGGGGGTTTTGTAGGTATACGTTGTAAAGCTGTTTAAAGCTTCTTCGCCCGCATGCTGATGATCCAGGCGAAGCAGGTATCCGGAAAATGCGCTGCGCTTGGCATTTACACGAAGTCCCAGCCTGGCGCCATCTTTTCCGCCGGTTATCATTTCAGTCATTACATATAGACCTTCATATTCACCATTAAGAATTACTTCGCAGAATCTTACATTTGGCGCATAAGACATCATTTCTCCGGCAAGATTGTAAAACATATAATTTCGTATGGCTGTTTTATCGAGCCAGGGACCGTATAATACCCATTCATGGTGCGCATCCATTCCCATAATGGAAAGCGGATTGTTTTCCCCTTTTTTATCTACAAGTCTGATGGCATAGCTTGGCTTATCAAACTTTCTTGAGGAATTACCTCTCATTCGTATACGGATTTCAGAAGATACATCTGCCGTTTCATTTGCATGATGGTACTCTTTGCTGTCATTCCCAATTATATCCATCTGAGCAGCAATTGTAGTTTCCCCATCCGTAGCGCGTGTATAAATGCGGTTGTTTCCATCATCCTTAATGGGTCTTCCCGGGATTTCCATCCCATCTGTATCAATTTTGACAATCGGAAGATATGTACACAGACCGCCATCCGCAGGATCCGTACATGGTTCCTGGGGAATTTCCTGTTCATGCTGATGAATTCTCTCTGTTTTTCGGTAGTCCTTATAAGACAATGGCGCAAAAACGGCAATCAGGATAACCGCAAAGCAGCATATAAATCCTATTATTTTATATTTCATATCAATTATAAATCTCATCGCTTTGAGCTACAATATTAACACTTTCGATTTGTCCAAGGTTATAGAAATCATCTGTTAAAGCCGGATACTGTTTCTGAACTTTCTCCAGTATTTTTCTGGATAATTCATAAATGTACTCAGCATTTTCCTCTGTCGTATTTTTTACCCGAAGAACGACACCAGTCCCAAAATAACGAAAGACCTGGGATTCTATATTTTCACAGCGGCTTCTTTTTGCACGGATGATCAAAAGCATACGGTTATCACTGCGAATCGCTCCCATGATAAGAAAAATAAGAAAAATAGCAGAACTGCCTACTGCAGCAACCAGATAATCTCCAACTCCACAGCATATTCCCACAATAATCGTCCAGAAAATATATACAGTATCTCTGGAATCTTTTATTGCAGTTCGAAAACGCACAATAGATAATGCACCGACCATACCAAGCGACAATGCAATATTGTTTCCTATGACAGTCATAACTGTTCCTGTCATAACCGTCAGAACGATCAGTGTTACTCCAAATTTTTTGCTGTAAATCGTTCCCTTATGTGAAATCACATATGAAATAAAAATAAACAGACCAATGACAGCACTTACCAGAATATGCATTATAATTTGCTGCCAGGTCATATCCCCCTGTTGAGCAAGCAGGTTATAAATCGTCTCTTTCATTTCCTTTCCTCCTAAAACCTGTAGTTACAGCCAATTTGTCTTGCCATACAATATTTGCTCACGGAAAGCTCGCTTTTCTGAACGGGCAGAAGCATATGCTTGATATAGCTTAACAAAAAGCCATTGTATTTTACTTCCAGCACTACAGCAAAAGGCGACATTACACTGTTTAACACCAGATTTCTATCAAACACATTAAAATTCACTTCATTAGCCCGTATTCCGGAATCAAAGGTTATTCGAATAGAGTTTTCTGGCGCGATAAATGCAAATCTGTCATATTCTACAACTGTTTTGGGACGGTATGCCCACATTTCCATAATTGAATAACATTCCTGTCCAAACTCACTGCCACTGTTTAAAAGTACAGAATAATCACCCTCAATGAGAGCCTGCGCTTCCTTTCTGGATAATCTTAATGACCGCTTTCGCTGATATGGTCCCTGCTTCTGCTTCATTTCAAACAGTGCAAAATCCGCATCAGGACTATATACCCGCAAACGAAACTTCCTTCTTAACTCCAGACCATCTTCTTTTTCCTGAAAATCCCGATTTGACAAAGAATCAAAGTACAAAGAACGTACCTGGTAACCATTGGATCCATTATGTAAATCGGTATGAACCACATTTGACAGATAATTCCGGAGTTTTAAAGCTTCTGCCTGATTCAGCAGAAATTTCTTTTCTTCCCGCAGTACATCGCGCACAGTATTATTTCCTCCTGCTTTTGCTTTTTAGTAAATCCAACGCTATAGTATACATCCAAAAAATTTTTCTGTCTAGAATACAACTTCATACTATACAATGACCTCTCAGTTACTATTCAGGGGTTAGCTGGACTTGAGGAAACCGATGGTGTAGACTGATAACAGTCAAAGCCATCGGGTAAGCTCATCTGTATTTGTTTTCCATTTTGGGGAACATATCCAAAATACATTCCACTGACATTAACCCTTTTTGCGGATAACTGCTTTTGGAATTCTTGTAACCCACTTTATTCCACTATTTATGAAATTTCCAAAATGGAGCGATTTGAAAATGTACTTTATTCTGTTTCGAAATAAAGTACATTCTGAAATAAAGTGCATTTTGAAATTTTTGTACTTTATGCTATAATCCTTGTATCTAAGCCATTTATTAACCACTAACTATAAAGTACAAAATTTTTTACTTTTGAAAAAGGCTAATTTCGAACTTTATTAAAAAAGCAAAAAAGGCATCGTACAAAAATTTTAAAAGTTGAACACTTGAATTTCTCACAGTTTTCACAGAAAGGAAATGTTTATGATAAAAGGAACCTTATATGGCGTAGGAGTAGGTCCGGGCGATCCGCGGCTCATGACGTATCTGGCAGTTGACACGATTCAGAAGTGCCCGGTGATTGCGGTACCGGCGGATGGAAAGGAAAATGCAGTTTCCTATAAAATTGCCAGCGGGATCGTGGAAAATCTGGATGAAAAGGAATGCTTAAACCTCACTACTCCGATGACAAAAGATAAAGCTGTTTTAAATGCAGCATACCAGGCTGCCTCGGATCAGATTATAGAGCAGCTGGAACAGGGGAAGGATGTTGCCTGCCTCACGCTCGGAGATCCGACGATTTACAGTACCTATATTTATATCCATCGGATTGTAAAAGCACATGGTTATGCAACTGAAATCATCAATGGCATTCCGTCCTTCTGCGCGGTCAGCGCCAAGCTTCAGGACAGTCTTGTCGACCGCTCAGAACAGCTTCATATTATTCCGTCCACTTATGATATTGAGGCGGCGCTGGAACTTCCAGGTACCAAGGTTCTGATGAAAGCAGCTTCCAAGATGCCGCTTGTCAAGGCGACCCTGAAAGAAAAGCATATGACAGGTACCATGATCGAAAATTGTGGTATGCCAGAGGAGCATATTTATCATAAAATCGATGAAATTCCAGATCGGGCAAGTTATTATTCGATTATTGTCGTGAAGGAAGGGAACCATGATTGAATTAAAGCATCTGACCAAAAAATACGATCATTTTCTGGCGGTCGAGGATCTGAACCTGAAAATTGAGACAGGCGAGTTCTTTGGGCTTTTGGGACCGAATGGTGCCGGAAAAACGACCACCATCGGAATGCTCTCCACTCTCCTGCTTCCGACTTCGGGTGAAATCTGGATCAACGGAGAGCTGCTGACCCGTCAGAAAAACCAGCTGAAACAAAAACTCAGTGTCGTTACGCAGGAATACTCGATGCGTCAGGATATGACGATGAACGAGATTATGGAATATCAGGGACGTCTTTATTATATGCCGATCAAAAAGATTCGGGAGCGGTCAGAGGAATTGCTGGAATTCTGCGGGTTGATCGATTATCGGAAGAGAACCGTCCGAAAGCTTTCCGGAGGCATGAAGCGGAAGCTGATGGTCTGCCGGGCACTTTTAACGGAACCGGAAATCCTTCTTCTGGATGAACCGACTGCAGGGATGGATGCATTTGCCCGCCGTCAGATGTGGAATCTTCTGAAAAAGCTAAATCAGCAAAAGCTTACCATTCTTCTGACAACGCATTATATGGAGGAAGCAGAAACGCTTTGTGACCGTGTCGGCTTTATGTGCGGTGGACGTCTGGAGGAAACAGATGCTCCGGGGCATATGATAGAGACGCTGGGGCGGTATGCGGTTGATGAGACTTCACCAGATGGGCTGAAATCACACTATTTTCATGGAAAGGAGGAGGCAATTCAGTATTTGTCCGCGTCAGAACAGGAAACAGCGCTTCGCAGTACGACATTGGAAGATGTATTTCTGGAGACAATCGGGCAGCAGCTGGAATGCCGGTAAAAATGGGTATTCTTACTGTGTTATGGGAAAAATGGGTAGAATTCCGGCGGGATTTTTATAAAATCACGCTGGCTGCCATGATTGCTCCTCTTTTATATATTCTGGTGTTTGGTCTTGGAATCCAGACCATGTCGCACGGACAATCGTATCTGAACTTTCTGATTCCGGGAGTGGTTGCCCTGACGACCATGAATGGCAGTTTCAATGCTATCGCCCAGAATTTAAACGTCCAGAGATTGTACGAAAAAGCATTTGACCAGGTCATCATCTCTCCTACCCCGCTGTGGCAGTTCATCGCGGGACAGATCATCGGCGGAAGTCTCCGGGGATTATATGCGGGAGCCGTGATTATTCTTCTGATTTTGCCGATCGGAACGGGGCTCTGTTTTAACGGCTGGTCGTTCCTTCTAATGTTTTTAAACGGATCTGTGTTTTCCACAATTGGAGTTGTGGTATCTTTTTATGCCAAAAACCATGCCGATGTGCCGCGCTTTTCGAATTACGTGATTATGCCGATGGCATATCTGTGCAATACATTCTTTTCAGCCCGGAGTATGCCGGATGGTCTGCGCCAGGTGATTGAATATCTGCCGTTATCGCAGACCAGTGCGGCGCTTCGCAGCATCGCCAATCATGAGGCATTTTCTTATACAACGATTGGGATCCTGCTTCTGTATCTGGCGTGTTTTTCGGTTGCTGCGTCCTGGTTTCTGTATAAGAAAAAGAATTTATAAACACAGGGGAAGGAGTTTTCTGTCTATGAAAAAAATAGGTTTCATTCTTCTGGGAATCATTTGTATCTTATTTAGCAGCCGGTGGACGTTGACGGCACAGGCAGGTGCTGGAACGCTACTTTCCCTGGAGGATGGTGAATATGCCATCGAGGTAACGATGACCGGAGGAAGCGGAAAGGCTTCGATCCAAAGTCCTGCTCTTCTGACGGTGACAGATGGAACGGCATACATATCCATCACATGGAGCAGTTCCAATTATGATTACATGGTGGTAGATAATAGAAAATACGAGAATGAAAGTGCCAAGGACGCAAATTCTCATTTTACGATCCCTGTTTTGGATCTGACAAAAGAACTTACAGTCAGGGCGGATACACTGGCGATGGGAACGCCTCATGAAATCGAATATACCCTTCAATTCAATACTACGTCGATTGCGTCTAAGAGCACACTTCCGCAGGAAGGGGCGAAACGTGTGCTGATGATGGCAGCCGTTATTATTATCGGTGGCGGGATTCTGAATCATATCGTAAATGAACGCCGGAAGCGGGATTATACGGGGAAACGCCGGACTTAAATTAAAAGGGATTCGTAACTGTTCAGTACCTTCACAGTCACGCGCAGTAAATGCGCAGACCTACTGAACAGTTACAGGGATTCTTCTTTAAAAACCAGATTCGGGAGCATCCCCTTTCAATGCTTTTATCTTATTTATTATTCAGCCTGCTTTTGTACATAAAACAGGCGAGAATCAAAGTCGCAGCTCTCTCTTCTACCATCCATATACTGTCCGGAAGAGGCGTCACTGGTAATCAGTCCTAAATTCATCAGTTCGTCACCATAGTGGGTGCTTACGGCACTTTCATGTCCTTCTGTATATTCCGTGACATTGTAAAGATCGGATTCTTCCAGTCCCTGTAAATACAGCCGCGTAAACGGACCATTGGCTACATTCAGTGTCCGGTACCAGCCGACCAGGGCTTCTGTGCGGTCTTCACTGACTACCATCCAGGCAGTGATATTGTTTTCAAACGGACTGGAAAGTCTGTAAAAAGTACCATACTGAATCAGGGACCGGTGCTGTTTCATAAAGGCGGTCTGAATTTTTAATTCAGATAGCTCATCTTCTCCGAGCTGTGCCAGATCCAGTTCATAGCCGAAAGTTCCGAAGAACGCGGTATTGGCACGTGTCCAAAGCGGTGTCTGACGATGAAGCTGATGGTTCGGAGAAGCAGATACATGGGATCCCATCGAGCTGATCGGGTAACCATAGGAAGTACCGTATTGAATCCGCAGGCGTTCAATCGCATCTGTATTATCACTGAGCCATCCCTGCGGTGCGTAATACAGCATACCTGCATCAAAACGCGCTCCGCCGCTGGCGCACGATTCGAACAGAATGTCCGGAAAGCGTGTTGTCAGCCGCTCATACATCTGATAAACACCCAGAATATAGCGGTGAAATACTTCTCCCTGCTGTCTGGCGGAAACTCCTCTGCTCCATACATCACTGAGACTTCGGTTCATATCCCACTTGATATAGGAAATGGAGGCGCCTTCCAGAATCGATGCAATCTTTTCATAGATGTAATCAAGGATCTCCTGCCGGGAAAAATCCAATACATACTGGTAACGTCCGTGACAAGGCGTTCGCCCTGGAACCTGGAGGATCCAATCAGGATGCGTGCGGAATAAATCGGAATCGGCATTTACCATCTCCGGTTCGATCCAGAGACCAAACTTCATGCCAAGCGCTTCTATCTTCTGTGCCAGTCCGGAAAGACCGTTTGGCAGACGGTCACGGTTTGCCTCCCAGTCGCCCAGTCCGGCTTTTGAGCTGCTTCTGGCACCAAACCAGCCGTCATCTAAAACAAACAGCTCTATGCCGCATTTCTGCGCTCTGGAAGCCAGCTGTAGAAGTTTTTCTTCGGTAAAATTGAAGTAAGTTGCCTCCCAGTTATTGATCAGGATTGGGCGCTCGCGATCACGCCAGTACCCCCTTGCCAGTCGGCGCCGATACAGCCGGTGAAAAGTCTGGCTCATGTCGTTAAGTCCCTGAGAGGAGTAAACAAGCACTGCCTCCGGAGTCTGGAAGGTTTCACCAGGGTTCAGCTCCCAGCTAAAGCCAAACGGATTAATTCCTATCATAAGACGGGTGGTTCCATGTGACTCCACTTCTGCCTGAGCCAGAAAATTACCGCTGTAAATCAAGCTGCAGCCAATGGCTTCTCCCTGAAATTCGTCAGCCGAAGGGCGTTTTAAAATAATGAACGGATTCTGCTCATGGGAAGAATGTCCCCGGGTGCTGTCAATCGCCTGAATGCCATACTCAAGCCTGCGTGTGTGGAGTGCGCGCTCTCTCGCCCATGCCCCAGAAAACTGCATCCACTCATAATCGTGGTCAGGAAGATCCAGGCAAAGACTCATCGCGGTCTGAACCTGTACAGAAATGTCACCCTGATTGGAAATAGAAGCACTTCGGGCAATGACACCGCCCTCGACAAATATTGTATATAAAAGATGCAGCTCCAGATTAGTATGGGTATCTTTTAACGTAATAATAAGAGTTTCAGCTTCCCCGTCCTGTTCAGTATAAGTAGCGGGAAGTCCCGGCAGTTTTGGCTTTCCGGATGTAACCTGATATCCAGTAAATTGAAAATCTGAATAGGTACTTCCATCATTCTGGAGAATCTCTACTGCCGGATGCCGGTAATCACCGCTTCCGTAAGTACCGTACTCCAGCTTAATATGTCCAAGTGAAAAGGTGCGATCGTTTTCATAGAGATAAGATGCCATGTCTCTGGGAGCTAATTCAAGAAGGTATGAGAAATCTTCCTTGTCACGAATCTTTTTCCCATAATACAGCTGTCCCATATGTCCGTTTGGAAGAACCATCATGATATAGCTGATGGTCTGGTTATATAAATGAAATATCTTCGATGATTCGTGATATACAATACTCATATCCTTATTTCCTCCTGTTCATCTGTCGCTTGTCATTTAATCAGATATAGACTGCTTGCTAAACTTTATTCTACCAGAAAATAGATTAAATGAACAGACTACGGACAGGAATATGGAAAATTCTATAAATTTGATTCTGTCTCTGTTATCGGTTGTGTGTACGTGTATGTGAACGGTAACGATTTATTTATAATAACGAATGGTCAGGTAATGCCCTGCGTCAATATGGTCATCCGAAAGACTGTTCATCTGGCGCAGCTCCCGTACATACTCTTCAACTGACTCCTCCGAATCTGCACAATATGTCTGAGCAATGCTCCAGAGCGTATCTCCATCTTTCAGATGAATACTGGTATAGTACTTTTCCGGTCTAGTATCTGCTTCTTCCTCAGCCATCACATACATCAGACTCCGTCCAAAAAAGCCCGAAAGCAGCATGATGAAAACAACAGCTAAAACCATAACACCTTTTTTCAACGTATACATTTGCAATCTTCTCCTCTCGTGTTTTGTTGGAATCGTCTTTTTGTATTCAAATCTGTTCTTAAAGAATGAGAAGAGATTTGAATATTATAAAAATGTCAGGAACATTTGTTCTGTATGGTTACATTATACGATACGAACAAATGTTTGTCAATGATTTTGAAAGAAAAAACAAACATTTGTTCGCAGTTTGCTACTGTTCCCGCATACGTGCCCAGTAACGAAATTTTCCGTGTCTTCGCATTTAAATACGGCAAATTTCTGTTGCCACCACCTTTTCTTACGGTATTTTCGGTTTCAAAAGTGACGTAAGAAAACGCGGCTTTGCTCGTAAGCAGCAGACACCTGCTCCCTATAAAAATCTAAATACTTTAGGTATATAGATTTTTATAGGAAATCATACATATTGCACAAAACTGCGCTGCTATTTCTGGCAAATATGACCACAAAAGTCGATGAAACTATTCGCGAAAGCATCCTTTCACGAATAGTTGATAGTTTCATTCCTATTTTTACTATCAAAATCATAATCTATGTATAACAATAATCATGTATAACATATATATAACATACCATAGAATCAGATTGACGCCATTGTGGTTTCATGATAATCTATATACATAAAATAAAGTATGACGCAATTTGAAATTTCAGTTTAAATCGAACGTTATAAGACTTGGCGCATGATCTTTGCAAAGCACTTCTTTGAAATCAGTTTGATAAGCAGAGTATTATCTCGCGTAACTGTCTACATGAGTATGAACAGTTACCATCTCGCAGCAAGAATGTCAGGGTATTAAATAAACAGGTAACTGTTCAGTACCTTCACAGTCACACGAAAAAATCCATTAAAAATTGCCTACGGCAATGGGATTTTTGCCTGCTGACCCATGTTTTCGTACGGTCAGCGCAGTAAATGCGCAGACCTACTGAATAGTTGCATAAACAGTTACAAAAAAATAGATTGGAGAATATAGAATATGGGAGAAATTAAACAGGCAAACTTTCGAATCGATTCCGATACAGCGGATGCTTTCCGTGCATTTTGCGAACAAAAAGGAATGAACCAGGCCCAGGGCTTTGATCATGTGATGCAGGTGTTTGAGTTAAATCAAGCCAAATCCTCAATCCCGGGGAGAAGTGTCGAGATTGAGGAGTTTGAAACCATGGTTAAGTCCATCACCTCCGCATATCTGTATAGCTTGGAATTGAACCAGAATGCAGAAGCCAGAGCACGGGAGGAGTTCTCTTCTGAACTCCAGAGAAAAGAACTGCGCCTCACAGAGTTACAGAAAAAAGTAGAACAACTTCAAGCAGAAAAGAAAAAAATGGATGCGGAGTCCGCTTTGCTGACCAAGCAGGAACAGACACTCACCGAACAGCTAGAATCGCTCAAAAAAGGTGCTGCTGACCAGGAGCAGATCAACCAGATGCTGAAGGAGAAACTAGAAGAGGCACAAAATCAGCTGAAGAAAAATGAACATTCAAAAGAATCAGAAGAAATGCTTAAGAATGAGCTTTTACAATGCAAACAGGAGCTTCATGATACGGTACTTGCTCTCTCTCACTCTCAGAAGGAACAGGAGGTAAAGTCAGAGTCCTATCAGCATGCATCCGATCGGATTCTGGCACTTGAAACTGAAAATAAAGAACTACAGCAGAAACTCACAGGACTTACCCAGGAATTATCAAAACAAAAAGCAGATGCTGATATGGGTCTTCAGCAATGCAAAGCCCAGGCGGAGCTTACGATGGAGCGCGCACTATTCAAAAAAGAACGGGAAATGCAGGAACTCCTTCGTCAGGCAGACAAAGAAAATGCCCGTCTGGAAGTGCTGCTTGAGCAGGCAAGAGAACAGCTTAAAAAAGAAAACATTGATAAAGACGAACAATAGTTTGCATTTTGCCCGAACATATGTTACTATATATAATATAATAAGGGCTTACTATAGGCCAGACCTTTCAGTGATTCAGCTGCTGGTCCCATCAGGTGGGCGTTCGACTTGTATCCTGCCAGAATCACTGTATATCCGATATTAAAAACATTTTATATACTTCATCGACAGGAGGAATCTATATGGCACAGGGACGTATTACAGATAAACAGAAAGAGATCTTGGAATTTATTAAAGCATGCATTTTAAAGAAAGGTTATCCGCCGACGGTACGTGAAATTTGTGAAAAGGTACAGCTTAAGTCTACCTCTTCTGTCCACTCTCATCTGGAACAGCTTGAGAAGAACGGATATATTCACCGGGATCCGACGAAACCGAGAGCCATCGAGATCGTTGATGATACCTTTAACCTGTCCCGCCGTGAACTGGTAAATGTACCCCTTATCGGTACTGTAGCAGCCGGTGCGCCGATTCTGGCTGATGAGAATGTGGAGAACTATTTCCCGATTCCGGCAGAACTGCTTCCGAACAGCGAAACTTTTATGCTGAAGGTCCGCGGCAATAGTATGATCGATGTGGGCATCTATGACGGAGATCGTGTTATCGTGGAACAGACCAGTGTCGCAGAGAATGGCGAGATCGTGGTTGCACTCATCGATGATTCAGCTACCGTTAAGCGTTTCTTCAAGGAGAACGGTCACTATCGTCTCCAGCCGGAGAATGCAACTATGGATCCGATTATTGTGGATAAAGTACAGATTCTTGGCAAAGTAATCGGTCTGCTGCGCCTTATGCGGTAACCTCTTGGTTTACTGACGCTTACCTTTTGCTTATTATCATGAAAATGACAGAAGCATTATGTGGCAAAATTTAACTCAAAAGCTCTATGCTATTCGTTGACGTCCGGAGATACGGTACGCTCAATTTTATAGAATAGAGCTTTTTTGTTCGTATGATTCATTTTTGCAATATGCTTCTTTCAGTGATTAAACCGGTGCATACCGCTCAAAAAGCCAGTCTTCCAGTGCATTTAAGTTATCATCGGAATGTTCTACTTCCCGGGCATATCTCCAGGAGATTTCTTCCACATCCTTCATGGAAAGTTTCTTTCCATTTTCCAGCCATCTGACCATCAGAAATTCCTGTATCCAGCGAACAGAGAACAATGCCAGTTCCATCTTGGAACAGACCATATCGTCGTAGACAGCCCCGCAAAAATAGGTATAGACAAAAAACATTAAAAGCTGCTCGCCCAGATTTTCCCATTCTTCTTTGTGACTTCCTAAGCTTCCATATGCCTTATGAAATTCTTCGCAAATTTTATGATAGGTTTCCTCACTTCCCTGATACAGCCACTTTTCAGCACCATCCAGCACATCATCCCATTCCGGACGCAGGCGTTCCAGACCGCGTAGTACCTGCAATTCTTCTATCTGGCGTGCCCACCGATGGAGAGATGCTGCATCAATGCCTTTTTCAGCAAGACTTTCTGATACAAATTC
Organism: Clostridium fessum; assembly: GCF_027698965.1. Taxonomy (NCBI): domain Bacteria; kingdom Bacillati; phylum Bacillota; class Clostridia; order Eubacteriales; family Clostridiaceae; genus Clostridium; species Clostridium fessum. The sequence continues at coordinate 165,624 of NZ_JAQEQF010000002.1, forward strand.
CTGGAGTTTTTTTCTCTGATGATGAGCTTCACAGTTTCGCAGAAGTTCATCAATTTCATATTCCTTCTGCTCTTCCACCCGGATCTGATATTGTTCTGTCAGCTGTTCGGATGCCGACATTCGGAGAGTCAGAGGAAGGGATCGATCCTGTAAAATCGAAAACAGAACATCTCTTGTATCTTCCAACTGGGAAAACATCATAAAATCGAATTCTTCAAAATCGTCCTCCAAATCGTCCTCTTCTTCCAGAAAACGGACCGGTTCTTTACAGGAAAGAATGATTCTAGCCGTCTCCGGACAGGACAGGGAAAGAGATAATTCCCGAAGTCCCTCGTATTCTTCCGTATGTCTCGGGTACATCCGGCAGGTATCACAAAGAGAATCTGGTCCCAGTGCTTTATAAAGATCGCAGAGATTTTCTTCATTTAAAAATGCACAGCGCCGATTGTTCTGGTAAAAACATTCTTCATCCCAGTCAATAGAATTGCGTAATCGCGTTCCGAACTCGCTCTTTTCATTTCCATATCGCTCCAGAGAGGTTTCATCAATCATGATCTGCCATCCGGCACAGCAGCTATCCGGACAATCTCCTGCTGTACAGACAAATTTATCATAATAATGTGGTTTTAAATATCGCATTTATTTTCCTTCTTTCTTTTTATATAGATCCAGGCACATAAGGCAGTAAAAATAACAGCCGCAGCAATCCATACCGACCATACCGGAATCGGACAGACTCTTGCGTTCATCATGTTCAGTCCCTGATAAAGTGTGAAAGCACCAAATATGGAAAAAATAACAAATGCCAGTGTATTCAGCAGCCCATCGGGAGTTTTGCTCTTTAAAAGATATCCAACCAGCATTCCGAGAATATCCGCTGCAAAAAGTCCCAGAGAGCATCCAATCCATACAACAAAGGCTGATTTCATGCCTTCATTGGCTCCGAACGTGATGGCTGTAAGCTGAGTCTTATCTCCCAGTTCTGCCACAAAAAATGTGCAAAAAACAGCTAAGGGTGCGAATTGAATCTTTGATTTACCGCCCTCCTCCTCTTCTTCGTCATCATCACCGGCAAGAGTCGATGCGGCGAAATACAGAAATGCAAGTGCTGCAATCATCTTAATAAGCCAGTCAGGAATAAATTCACTGACAAGTCCGCCCGCCAGAACGGCAAGACCATTCAGAACAAGAATCGCCGCCGCAGTTCCTAGTATAATATCTCTCAACTTATATTTTGAAGTCAGAGCAATCAGCATAAGCTGGGTTTTATCGCCCATCTCTGCGATAAATTCTGTAAAAAACACTTTAAAAAACAGCATCATTTTTCATTTCCTCCTAGATGTAATGCATGTTCCCTCACCGCTCACTGTCGATTATGATGTCCTCTCTTTTTTGCATCAATGCACAAAAGAAAAACTCATGTATATCAACTGACAGCTATACATGATACAAAAACTGTCCATCGATATACATGAGTCTCATTATTTAAGATTTGCCAGATTATACAGTTGCTATAATCAGAATGTTGACAAACCACACTTTCGCGCTAACTACTCCCTCATGGGATATTAAATTACTTGATAAATATTATCAAATAAAGAATGACTTGTCAACGGAATTTAATGCTTCTGCAGTGTCAATTAACTTATTTTTTCTTACCATACTCGCAAATTCGATTTTATCACTCATTAGCAGAATACCCCCTAACCTCTGCAGGCAGGGGATGAATGCACGCAGACACCGAGGTTCAGGCAATATCAATTCCCGGCACATTCCTGCCATAATTCCTGCGTCAAACAGAATCCTGTTCGCAAGGCAGACCACTTAACGCTATACGCCATATTTGTTCTAATGAACAATTTATAAATCTTTGGAGATGATACTTTATGGAACAGAGTGGACTTTTAGAGCAGAATGAAAACGATGATGTTTTGAGATTTGATTTTACAGGTGCAGACCAGGCCGGTAATTTAGCCGACATGGCAGAAAACCTCTCACAAAAAGAAGCTGCGGCCGCCATGGAAGCCATTGAAAAAGTTCACCAGAAACGTGCTGATGATGCGGTACGGGATTTCCGGACATGGTTTGATGCGGCGCTTCTGCCGATTCTGAAAGACTTTGCGGAACTAGCCGGTGCCAAATTGACTATCCGGCAGGATCACTTTCACGATATTACCGCGGTCTTTACCGGTCGGTGCGGTTTTGATATCACGGCCACTCAGAAACGGATGCGGATGGCCATGGCTGCGGCGGATCACATCAGCGTCAACAGATGGTCCGGCAGTGATGAAGTGGAATTTTCTCTGATATTTGGATTCCCGGAAAATGAAGAATGAATGTCTGGATAGAGTTGATGTGATTTTTCTACACTGGCTCTATTTTTTGTGATAGAATAAAAGGTAAATCGAGATTTATAAAGGAGAATATTGATGAAACTATTTTTATGTTCGCACTTTTCAAGTGTGGGAAGTCTGATAAAGGAAGAAATTGAAAATAAGAAAGTCGCATTTATTCCAACAGCTTCACTGCGTGAAGGCTACACCGGTTATGTCGGCTCGGCTCGAAAATCATTCAAAAAGTTGGGAGCAATCGTAACTGAAATTGATATTTCAACGGAGGCTTATTCAACGATACAGTCTGTTTTTGAAGAAGCAGATGTGATATATTTTACCGGCGGAAATTCTTTCTTTCTTATGGACCAGCTTCGTAAAACGGGAACTGATGGGCTACTAAAAAAGGAATTGGCAAATGGAAAATTGATGATCGGCGAGTCGGCAGGCGCAATTATATGCGCTCCAAGCATCCAATATATCGAGCAAATGGATGAAAAGCCAGAGGACTACTCACAAGAAGATGATGCAGGGCTTGATTTGATTGATTTCTATGTTCTTCCGCATTATCTTACAGCACCATTTAAGAAAGTTACCGAGAAAATAATGACTGAGTTTTCGGATTTGAATCTATGCCCAATTAACAACCGTCAGGGAATTGTAATTGATGGTGAAGGTTCAAAGGTTATTTGCAAAGACTAATTTGAAAATTCCAGTTTGTAAGAGACTCCCCAAATATGTCAAAAAAGCAGGTGCATCTTCACGATTTGTCCCTGCTTTTTTGATGCTCTTATTCTATGTTCGCTTTCCACATGAGAACTACTTTTTATAGAATGCTCAGATACCGCACCGGCACTTCTTTGGTCAGCCATACCCCATTTACAGATAAATAGAACGGATAACCATCCTCGGTCATCTGCTTTGCATTTATCTGGTATACAACCGGCTTTCCATGTCGGTTCCCGACTGCTTTGGCAGTCTCATAATCTTTTGACAGATGCACATACAGCCTGGATTTCGGAATCAATCCAATCTTATTGATGGATTCCACATACTTCTCTCCCGTTCCATGCCACAAAACATCCGGCGGAGTCTTTTGCTCCAATTCCACATCCACCTGAATGGAATGCCCCTGGTTTGCCCGGATCAGTGTTTTATCCTCATTGAAAGAATACCGCTGCTTGGAATCCGTCCGTACAATTTCTTCCAGCATCTGCATGTCAAATGGTCTGCTCTTCGCTATCCCGGCAATCAGATCTTCCGTACGGGCCCATCCGTGTTCATCCAGTTTCATACCAATGGATTCCGGGTGATGCCGCAAAATAAACGCTATGAATTTTCCGGTATTGTCCTGATGTCTCATATTCTCACTCCCCTTTCCACTGTAATGCCTACTCTTTTGACTGCACCGCCATCAGTCCTTTCAAATATCCAATATTGAATCCTTCCTTACGCCCCTCTTCCAGAATCTTGCGCGTCATTGACAACATGCAAACACCATCCGGCATTTCCGTATCGCTCAGCCATTTTTCCACCTGGGTAACAGGCAATGCTGCACCAATACTTTCAGCGTCCTCTTTCTGCTTTGTATTTTCAAACTCAATACGTAGCATAACGGAAAGAGTCTCGATCACGCCGTCAATGGCATTTTCTCCATCCGCATAACTCCGGTATGCAGACGCCGCCAGATTCGACGCGGTTTTTCCAATGTACTGTGACCACTCGTCATGTGCCGTCCAAAAATGCTCGTGCTCTATAATTTTGCCTGTCTCTTCATCTTCCCTGAATTTTTTACGGCAATCCTTATTCCAGAATCCATAACTGGCTTCTTCCTGGCCTTTCCGGAATCCTTTGAGGTAGGCTTCTTTGCGAATAGACTCCAATAATTCTGAAAAATCATTTCCGCTCCGCATCCAATTTTTATCAACTTCAAACAAATAAGATGCCTCATGCTCCGGTCCGCATTTCTTAAACTTCATACCACAATTCTTCCATTACAATATGTTCTTCTTAGTACGCTCCCATCACCCGCTTAAACACCTTGAAATTCGTGTCATCCCGCGGGGAACAATAGACCGCAAACTCAATGGTTTTAAATGCGTGCAGATAATCCGCCATCACTTCTTTGGCAGCACGTGCCACCACTTCCGGCTTATTCTGGAACGCTCCGCATCCGAAAGCACCCAGAATCACCACTTCGTCACCGTTCAGTACTGCAACATCTAGAATCCTGGTCAGCCTCTTCTTATGGATTTCCAGGAGTTCACGGTCACTGACTTTTACCGCCCGGTCACCGTTTCCCTGGTTGAACCGGTTACTTGGCCATTCCCGCAGGTTCGGTGCCGCGCAGGTAATCACATCCACTTCATACCAGTCTTTCTCATCCATCAGCCTCGGCATATTCGTATCCGTCTTGAATACGGTCACATCCGGCGTATAGATGATATCCGCATTGTTGATCGGGTTCTTCGCGTTGCGATGCGGATAATAGAAACCCTTCATCATTTCCGGTACGCTCAGGCAGAAATACAGGCCGGAACACCGACACAAACATTCCTCCTGTGCGCTGGATCCCCTTGTCACGCCGCCGCCCGGATTGGTCGCAGAAGCAAAGTTATGTACCGCCACCTTCTGGCCCGCATAGCCTGCAACCGCCTCGAAAGTCCGCTTTGTGGATACAACAATCTTCGCCTCATCTGTGAAACGCGTCTTATCCACAGCAGACAGCTCCTCTCCTTCCAGGATGAGTTTCTGGTTTTTCACTGACTGTGCAAGAGCTTCCTTAATCTTTCCGTTTGTCTTGCACAGCCTTTTAGTATCTTCAAAAACCTCTACATTCTCAAAACTGCTCATATGTTTATCATTCCTTTTTCTCTTTGTTAATTTCATATCTAACGCTATGAAAACGGCTGCGGAATCGCTCCCGCAGCCCAGTACCTGACATTGTCTGCCTCACGTGCCATCATCACGAAAATACTCGTTTACCGTATGTAACAGCAAAATCATATCCACCTCTGATACGCATGATGCATCCAGCTCAAATTCATAGACGCTATTCTTTGTTCTGATTGTCAATGAACCATCTTCCACCTGGATACTTCCGTAGGTTGTATGCAGGTATTTGCCCGGGCAATCGCTTGCCGGACTCGTAAAGAAATAAACCTGATACTTCTCATACCGACTGTCGGATTTATAGACCATGATAAGCCCTGACTGATCCATATATGGTATCCGCCAATCCATGTATTTCCGACCGCATTTATCTTCTGCTTTACGCAGGATTCCCAATGCTGACAGATCCAAATGCATCTCATCAACTCCTTAATCTTATCACACGGGTATTTCGCCGACCGCTGCAATAAAATCCTGATCCCGGTATCCGACTTCGTCGAATTTCCGCAGCCCGGCTTCCACTTCAAATACGTGACCGCAGCAACAACACTTAAGCTTTCGTGTAACAACAATTCCCGGCTCGCCCAGAAGTAACTCCAAGGATGATTTTCCCTCACTGGCTGCCACATACGCATCCATCTTCGCCTGTTCCTCATCCGTCAGCTGGATATGCCACCAATTATGTTCCTCATGGCACTTGGGACACGGCGGGTTGATTTTATAAAGCCTTCCCATAGTCTGGTCTCCTTTCGATTTTCACTCACTTTGAATTCTTTGCAAATCTTAACATCATTTTCGCTATCTCGTTCTTTGTAATCTCCGAAACCAGAGAGAGAATTTTAATATCTTCCTCTGTTAATTCATCGTGATAAAACACAAGCATTTCTCACAGCGGTATTTGCCGGTGAGAATCTCAGGGACAAGTATTGCAATCCGTGCTTTTTATTGCAAATTCAGTAGATTCATCACCAGTTTCACCATTACTTCTTTTTCTTCTGGATTGGATTCAGCAATCATCAACGTAACGGCCACCAAGGTTCCATCGCTGAGTCGTTTTTCTCCATCTTGGAATAAAGCGTTGTTTTTATCTAGGAATTCAAGAAAAAGTGATGCCGCAATTCTCTTGCAGCCATCCGCATAAGGATGATCCTTGATCATAAAATACAATAGATTTGCGGCTTTTTCTTCTAATGATGGATATGCATCCTTGCCGAATATACTTTGATATACTGCAGCAAGAATTCCCTCAACCTTACCTTTTTCTTTTTCAACTCCAAAGACGTCCGAATGAAACGAATCCTCCATAGCATCGACCATATGACGGCAATCTTCATAAGTGATCCTGTAAATAGGCTGATTTCCTTTTGGCTTCTCCAATGTCTGGTGATCATACTGATCCAATAATACTAAGGCATCCGTATACAGATTTACAGCTCTTAATATGTCTGCTTCCTCAACATTCAAAGTGCATGCCAGCATCCTGGTCTGGATATCAATTGTTTTCTGTAGAGCAGCTAATCGCTTTTCGTTGATTGCATACCCTTGAATAATGTACTGTTTCAAAACATTGTTCGCCCATCTTCGAAACGCGATACCACGTTTTGAATTTACTCGGTATCCTACAGAAAGAATCATATCCAAATTATATATTTTAGGTTTTCTGCCACCTGTACTTTTGTCGGAAAATCCGACAGAAGTTTCGTCAAGTTCTCCGGAAGACAAAATATTTGATATGTGTTCACTGATTGTGGCATGTTTAACTTCAAAGAGAATTTCCATTTGCTTCTGTGTCAACCAAACTGTTTCCTGTTCCGGACTTATCTGAACTTCTATATTCACTTCGCCGTCTGTAAATAAAACTAACTCATTTTTCATTTCTATTCTTCTCCGAACACTTCCTTTAATACCTTTGGCTTCCCGGTCCTGCGATATTCCTGTTCCACTTCGGCCCGCTCCTCCTGAGTCAGTTCCATCGATAAATCTAGCATCAGGGAAAGACCGTAGATATCCGATTTATCGACCCACGGCACAGCCTGAGAAATCTGAGTAAGTGAGAAGCCGTGAGTGATCATACTCTGGCACACCTGCATATAAATCAGTACATTTTTCTGTCTGGAAACCAGATTTTGCAGATGCAGTTTAATTTCCCAATCATTGACCTCACGGCCATACTTAATCGCTTTCACAATACGAAGCATCGGATGATCGGTCTCGCGGATCTCTTTCACCCATTTCTCACGCTTTTCCTCAAATTCTTCCATGGATATATCCATAAATTTGCCATCCTTAATGTCAGTGATGATATCCGGATACTTCTTGCTTCCCCAGATATCCAGATATGAGCAGCGGGCTTCTACCGGAGTGAACAGCACCTCCAGCAGATACTCCAAATCGGGATCCGAGTCCACTCTTGAACCGAGCCCCAACCCGATATCATAGCTTTCTTTGGAGATCAGTTCTTCCAATGTGTCGTGCAAATCAAACATCTCATGAGTGTCCGGATAAACATAATTTTCCATCATATGAATTTCTCCTTTCTTCCAAAACAACGGTTTTTCTTCCGTCTTCGTTGTTACGGTTTCGTTTTCCAGTTCAATTTTTTCGTTGCAACTATATCATCATCGAATTCGAATTTCCAATTAGCGGTTTCTGCGGATAACGTTTTGAGTCAAATTTTCGCTCAGACGTTCCTGCCTGAAATCATAAAGCGCTTTATCATAATTCCGGTACCGGTATTCCGTTCATTTCAGCATTCGCCAAACCGTTGCCGCCACTATATCATCAAGTTTTTTAAATTGCAAGAGGGTATTTTTCAGATAATCAGATGTTTCAGAAGTAAAAAGAAACTACATATATTTAAGATATAAAGGGAAAAATTGACTTGGCGTCGTCCTTATTTAAGATATAACGGGAAACGTGCTTTCCGGTTTCATACCTCTTATTTAAGGTATGACAGAAAACACGTTTTTCATTTTTAACACTCTTATTTAAGATATAAAGGGAAAATAACAAAAATCTATTACAATTCCTCCACATTCTCAACTACTTTTCCGTCTCTCCAGATGCGCTCCAGATCATAAAACAGTCTGTCATCGCGGGAGAAAATGTGTACGATCAGATCGCCGTAATCCATCAGGATCCATCCGGCAGTCTGATAGCCCTCGATCTGACGGCACTCATGACCGGCTTTGCCGAGTTCTTCCTCTACATTATCTGCCATTGCCTTTACCTGGCTGGCGTTGCTTCCGTCTGCGATGACAAAGTAATCAGCCAGTACAGATACTCCATGAATATCAATGACGCGAATATCTTCGCCTTTTTTATCTTCCAGCGCCTTTACGGCAAGTTTGGTCAGCTCTTTTGCTTCCACGGGGATTATCCTCCTCATTATTTTATTTAAATCCTGTTAATGTGTCTATTGATGAACATGACGTTCATGATAGTATTCCCAGGTCTGTTCGGTTGTATCATCCTCTGCCGTGCCCGTTTCCTTTAAATAATTGCGGGTGCTGTCCAGAATCTGATACAGCGCTTCGTCCAGATCTTCAAATGCAAGACGGCGGAGCTTCGGCAGATTTGGCGCCTTATCACGGCGCGGTTCGATGTAATCGGCTACGTACAGGATCTTGTCTAACAGGGACATCGCCGGTTTTCCGGTCGTATGGCAGGCGATTGCAGATAAGACCTCTGGATCGGTAATACCATACTTGTGTTCTGCCATCCATGCGCCTAATTTTGCATGAATCACAGCCGGAGCCCGCAGTTCACCTTCAGTCAGTTCAATGCCATGCTCCTGGCATTTGCAGATGATAGTCGCATCATCATAGCGCTTTGCACAGTCATGGAGAAGTCCAGCCATCTCCGCCTGATCCAGATTGGCACTGTAACGCATTGCCAGAGCCATACATGTGTATGAAACACCCAGCGTATGTTCATAGCGCATCGGGTTCAATTTCTTTTTCAAATGCTTCCGTATCTCTGTAATTCTTTCGTCCATTACACATTTACCTCCTGATACAAGCCGTGCTGTTCGATATATTGACAGACTTCCTTCGGCACCAGGGAACGAACGTCTGCTGCGTGTCCTGCCCGGAAAGCCGCGCGGATCTCCGCCGAAGCGACATCCATTTCACGGCAGTGAAGACGCAGAATATGCGCCTGATATTTCTGGTTTAAATAGGAAATCTGCTCATCCAGCGAACGATCTGCCTCCTCATGCTCTCTTGCTGCCGCCAAAAATGTGACGGCTGGAAGAACATATTCGGGATGATACCATTTTTCAATGTCCATAATTGAGTCTGCGCCCGCGATAAAGAAAAATTCAACATCCGGATATTCTTCTTTCAATAAGCGAAGCGTGTCTGCTGTGTAGGTATTTCCGCCGATTCTGCGAAGTTCAAAATCAGACAGCTTAAAATAAGGATACGGCGCGATCGCAGCTGCAGTCATTGCCAAACGGTCCTTTGCCGCTGTGATCGTATGATCCTTTTTATGCGGCGGGATCCTGGAGGGCATATACCAGATGCAGTCAAGATCATATTCTTCATACGCCTGTCTTCCCAACATGATATGTCCATTATGGATCGGGTCAAATGTTCCCCCCATAATACCGATCTTTTTCATCGTCATCCGTATCCTTTCTGTCAGAGATTCATTCGCAGAATGCAGCCCCTTTATTTTGGCAGAACGATCTTACGTTTCTTCTCGTCCTTTGCCTCTTTATAAAGAACAATTTTCTTGCCGATTACCTGTACTACCTGTGCGTGGGTACGCTCAGCCAGAACGGCTGCCAGCTCATTGCCGTCATCGACGCAGTTCTTCAGAATATTCAGTTTAATTAACTCGCGGGCCTCCAGCGCCTCTGCCACAGCAGCGGTCAGTTCTGGCGTCAGGCTGGATTTGCCGATCTGGAAGATCGGATCCATGGTCATCGCGAGACCTTTTAAATAAGCTCTCTGTTTGCTTGTCATAAAATCTATCTCCTGTTAAAATTCAAACTCAGATCCAGTGTGGATTTCTGAGTTTGAAATATTGTAAATGTCAATTATTTATAGTAATCAAATTCAAGACCATACATACGAACTGTATCGCCCTCTTCGATGCCAGCCTCTTCCAGCTCAGCCAGAATACCGCTGTCCTTTAAGAATTTCTGGAAGAACTGGAAGCCCTTCTCAGAATCAAGGTTTGTGTAACCAAGCATCTTCTCGATCTTCGGTCCTTCTACCACATAAATACCATCTTCATTGCGTTCCACGGTATACGGAAGATTCTCGCCCTGATACTGGTACTCAAATTCTTTTTCGAAAATAACTGGCTTGCGGTCAACCGTTTTCAGCAGATCATTTACATGGTAAAGGAGCTCTTTTACACCCTGTCCGGTAACTGCAGAAATGGCAAATACCTGGATGCCTTCCGGCTCAAATTCGCGTTTTAAGCGCTCTACCGGGTCTTCCCAGTCCTCTTCTCCGGTATTGTAAATCGAATCTACCTTGTTGGCAGCAATCACCTGCGGACGCTCTAAAAGCGACGGATTATATGCTTTTAACTCCGCATTGATGGTACGGATATCTTCAACCGGATCACGTCCCTCGACGGATGCCGCATCCACAACATGAACGAGAACCTTGGTTCTCTCGATATGGCGCAGGAAATCATGTCCCAGACCGATTCCCTGGGAAGCACCCTCGATAAGCCCCGGAATATCTGCCATGACAAAGCCTTGTCCATCCTGCAGATCAACCACTCCAAGATGCGGGTTCAGCGTCGTGAAATGATAATTGGCAATCTTCGGACGTGCATTGGAAACGCGTGAAAGCAAGGTCGATTTACCGACGTTCGGGAAACCAACCAGACCAACATCTGCGATTACCTTTAATTCCAGCTGTACCCAGAGTTCCTGTGCCGGCTGTCCCGGCTGTGCATATTTCGGAACCTGCATCGTCGAGGTCGCAAAGTGCATATTTCCAAGACCGCCCTTGCCACCTTTTAAAATCACTTCTCGGCGGTTCTCGCCGGACATATCCGCGATTACCTTACCGGATTCAAAATCCTTGATAACGGTTCCTTCTGGAACCTTGACAATCAGATCCTCGCCGTCTGCTCCGTGACAGCGGCGCTTTCCGCCCTGCTCTCCGTCGCCAGCCACATATTTGCGGACATGACGGAAATCGGTCAGGGTATTCAGTCCGTCGTCCACTTCAAAAATGACATCGCCGCCGCGACCGCCATCGCCGCCGTCCGGACCGCCAGCAGCTACGAAAAGTTCCCGGCGGAAGCTGACATGACCATCGCCGCCTTTTCCGGATCTGATATAAATTTTTGCACTGTCGGCAAACATAAATACCTCCTTCTGATCTGAAAGAAGCTCCATACAATCCGTATGGAGCTTCTTTATAATTATTCGTTAATTGTTCTCGGGTAAACAGAAACCTGCTTTTTGTCTCTGCCCTTTCTTTCAAACTTTACGACGCCGTCAACCATAGCGAATAATGTATCATCTCCACCGCGTCCTACGTTCACACCTGGATGAATCTTGGTTCCGCGCTGTCTGTAAAGAATGTTGCCAGCTAATACGAACTGTCCGTCTGCTCTCTTCGCACCAAGTCTCTTAGACTCAGAATCACGACCGTTCTTTGTGGAACCAACACCTTTTTTATGAGCGAATAACTGAAGGTTCATTTTAAACATGCGTTACACCTCCCTGAATCGAATTTTAATGTATTTATCTCCATAACTCTCCGCGATATCGGTAAGTCCAAGTATCAGCGAATCCATCAGGAGTTTTGATTCCGCACTTACAGTACCGGTAAAATGAAAAATAAACTGACCTGTCTTTTCATCCACACTGCCCTTAAAACCGTCATCGGTAAATTTTTCCACCGAATTAGCCATATTGACAGTCAGAACGGATACAGCCGCACAGACAATATCTTTGCCGTACTCATCATATCCAGCATGTCCCTTTACTTCCACTCCCGTGGTACATCCTTTGGAATCGGAGTATACGTCTACTTGAATCATTTCAATTAAGCGTTGATCTTTTCGATCTTAACTTCTGTAAAGAGCTGTCTGTGACCATTTTTCTTATGGTAGCCAGTTTTTCTCTTATACTTGTAAACGATAACTTTTTTGCCTTTGCCTTCTTTAACAACTGTTGCGGATACAGTAGCACCCTCTACAGTCGGGCATCCGATCTTCATCTCACCGTTGTTAACAGCCAGAACCTGATCGAAAGTAACAGCTTCACCTGCAGCAGCACCGAGTCTCTCAACTTTGATTACATCGCCCTCGGCAACCTTATACTGCTTACCACCTGTTGCAATAATCGCGTACATCTGATGGCACCTCCTATTATCATTACTCGCCAGCTATGGCGGCTTGCGCACTTTTAGCCTCGCTGTGCGGCACACTTAGATATTCTAGCATCGGAATATGGATCTGTCAATGGTTTTTTCTTGAATTTGGGAGAAAATTTCAAACCAGTGTTACGGATAAAGCTGCTTTTTCCAAGTCCTCATAAGTACCACCAAATTGTTCAAGGGCTTGTTCCTTTGTTAGTATGCCTTTTTCAATCAGGTTTAAAAGTATTTTAGCCTCACCAACCTTCTCCCCTTCTGCAAACTCCGCCTTCCGTATCAATTCCGTTTCCCTCTTCTCGTCATACTCAAAAATACACACCTCTATCGCCTCCGCTCGATTCTTCCTCAGAAACTCTGCCAATATATTTTCATCGATACATTCCGTCACAGCCTTTTCAACCGCTTGATTGATATCTTTGTATTCAATCGCATACTGCCGTATTTTATGAACCAACAGCATATATTCTTTCAATAACCGGCAGGTTTCCAGGATCTCCAGATTTTTATCCAAATTGATATTTAAAACCTTCACAAGCAATTCCAGCTCAGGATGTTCTGTCTTCTGCATGAACGAATGTGACAATTTAAGCAGTCCCTCCGCCTCCCGCTCTTTTTCTCCATTGTAGAATACTACAAAATGCGGTGTCGGCAGTTCCACCAATGCCGATGCGTACAAGGTCTGGTTCCGGACCAGCATCTGGTACTCTTTTGCCACATAGAACAGAAAACGCAGTGGCATATTCGGATTCCATGTCGATTGATGTTCATATAAGTTTAACTGCATATCCAGCAAAAATGCCTGATCGTTTTTCATATTCATATATACAGCATTTTTCAGCGTCACAATCTCCAATTCTTTCGGATCTGTATAATGCGAATGATTCACTGCATTGTACAGACTCAGCAGATTCTCCCTTGTGCTGAACAGCATCCGGAACAGCGTGTCCTTGTGATTTCTCCGCACCCTCATTAAATTCCCCATAATTCTCCCCTTTCTGACAGGAGAATCTGGCTTTTCTGAGAATCTCCTGCCCTTTCGTATTGCCAAGTTGGATAAGCATAAGATTTCTCAGATTAATAATTAGAATATAAGATTGCTTGAATTGCAGATAAAGAAATATATATGCTTGATGAGTTAAATGTAACATATCTGGTTCGGATATGCAAGTAAGAATTTTGCAACCATTTATTCTGTAAATACGCACAAACATATAACGGGTGTATTTCCTGTATGTGAAATGATACATACAATATGGCTAAAAGCGATTCTATATATTTGTGCAAAAATATAGAACCACATAGTACAAAAAGAGCAGAGGGATATATTTTTATATTTTACAACACATAAAACCATATCGCTCTGCCCTCATTATAAAAATTTATAACATGTTTGGATTCAATCTCTTTATATCCAACTACTCTCTCAACCCATACAAAATTTCTCCAATCACATTCTTATTCTGCTCATAGATCGCAGGAAGCTGACTCATTTCCAGAGGATTTGTACCTCTGCCTACCTCTATTGTCAGGCTGGGAATGTTTTTCTTCTGGATCGCCCAGTCTTTATATCCGGCGGGATCGAGTTTGGTGTAGTCCGCATCTAATGGATATCCTGTGACGGCGGATGCCGACTCCGCAAACGCCTTGCTTTCGTTCAACAAATCGCCGGTCTGTGCGAAATACCAATAGATTACTTCGCCCTGTGTATGATAGCTTACCGTTCGTTTGAAAGGGTACTGCTCAGTCAGTTTTATCAGCGCCTTTGCTTCTTCCGTAGATGCCGGAGACGTCCCCTTATAGTGATCGGAGGAAGGATGTCCCAGATGATCGTTGTAAGAATCCCACATTGCATCAAAATTTCGATTCAGATCCACACCTTGTGCATTTGATTTCCAGATTCTCAGATAGCTTCCTATTTCAACCGCTTGATCCAATTCGTAAATTTTGTAAATTTCCTGTCGGACCGTGGCGCTTCGGATTCCATCCATGCCAAACTGGCTGATGGAGACACCATCCGGATTTATCATTGGAACAATGTGAATTGCGATATTCTTCATTAAATCCTGATAGGAACATCCGCGATAGGATGCTGTCTGATCCGACAGGTTCTGCAGCAATGCTGCCGTCTGTCTCATAAGCAACGGCGTTGTGATATATTCCCGCGCATGAATGGAAGCAAACAGAAGAATCTGTTTCTCTGCATTTTCATTTCCGATTACCAAATGGTACAGATAACGCCCGTCGGGCGTCTTCCCGAGACTGTCGCCATGTAAAAGAGAAGGATATTTTATAATCAAGGTATGAATATCGTGCTCCATTGATTCATATGAATAAAGCGCGCTTTGCTCACATGATAAAGAGGCTGTGTCCGACGCACAGGTATGGAGCCTGTGTCCGGCGGATAAGGTTAAAAGCAGAGAAAACAAACACAGCCATTTGATTTTCCAGCATAAAGTTCGTTTTATCATCGCATTAATAACTCAGATAAGATGCCAGAGCGTACCCCGTTTTTCCGAGATATGTAATCTTATAGAACCCATTTGATGCAGATTCAATATAGGAAACAGTTGCACCCAGCGGAATCTGGCAGATTTCTGTTGCTTTTGTCGATGGGCTGGTGCGAAGCGTAATGCTCTCGTTGCAGTTCACAACCCACATCGTTGTATAGGTGTTCGTTTTCGGCGGAGCTGGCTGGTAAGACAAATATGAAGCCAATGCATAACCCGTATCACCATGGTAAGAAACTTTATAAAACCCATTCTCGGAGGTTCCGATATAGCTGACTGCCTCCCCGTACGGGATCTGACGGACAGCGGCGGCACTTGTGGACGGGCTGGTACGGAGCGAAATGCTTTCATTACAGTTCACCACATACATTGTTTCATATGTCTGAGAAGAAAGCGCCTCTGGTGTAGGTGCTGCAGCGGCAGCGGTTGTTTCATACGCCTGTGTGACGAATGCTTCTGTTTCCTCTGCTGCCTCGGTTGCTTCTACCGGACGTTCTTCTTCCGTCTCGTCTTCCCAGTTATCCCAGAGATCGCCACTCTCCTGTGTCTCTTCCGGCACCTGCTCCGCTTTCTTGCTTCCCAGGATAAACGCTACACCGCAAGCGGCTAACAGCAAGATAACTCCTGCGAGTACAGCGATAATCGGAAATCCCTTTTTAGGAGGTTTCGGCGTAGGTGCTGTTGCAGGCTTTTGCATTTTTGAGGGAGCCGATGCTTGTTCCGGCTGTCCCGCCGAAAGCATGGAAGCCCCACATTTCGGGCAGAATTTTGTTTGCTCACTGATTTGATTTCCACATTTTGGACAAAACATTTCTTTGATTCTCCTTTTATATTTTTATACTGGGCATCCGGTTCAGCCCGAAAGCCCTCCTTCTTCATGCCAGGCAGCGCCATCCTCGATCAATGCTTTTAAGAAGAAATTAATTTCTACATTGCTGGTAATTGCCTCTGGCGCAACTCGGCGGATGACTTTTCCGTTCTGGATGTAATACTGATAGTGTTTTCCATCTGCGATCAGATAAATATAAATCGGCTCTGAATAGCTATTAGGTGCCGCCGATGGATCATAAAAATATGCGATAGTAGCATTTTGATACCCCGCTTTACGGAATGCCGCATCTAAATTCAGACGCTCATCTGTAAATGGCTTGTACGTCTGTTCGTATAAACGATCCGTTTCAATACAGCGGATTTTTTCAAGGCATTTTGCAAGAGATACTCTTTCTCCGTCAACTGCAAATGCATTGGAATTAATAATATTCTGAACTGTTGCATTGATCCCGGCAACCGCCTGATCGCCGTTTGGCTCGGATAGAACGATGGAGCCGGCTGACTGGGAAGAAGCTTCTGCTGATGCCTGCTGTTCTGCTTCCTGAGCCTGAACCTCTTCAAGCGCCTCCTGAAGGACGGAAGAGAATAATTCGGCATCTGTCTTATACCCGGTGCTTTTTCCACTTCCAGATACATATTCATCTAAGTTTTGTTCAGTTATGTCTACCATTGTGTCTAGGTCCATCTGGTTGGCGCCGGTAGTCTGATCGATTTCCTGCATTACTTGTTTGATTTCTGCACTTGTATTAGATTCAAGACGATCTTGTACAGACCACTCTCCAATTTTACTTAGTTGTTTTCCGTCAAATTGGTATGTACAAAGATCCGTTTCTCCTGTATGAATACAGAAAGCACCTACTTTACCAGTAGAAAAATCATAAATATTATATGGTTCATTAAGCTCCTCTTCATGAAGTGCTCCATCTGAATACCAGATAATTAGGGAAGGCGCCAAATACGAGGCATCTGGTAAATTTGCTGCAGTTGCTGACATTTCCCAAATTCCGTCTCCATTAATATCGAGAATAGAAAATGCACCTAATCCCCCTTCGTTTGCAGCCAAATCCTTTTTACTCAACAGATAATTCCGATATTCCGCAATCGCCTTCCTGTTGATCTCGTCCACATTTTCCCCAAGATCCGCCGCATTCGTTTCTTCTACCAGAGTTGCATCTTCACCAGACACCTCATCGGATGTATCAGAAGCCTTCCCTGCCTCTAAAATCGCATCCACCGACGCATCGTTTTTATTTCCCGCGTTTAAGTAATATCCAGCTCCTGCTGCCCCACCAACGGCTGCCACGCCCAGAATACCCAGTGCGATTTTGACACCCAGCATAGAAGATTTTACAGTGGTTCCCGTCTGAACCGTTTTTTCTGCGGCATGAATTGAGGCAGTCGGCTTCTTGTCAGATGCTTTTACCTTATTAGCTGTTTGGGTAGGCTTCTGTACTGGTTTCGGCTCTGGCTTTTTAGCCGTGGCACTGTTTAAAGCAGCGCCGCAGCCCGGACAAAACTTAGGAGTTCCTTTTAGTTCTTTTCCACATTTTGGGCAAAACATCTTAAATTCTTCCTTCCTAAATTTATACTTAAAACAGACTTTTTATGATATTCCAAGTTGAGCTTCTCTTTGTGCTAAATAATCCGCGGTTACTTCCATGATATGGTTTCCGTTCGCATCATCTAAATAATATGCATCTCTTCCAATACCATTGTAGGCGCCATTGGTCCAGCTTGATCCATATACAAATTCAGCTTCACCCTGGGCGTTAAGGCGATAGCAATCCGTACTCTCACCAGAAGAATGCCCGGATGTATAGCTTACAAATAAATTTCCTTTTCGCTCTTGATAACTTCCAGAGAGTGGCAGATTCACTTCCGTTGCTGTATTATTTTTCCATACCCATACACGAATTACTCCATGAGTATTCCAGCTTTCTTCAATACAAAGTTCTGGCACTCCGTCTCCATTTAAATCCACTATATTCCAATCTTCAAATTCATAAAGATCGTCCGCTGCCGCTTCTTTCTGGAGTCTCTGAACAACCTGCTCATACTGTCGCTGAATGGCTGTTTCATTTACTTCAGGAATCCATGCACCATCTGCACCTACCAGATAACCGTCCGGTGTGCGTGTGTTTGCCAGCATGGCTCCGTCAGACCCTACATAATAATTGCCAATCCATATGTTAGATGCCATATAGCCATTTCCATAAAAATAATACCATTTTCCATTGAGCATCTTCCATGTATTAACCGGGTAAGTGCCATTGTCTTCCTGCCACCACCAGCCGATGTTATCTTTTTTCCAATCTGCCGCATATGCCTGCGTAAATGCAGCAAGTGACAATACGCCCGCTGTTATAAGTGTAATCATTTTTTTCGTTGTTTTTTTCATTTGTCCATACCGTCCTCTTTCTTTCATTTTATTTTTTAGGAAATTATTACCACACAAAATTTTTCATTTCTTCCATATCGCGTTCATTAAACTCGTAGGATTGATACCAAAATGGAGAAATGGTTCTCAAAACTTCCCCGATCTGCTCTTTATATACATAACTTTGAAGTTCTGGATTTGGATACAGAGAACTGCGAACAAATTCTCCATATATTAATCCACGCGGAAAATCATGTACCACTTTATCTGGTCCGATGCAGCGGATCACTTCCGCGTCTTTCAGATAAACACGGTATTCATTTCCAGCTTTATCATACGCAAATGCAAAAATTGCAGTTGTTTCTGGCTGAATATAATCTGTAGAAGCGCTACGTCCTAATGCCGGATTTAAGTGGTAAATTTCGACCGTCATAGTATCTAACCGTGCGATCTGTTTTACCAGGGTTCCGCTCTGTGTATAATAAAATATATTGCTTCCATCGGTGCTGTAACCATTAAAAAGGTCTGTTGGCTGACTTTTAGCCTGATACTCCCCTATGTGGGCATTTGTATATGCATAAGTACTACGAATAAAGTTGATCTCATCAGACAATGTTTTTGTCTGAACCACTCCATTCACGACCCATGCGCCGTCTCCGTTGACCTGGTAACCATCTGGTGTAATGACATTCATCAGCGGGTGACTGTTTTTGTCAAAATAATAGCATTCGTAAATACCATCATTGTTGCCATCCAGCCATTTCCAGATATTTGTGGTAGAAACTTCTCCATACCAATACCATTTGTTCTGTTCGTCTAGTTTCCATTTTCCAGCGAATGCGGGCATGGATGCCATTATGGAAAGCATGGCTGAGACGCCTGCAATTTTTAAAAATGTACTTTTTTTCATATCGTTTCCTCCTTTTTGTATGTGAATATTTTATGGTTCCGTTGCAGCATTTTCTTCATCCATATATTTTTTTGCTTCATACCAGCTCTCTTTTAGTGGTGCCAATATATCTTCATTCAAGTGCTCCATTTTTCCGTTTCCTGTTGCAATACCATCAGAGGATAAATATTTTTTCAAGTTTTCTTCTGTCAGCGATACAAAGTTTCCCGTATACCCAGCATCATTTCCAGATACGCGTATTGCGTCGTTGATTGTTTCTAATAACTCGCTTTCTGTCATTTGCCATGGACTGTCTATGAGAGACCATTCTCCAAGTTCTGTTAAGGCATTCCCTGAATACTGGTATGTATTCACAAAAAGTCCTTGCTTGGAATACCAGGATATAATCTTTGAGGTTTTCGGATCATATATTAAAAACGGTAGAAGTCCTTCTTCTTTTATTGAATTGTTTTGATAATACAAAAAATTCATGTATTGTCCTGCAGAGCAGGACTCTGTGTTGAGATTATCTGCAAATAATTCAAATACACCATCCTGATTTAAATCTACCAAACAAAACTCCCCAATTCTCCCTTCTTCACCAGGTTCTGGGTTATCAGGTAAATACATTCTATCGGATAAGTATTTCCGGTATGCAGCAACTGCCTGTTGATTCGTCTCCTTAATTCGAACACTTTCTGGATTTTCTGTTGACTCGGCAATTATTTCTTCTGTTTGCTGAATTTCCGCTGTTTCGCCTGTCACCTCCGTTGTAGTTTCCGCCAGCATATTTTCTTCAAGCGTTTCCGTGGTTTCCGTGCTATCTTCTGTAGCAACGATTGTTCCTGTAGAATTTCGTCGATGCGCCATATGCGATCCGAACATTGCTGAGCCAGCTATCAGACAAATTGCGGTAGCACCAATGCCGATCTTTGTAGGGATTCCTAATGTTACTGTTTTGGCAGAGCCTATACGTGCTGAAGATTCTGTTCTACTGTGGGAAGAATGTCTCTGATGCTGTGTTTCTTCAAATGCATCTTTATCAGTTTCTTCCACAATCGGAGTACCACAGTAAGTACAAAATTTTGGAGTACCTTTTAATTCTTTTCCACACTTCGGACAAAACATAGATATCCCTCCTTTCTTTAATTCATCCGCGTTCCGCACTTACGGCAGAACCGCGACGGCTGTTCGTACACCTGACCACAGTTCGGGCAGATGAGCACCGGATTTTCCGGCATTGACGGATTGTTGTACACCGGTGCCGCAGGCTGTGCGGTTTCGCCGAGAATCTGCTTTTCCTGTTCCAGAAGTGCTGCTTCGGCGCGCTTCTGTTCGGCAATCTGTACCTCTTTTTCACGAATCAGGTTCAGTTTTTCTTCCATTGCTTCGGAAACAGGCGTTTCCGAAGCCGCCCAGTTCTGATATAATTCTCCGCCCAGCTCCATTTTCAGGGTGTCGATTTCCGTCTGAAGCGTGGTAATATACGTTTTGATCTTATTGATTTCCAAAAAATTTGCAGTTTTTACGTTTAAAATGGTAAGCCCCTTTGAAAATGTATTCTTGATGTCTGCCATATCTCATTCTCCTTTTTATCAATCAATATAGTAATAATTATCTTCGAGAATCCGAACATCCTCGTCCAGTTTTTCGGTTTTTCCATTCTTCCATAGATACAGGTCTCCTTCATACCGGCGGTCACTGTAATCCTGAAGAAGTGCCATCCGTCCATCGCTTAATGGAAAATATTCGTGAATGTCAGAACCGTATTCAGTCACTTTTGTACCAGAGATTTCCCAGAGATCGGTATCCTTTCCCATCTCAGCTCCAACTCCCCGCGCAAACAGGCGGTTATTGTTTTTCTCTAAATATCCTACATCATCCAAAAGTTCGGTTCCATCGCAGCGAAGGCTTCCGCGATAACGATCGTAGTTGTAATCTGTAATATAGTAGAGGTGGGAATCATCTACATAAAATGCGTATGAGCGATCACCGTTACTATCACTGAATGCACCATCATAATCATCATCGATGACAACAGCCTCTTTAAGACCATTTTGCGTGTAGGGAATTTTTTCAAGGCGTTCAACCTGGTAGGAGGAGGAACCATCCTTTGTCCGTTCTTCCAACACATCCCGGTAAATAACATGATTGACAGTGTCAATATGATAGTTATATTTACTTCCATATATAACATCCAACGAAGCACCCGGTGTCACGATGCGTGCAGGAACTTCTCCGTTGTAAAAATTGCTATGCAATTTGAAAAATTCCGCAGTTACCGATGAATCGCGTGAAACCTGTGAAAATGAGATGCGCGGCAACTGGTCATAGATAGCAGACACAGCTATATACGCTTTTTCCTGGGTTCTGCTGCTTTCTTCATCGATATAAATACAAGGATCGACGCGGTAAACATAATCGACATTGTCCATAATCCGCTTGCTTTCTTTTCCATCAAACAAGTATAGCTCATAGGTTTCCAGCGGGCTTGCGTTATTCAAGTCTTCTCTCTGCTGCTCTGCCCAGTAATCGTAGTATGATACGCTGTCATCAATCACAAAGTCTCTTATCTCGTAGCTTTTTCCTTTTACCGTGTAATAAACGCATTTGTTCTGACTGCATGGAAATACTTCTTCTACATCGGAATCAACACGCTTTGTCTCCATGCCTGTCGCACAGTACAGGTCGGTGTCACTCGTTTTGTAGTAAACCGTGTTTAAATCATCCGTTGTGGATAAAATGTCCGTCACATCGGAATCCAGCTTTTCTTTTTCCCCTTTTCCGCCAATTGCGCTGCGGTAAAGGCGCTGTTCATCGTCCAGCCAGAGAAGGGAAGTTCCATCTTTGCTGACATAGTAGCTGGAAGCACCGGAACATAATTTTTCACTGTCTTCCTTTGTACATAAATATATATCCGACTGATACCCGTTGGAAACGGAATATCCCTTGGTATAGATAATATTATCTCCATATAGCCCTACATGAGTAACGTCGCTGGCGATCTTCTCTTCGGTATCATTCTTTTCGCTGTCCTTTTTCAGGTCTCTGCGATAAAGAGTCCCCTCACTTCCTGAACCATACTTACCCGTGTAAAAAACATATCTTCCATCCGATGAATATGCAATCTGGGAAGTCGGATAAGTGCTGGAACTGTCGCTTCGGATCCGATCGGTCAGTTCTAATGTTTTCTTTCCGTCGGTATAGTACAGTACATTGTCTTTTTCATAGGTAAAACCCTTTTGTGGGCTGCCACCGGAAGTACTGCCGCCCAATATTTTGGGAACCGCAAAAGCTGCGCCTGCCACTATCACGACGGCTGCCCCCGCTGCAATCCATTTTCCGGTGCCGCCGGAGCTTTTTCGCGGATTCTTTCCGTCAGAGACGGGAGCTTTTCCTGGCGCGTTTGTATGAACCGGTGCCTGTCCGTTCAAAGGCGCGCCGCATTCCTGACAAAACTGGTCATCCCCTGCGTTTTTGGCACCACATTCCGGGCAGAACACTGCTTCCACTGTATTGCCTGCTGATTCTGCTGCCTGTTTCATCCCTACCGCCATTCCACACTCCGGACAATGCGCTGCATCATCCGGGAGTGGAGAACCGCAATTTTCACAAAATGCCATATATCTTCTCCCCTTTATCTGTTTTAGTAAGACCGAATCATATCAAAATTGCGATCCAGTTCACGTTCCATGTCAGTCCAGTCATCCTCATCTGCATCCAGAATATCAATCTGTTTTCCCTTTGGAATTTCCACCTTCTCAGAGAGTGGTTTCAGGAACATGCTGAAACTATCCTGATCGTTCAGCCACGTTTCAGTCCATCCTGTGTTCAGCCGCGCTGTATCGACCGCGATTTCGATCGATTTGCCCTTGCTGTAATCAAGAATTTCTCCCCCTAACTCCAGTTTCGCATCATCTATATTTGCTTCCAGCTGAAATTCATCGTCTCTCTTATCATGTTCCAGGGTTAGCGATATACGTGTATCCGACGAATCCTCCGATAAGATAATATCCCAGTCTGACTGCCAGAGCTCCTTTGTATTTTTTTCTGCCTTATCTAATTTAAGGCCAAGACGGCTGGATCCGGAATCAGCGGTTATCGTACCATTCATCTCACGGGTTGGAATGGAACCGCCTTCAAAATCAAAAGCAGCTTCAACATCATAGAGATTACCCATATCAATACTGGTTGTAACTTCCAGATGCGCGGCATTTCCTTTTTTATCGACATACAGGATCATGTCAAGATCATCTACGTTGTCGTCAAAGAACGCTTCGATTTCATCGCTACCGGACTGGATTGCATCTTTTAATTTATCCATCTGCTCCTCGGCCTGGGAATCCGCTGAATCATAATGATTTCCTTCGAGCATACGGATAATTGTTAATACATCCTTGAGCCGAGCCATCTCGTTATTCTGAAGTTCATCATCGGATACCAGATATTTTCCGGCAGTTTTAACAAAATCAGCCAGATCCTTATGGGAAACAACCACGTGATAGCCCCGGCATTTCTGTGATTTTCCGTCTACGGTAAAACGTTTGGAATCTAATTTTTCAACTTCCATCGCATTTTTCAGTGTGTCAGCTGCTTTGGTTGTCTCTTTATAACGGTCATACAATTCGCTGAAATCAAAATACCGTTTTTTCCCCATAACTGCATCATGGAAGATTCCAGTTACTTCTGCTGCATATTTGAAATCCTCAGACTCGATATTCAGCTGTTCCCCCATAAAGGAAGATTCGACGCGCTTGTCTGGGCGGTTTTGATAGTCTAATGTGAGAACCGGTGAGATAAGCTCCGGGGCAGCAGCGGCTAACATCTGGTTATCCGCATACAGGGAAAATGTCCCCAGATCCATACCGCCCGCTTTCACAGCTGCATTCAGAAGAGCGGCATCCTTTTTGGTATTTTTCGACAGATTCACATCGACGGCGAGGGAATCTGGAAGACCAAGGCGTGAAAGTCCGTCGAAATCGAGAGAAACACCCATCGTAGAATCTCCGCCCGCTGCCAGCTCCTGCAAATCTTTCAGTCCAAACGTCTGCTCCAGGTATCCGTCATCCATCGTCTCCACGATTCCGGTCAGGGCATCAGAGACAATATCTTTTTTGTTTTTCATCAGATGTCCGCCGCCAGCGATGGCAGTGCCGCCCGCTGCCAGCACAATAATTCCAGCGCCTGCGGCCGCCAGTGTCTTGCCGTGCATAAAACCTTTTCCGGCTGCACCTGCTACGCATGCAGCACCTCTGCCGATCGGAAGCCCTGTGTCTGGATCAAAGCGATCGGGGGCAACAGAACCGATCGGAAGACCCGTGTCCGGGTCGAAACGGTCCGGGCTGGCTGCGCCCTGTCCAAGGGGAAGCCCTGTGTCCGGATCGAAGAGATCCGGGGCAGCGTCCGTTGGCTGACTCTGTCCGAGCGGAAGTCCCGTCTCCGGATCAAAGCGATCGGGAATTGCGTTGCTTGGTGAAGCTTGTCCAACTGGAAGCCCCGTCTCCGGATCGAAAAGATCCGGTGCGGCATCGGTTGGCTGATTGTTCCCAAGTGGACGACCTGTCTCCGGGTCAAAACGCGGTGCGTCCTCTGGTTGTGGGTAAATCGGTTCACCCGTTTCCGGGTCATATAAGAAGTTTTCGTTTTGTTCGTTTTTCATACCATTCTCCTTTTATTTTCTGCCTCCTACCACGTACTTCCCGTTATCTCAGCACTATACAACTGCCGTTTTTCATCCAGCGTCAGACTTCCGGCATACTCCGAAAACTTCCACTTGCCATCGTTTCCTTTTCGAAGGATATACTCCGGCTTCTGGTTGACTTTCGCCCATGCGCGCACGGTGGTGGAATCGTCCAGATTGGAATAGCCGCGTGCATTCAGGTAGCTGATGATATCGGCTGCCATCGTCCGCTGGCTCTTTCTAAGATCTCCCAGCACCTCATCGTAAACTACGTCATAGTTTTCGTTTGCTTTTAAATGAATCGTATTTTCATCTTCCACCGTCACACTGGTTACCTCATAGTCCATCAGCGTCTCTTCGGCTACGTTGGAAAATCCGCCGGTTACCTGTTTCTTCATCTGCCACTGGATTGACCATGTGTTGTCGGCTGCTACTGTATTGTCTACATATTGTTCGAGCTGCTCATAGTGATGATTGTTCATATCTGTGATATAGCTTCTCAGATAACTTCCGAGCAGCGACTCGAAAAATTCATCGCCTGCTTTAATGTTCATCTCGCTTTCGCCGCCCTTGCTGCCGTCCTGTACATAGACGGAGACATCCCGGGTGTCAAGAATCGTTTTTGAGTCGTCCACTTCATACTCTACGACGTAGTACTCTTTGATCTGACGGTAAATCTGGCTGTAAAATGCGTTCATATCTGCATTGAACTGCGCCATGTTTTTAAAGCTTCCGCCGGATGCCTCGGCAATCTGGCGGAGTTCTGCGTCTGCGCCGGAGGTGGATGTATCACCGATTCGCACGATGAAGACCGGAATCCGGTATCTCGATACGACGTTTACGACATCCTGTGCCGTATTGTAGCTGTGTTCATCTATTCCGTCGGTAAATGCAATGACGCATTTTGCCCCTTCCTGACCGGAAACATCCTGTACGCCATAGATGATCGCATCATAGAGCTTCGTTCCTCCGTCTGCCACGTAGCTGCTGATCTCAGAATTTAACTGTCCGGCATCGGAGGTGAAATAGCGAGTTTTATCGATATCACTGTTAAACGGCGTCAGTTTGACGCGGTCGCCTGCGCCAAACTGTACGGTGTCGATGAAGTGATGCATGACATCCTTCGCTGCTTCCATATTTCCATTCTGCATACTTCCGCTGGTGTCCGCGAGAAGATCCATGTTTAAGCCTTCGTTCTCGTTCATCAGAACGGCTTTCTCCACGGAACGGCGCAGGAAATCGCCTGTGGCTGCATCGCGCTCCGATACATAAAACATATTCGGAGCCAGATTTTTAACACTTTCTCCGCTGCCTGAATCGCGGACATCCAGATACAGGCGGATCTTTGGAAATTCCGAAAAATCGTACTGAACGACAGATACATCCAATCCCGTTTTCTTTGCTGCTGCCTGTGCGGCGTATTCCTTCCACTCAGCTGCAAGAGCTTCGAATTGTTTGTATTTTCCATTCTGAATCAATTCTTTTGCCTGTTCTGAATACTGCGACATCTGGGAAAGCTGTTCATCCGTCGCATAGCCCGGGTCCTGTGCGGTCAGCTCCTCCAGTTTTGATGTCTCTTCGCTGTCCAGCCGGGTCTTGACGGCTGCCTCAAAATCTGCCATCTGCTGGACAAATGCGATCTGTCCCTTATAGTCGGATTCCTGCATCTGTTTTCCCTGATCCAGAAATGCATTCAGTTTTTCTTTTTCTTCCTCCGTCAGCGGGCATTCCTGAAGGACGGCTTTTTGTTCGGACAGCCATCCATAGAGTCCGCCGCTGGCTTCCACCAGACTTGCCAGTTCTTTCTGCTGGCGGACAATGGTTGTATGATGCTGATACCAGGCAAATCCGCCGCCCGCACCCGCCAGGACGAGGACAGCTGCGGCTGCCGCCCAGATTTTCTTTTTAAAGGATGAGGATTTTCTCCGTCTGTGGGGAAGATTTCTTGATTCTCTGTCATAGGCTTCCTCGTCTTCATAGTCGCCGCCTGTATCTTCGCTATCTGGACTGAGATGTTCCATCTGTTCCTCGTCCGAAATAAAACCGAGCTTCTTTTCTATCTCCGCCAGGGCAAGGGCGCTGATGTATTCCGGATATTCCGTATTTTCATAGAGTGCCAGAAGCCCCCGCTGAATCGTCGCTGTATTTAGGATTTCCGGAAATGTCTGTTCTGGAACACTGCTTCTAAGCCGCGTCAGAAGTCCCTTTTGTGCATAATAAAGCCGTGTCTCGACAGTCTGGCGCTGGCATCCAAAACAGTCTGCCAGTTCATCGAACGACAATCCGTCCATATAGAAGCCCCAGACTGCCGTCTTCTGAAGCGGCGGCAGCTGATTCAATGCTTCCGCCAATACCGGGATCAGGCTGTCATCGAGGATCGCGCTTTTATCTTCCTCCGGAAGGGTCGGGGCATTGCCTGCATGAACCGAAGATACCGTTCCCTGTCTGGCTGCCAGAAGCTTTTGTCCTTCTTTCAGAATCCAGCTGGCAAGCCATCCATCAACCTTTTCTTCCGATGTGGGTATTGCCTGTGCTTTATATAAATCCGTATAAAATGTCTCAACAAATTTCCATGCTTCTTCGTCCTGCCGGACCATCGTCCGGGCATGAAAAAAGGCGAATTTACCGGTCAACCGATAAAGCTCTTCCAAAGCCTTCTGGTCTCCCGCGTAAAATCGCCTTAATAATCCCGTAATCTGCTGCTCGTCCATCCCTTTGTCCTCCGTAAAACAAGTAGAAAAAGAGCTGGGAGTCCTGATCAACTTCCAGCTCTTCCCCTGTCGGATATACAAAAAGCAAGGTGTCCCGCGCATCACGTCACACCTTGCCTAAATGTACAGCAAATAAACCACAGCCCGTTTTTTGTCTTGCCTAAATGCCTTGCTTGCATTATAATAGACTACGAGCGTAGTAGGGTAGCTTCCTTGTGATCTGTGTTCGCCAAAACACTTATCACACCTGTCAGTGTGTTCCCGCACATTGACAGGTGCTATGCTTTTTATTTTTCCTATATATAATCTTATCACACACTGATTGTTTCTTCAACATTTTTCAGTATTTAACGGAAAAAATGGTTAGATTCTCCTACTACTATTTATTCCAATCGGCCAGGGCTGCAAACCGCTTTCCAATCTCCACTAATATCTCCGCCGTCTTCTGAAGCGAATCCACCGGAATAAATTCATATTTTCCATGATAGTTATACCCGCCGGTGCAGAGGTTCGGGCACGGGAGCCCCATGTAGGAGAGGCGGGCGCCATCGGTGCCGCCGCGGATCGGAACGACCTCCGGCTCGATGCCGCAGGCTGTCATCGCCTCTTTGGCGATATCGATCAGGTACATACACGGCTCAATTTTTTCTTTCATGTTGTAGTAGCTGTCCGTTACTTCGGCGATCACGGTGCCCTTACCGTATTTGCGGCTCAGAAAATCGGCGGCTTCGGCGAAAAATTGCTTTTTCTGTTCAAATTTTTCATGGTCGTGATCGCGGATGATGTAATTTAACTGCGCCTCTTCTACATTTCCGCTCATTTCATCCAGGTGATAGAATCCCTCGTAACCTTCTGTGTACATCGGATTTTCGAAGACCGGCAGCAGGCTCTGAAATTCCATGCCGATGAGAAGGGCATTTTTCATCTTGAGCTTCGCATCACCCGGATGGATGCTGGCTCCCTGAATCCGGACTTTGCCGGAAGCGGCGTTGAAATTTTCATATTCGATCTCGCCGATCGGACCGCCGTCTACCGTATAAGCAACCGCTGCACCGAAGTCTTTCACATCGAAACGATCCGCGCCGCGTCCGATCTCCTCGTCCGGCGTAAATCCAATGCAGATCTCGCCGTGCGGGATCTCCGGGTGGCTCAGGAAATATTCTGCCATCGTCATGATCTCCGCCACGCCTGCCTTATCGTCGGCGCCCAGAAGCGTGGTTCCGTCGGTTACGATCAGATCCTGACCTTTTAAGTCGGCTAAAAACGGAAATTCTGAAACTTTCATGACAATTTGTTTTTCTGCATTTAATATGATATCTTTGCCGTCATATGCCTGGACGATGCGCGGCTTTACGTTTGTTCCGGTTAAGGACGGCGCGGTGTCCATGTGGGAAATGAAGCCAAGTGCCGGGATGGTGTTTTTTTGTCCAACGCCGGATGCACCGTGAGCAGACGCAGTGCTGAAAGAAGCTTCCGCTTCTTGCGGTGCAGAGGTACTGCCTGTATTATCCGGAATGCGTGCAAACAGGTATCCGTACTCGCTCATCCGCACATCGGATGCACCCATTTCTTCCAGCTCGCGTTTCAGCTCATTGGCTAACAGAAGCTGTTTTTCCGTGCTCGGGCAGGTGTCATATGCCTCGTCTGACTGCGTATCATATGATACATATTTCAAAAAACGTTCTACAGCTGTTGTCATGAAAAATCATCCTCTCTTTCTCCTAAATCCCGGCTCAGCGGTTCCAGATAATGGACTAATATATCCCGGTGGCTTTTGATGCGCCACGTTTTATCCATTTCCTCATATGTAAAACTCTTCCGTCCGCCCTGCTGCATCCGCTCCCAGTATGCGTCCAGATGGAAAAATGGCAGGTAGTAAAGTTCATCCCTCTGTGAAAAATATATAATTAAGAAAGCAATCCCGCCCTGCTCTTCAAATTCCCGCATAAATGCGACCTGATGCGGATGGACGTTCTGCAGTGGAAATGTATCTGCCGCGCATTCTTTCGCATCAAAGCAGACCGGGACGCCCTGAATCGCGCCGATGTAATCGACGGTACTCTTCTGGTCGAAATACGCCAGCGTGATATGGCGGCTGGTTTTATCGATCGAGACGGGCGTGATCGGCGTCGGGATTTTCTGGATCAATGCCAGCTTTTTCTCACGGTAAAGATCGTTTGTGTGGTTTATCATATCCTCCAGGGTTGAACCACGAAGTCCCCGGCTGTTCCAAGTCCCCATGTTGTTGCTCCTCCACTTATTTTTTTGATTTTTCGCACAATTTAAAATTTACAGGCGATGATTGGCTGGGCGTTTTGGAGCTGATTTCATCATCTCTTCCATCCGCTTCATCTCCGCTGGCATAGGCGCGGTAAATTCTTTGCCCGCCAGATATGAAAGCGGCTCGGAGATCGTTTCCGGCATTACCAGCCGCCACGCATGAAGCATCTGTGAGCGGACGCCGAAGCGTTTCTTCACTTCCTCATTGACCCGGGGATCGCCGTACTTTGGATCCCCGGCGATCGGGTGTCCGATGGAAGCCAGGTGGGCGCGGATCTGGTGGGATCGTCCGGTGATCAGATGAACCTCCAGAAGGGTATATCCATTTCCAGATACCAGCGGTCTGTATGCAGTCCGGATCGGCAGACTTCCAGGGGTCTCCTCTTTTCGGATCGACACCTGATTCGTCTTTTCATTTTTCGTCAGCCATCCCTCGATGCGGGCTTCGCCTTTTACGATTCCCCGCACGACGCAGACATAATATTTTCCCAGACTCCGGTCCTTGATGACCTCGGACATGATCTGCAGTCCCGGCAGGGAACGTCCAGCTGCCACGATGCCGCTTGTGTTGCGGTCGAGGCGGTTGCAGACGGACGGACGGAAGCACGCCAGGTCCTCTTTCTTTAATTTGCCGGAATCCAGCAGATAGTCAATCAGGTATTCAACCAACGATTCATCCGTCTCTTTCGCTTTCTGGGACAGCATTCCAGATGGCTTATTGATCAGTAAAATATGTTCGTCCTCGTAGACAATATCGAGTTTTTTCTTTTGTACTTTCTGAATCTTCACTTCCGAAAACTTCTCAATCGTCTCTTCTGCCAGAAACAGCTTGATCTCATCGCCCTCGGTCAGATGTTCGGAACCGTCGCATTTTTTTCCGTTCAGGGTAATATTTTTCTTCCGCATCATTTTATAAATGAAGCTTTTTCCCGCCAGATTCAGATATTTTGCCAGCAGCTTGTCCAGGCGCTGCCCCGCCTCATTTTTAGATACTGTCAGCATCCGCATGGCTGCCGCCTCCCTTTTTTACATCGATAATCCTTTTATTACGCGCACACCGTACTCTACAGTTCCATCGTCCTCATACTCTGACGCCGGTTTCAGGCTGTGAATCCGCTTGTCAAAGGTGCTGCGTGAGGTCACGATTTTCAGGTTCGGATCCAGTTTGTTAGCCTTTAACAGTTCATTTAAACCTGCCTCCGCGCGCTTTACATTCAGCTTTGGATTAATGCAGTACACATAGATGCCGGTCGGGTGAACGACGGTCACATCGGACGGAATCACATCTTCCGGTGTCGTCAGAACCAGATCATAGAGAACTTCAAATTTTTCCTCATACGGCATATATGCCTCATGAAACGCCTGCTCCGGTGTATGGTATTTGAAAATGGCAATCAGCGGGGAAGCGAGATTCGCCGCCGGAAGTACCGTGACGATCGCCATGACCGTCAGAATTTTTTTGATGGAATCATTGTCTGTAAAAGATCGCCCAACCAGCTGTGCGATGATAAATAACGCCAGAAGTGCGATGATAAAAAGCTGTTTCCGCTTGAAATGATTGCGGTAGCCGTAATCGCCTTTTTTTATCTTTTTCACGGTGTAAAAATCCTTTCTATCATGTTTTTATTGAATGATACTAGCTTTTTGTCTGATTTAATGGTTTAACGCCTGCATCGCGCGCAGAATCCACTCATGCGGAACTATCTTGCAGAGCACAAAGAATGCCTTCATCCATACGCCGTAAATCGACACGCTTTTTCCCGCCATACAGTCGCGGATGGCAAGTTTTACAACTTTGTGCGGATCTGCCATCACCAGACGCTTATAAAGAGGAATCTCCCCGGTTGTCTCGGCAATGTCGAAAAATTCGGTTTTGACCGGTCCGGGGCAGACCGCCGTCACGCCGATTCTGCGCGGGCGGAGTTCTTCCCGCAGGGCGCGGCTGTAGCTTAAGACAAATGCCTTGGTTGCCGCATAGATGGCAAATCCCGGCTGCGGCAGAAAGGAGGCTGCTGACGCGAACTGGAGAATCCGGCTGTTT
The DNA here is from genome assembly GCF_027698965.1 of Clostridium fessum. Taxonomy (NCBI): domain Bacteria; kingdom Bacillati; phylum Bacillota; class Clostridia; order Eubacteriales; family Clostridiaceae; genus Clostridium; species Clostridium fessum. The sequence continues at coordinate 197,520 of NZ_JAQEQF010000002.1, forward strand.
TCGCTCATATAGGGAAGCACCATATGCGTGACCGCGCACAGCGCCTCGCAGTTGAGCTCTACCATTCCCGTTTCATCGTCAAGCGGCAGGTTCCCGACCGTTCCGATTTTACCAAAGCCGGAAGCATTTACCAAAAGCTTTACGTTGGGCTTGCGCGCCGCCAGCTCGTTTTCCAGCGTCTCCCGCTGGGATGCATCCGTCAGATCGATGGCGAAACACCGCGCCGGGATGGGCAGCGTCCGTTCCAGCTCCTGCATCCGGTCCATCCGGCGGGCAATCAGCCAGACTTCCTGAAGTCCCGAAAAGCGATCCGCCAGCTGTCTGGCTGCCTCGCGCCCCATGCCGGAAGAGGCACCTGTAATTATCGCAATTTTCATGAGAAATTCCTCCCGTCTCAAGTATGTACGCTCGGAGTCGTTCCTGCATTCCGAGCGTACATACGTTTTATTTCTTCTTGTGCACGTTCCGGATGGTTTTTTTCTTTCCGCTTCCGCTGCTCTTTCCACCTACAGCGCCGCCAAATCCCCCCGCATTTCGTCCATTTTCATTTACGCCGGTCTGTTTGTGCCCGGTCATACCGCCCACAGCCGGTCTTTTGGCGTCTTTTGCACGATTGGCAGCAGCCGGTTTTGTCGTCTGGCTGCCATGATGCGTCCCTTTATATCCGCCAGCCGCGAAATCGCGTCCTTTGATCTGCCGCGGACGGATCAGGCATTTCTTATCAAAACCGATCAGATCCGTTCTGCCTGCCAGACGGAGTGCTTCCAGCACCAGATCATAGTTTTTCGGGTTGCGGTACTGGATCAGCGCACGCTGCATCGCTTTCTCATGCGGGTTGGTCGGCACGTACACCTTTTCCATCGTGCGCGGATCATATCCCGTGTAATACATACACGTAGACAGTGTGGATGGTGTCGGATAGAAATCCTGCACCTGCTCCGGCATGTAGCCGAGGTCCCGCAGATATTCTGCCAGTTCGATCGCCTCCTTGAGCGTGGAACCCGGATGGGAGGACATCAGGTACGGAACAAGGTACTGCTTCATTCCCAGCGAGTCATTCATTGCAGTATATTCCTTCATGAACTGGCGGTAGACCTTATTCTCCGGTTTTCCCATCCGTTTTAATACATTATCCGATATATGTTCCGGCGCTACCTTGAGCTGTCCACTGACATGGTACCGACAAAGTTCCCGCAAAAATGCCCGGTTTTTCTCCGCCAGCAGATAATCGAAACGGATGCCCGAACGGATAAAAACTTTCTTCACCTTCGGAATCGCCCGCAGTTTCTTTAACAGGGAAATATAATCGCTGTGATCGGCATTCATATTTTTGCACGGCTGCGGGAACAGGCACTGTTTGTGCGGACAGGCGCCGTAGGTCATCTGTTTTTCGCATGCCGGGTGACGGAAGTTTGCCGTCGGACCGCCGACATCGTGGATATACCCCTTGAAATCTGGTTCCTGGGTCAAAAGTTCTGCTTCCTGAATAATTGATTCATGGCTGCGGGTCTGCACGATGCGTCCCTGATGGAAGGTCAGCGCACAGAAGCTGCATCCGCCGAAACATCCACGGTTGCTGATCAGGCTGAATTTTACTTCCGTAATCGCCGGAATACCACCCGCTGCATCGTAACACGGATGCCAGGTTCTCATGTATGGAAGTGCGTAGACATCGTCCATCTCTTCCTGCGTCAACGGCTTCGCCGCCGGATTCTGGACCACATAGAGGCGGTCGCTGTACGGCTCAACGAGACGTTTTCCTGAAAATGGATCCGTATTGCTGTACTGGGTGTAAAAACTTTCCGCATACGTCTTTTTATCAGAGGAAACCTCGCGGTAAGACGGCAGACGGATTTCATCGTAAACGGAATTCAGATTGTCTGCCTTATAAACGGTTCCTTCAATGAAGGTGATATCCTTCGCCTCGATGCCGCTCGCCAGTGCATCCGCGATCTCCACGATCGAGCGCTCACCCATTCCGTAGGAAATCAGATCTGCCTGGGAATCCAGCAGAATGGACCGTTTCATTTTTCCGGACCAGTAATCATAATGTGCCAGACGCCGCAGGCTGGCTTCGATACCGCCGAGAATGATCGGCTTTTTCGACCAGGTGCGGATCAGGTTAGAATAGACTATCGTCGCATAATCCGGACGTTTTCCCATCTCGCCGCCCGGTGTGTAGGAATCCTTTGCGCGGCGCTTTTTGGAAACAGAGTAATGATTCACCATCGAATCCATATTTCCGGCACTGACCAGCCATCCTAGACGCGGCTCACCCAAAATCTGGATGGATTTCTGATTCTTCCAGTCCGGCTGGGCGATGATGCCTACTTTATAGCCGTGCGCTTCGAGCATACGGCTGATGATCGCGTGGCCGAATGACGGGTGATCGACATACGCATCCCCGCACACGTAGACAAAATCGCAGCTCTCCCAGCCGCGCTTGTCCATATCCGCCCGGCAGATCGGTAAAAAATCATGTATCATTTTATCTTGCCCCCTGTATCACTTCCCGGTAGTCCCGGATATAAAAATCAGCTAATTCTTTCTTTTCTTCGGTCATGGAAAGTGAAAATACGTCCTCGACCGCGCCAACGCGCATACCAGCCCGTTTTCCAGCCAGAATCCCCGCCGGGACGTCCTCAAATACCAGACATTTTTCCGGCTGTACGCCCAGATCCGCCGCTACTTTCAGATAGATATCCGGCGCCGGTTTTCCTGCTGCCACCTCACAGGCAGTTGCCACCACACCGAAATAGGAACGGATATCCAGAGAATCCAGCACGGCTGCTACCATATCCTGTGCATTGCTCGTTGCAATTCCCATGCGGATTCCTTTTTTCTTTAAAAATGAAAGAAATTCCGCAACACCTGATTTCAGCGGTACCTCATGGCGGTATTTATCGATCGACATTTCAATCCAGATCGCCTTGATCTCATCCAGGGTCATCGGCAGCTGGAAGCGATCTTTAAAATAGATTGCTGTCTCGGAAAAGCTCATGCCCTCGATCACCTTCTCAAGATCTTCCGGACAGTCATAGCCGTAACGCTTTAAAAAATCCACATCGATCGCTTTCCACATCCACATGGAATCGACCAGGGTGCCGTCGAGATCGAAGAGGACGGCGTCTACTGTGTTCCAGTTGATTTCAGGAGGTGTGTTATTTTGGGTGTCTGACAAATTTTCGTCATTCGATACACAATTTTGTGAGGTTAGCATTCTTTCTTTTAACGCTCTAATTTCATCTTCCGTCAGCGCCCGGTACTCTCCCGTCGCCAGTGCCTCATCCAGGGCAAGCAGTCCCATCGAAAGGCGTTTCAGGTAAATGACTTCGCCGCCCTCTGCCTCAAACATCCGCTTTACCTGATGAAATTTTCCTTCATGGATGGTCAGGCGCGCCTCGCAGAGGTCTTCTCCTGCGTCGTTCCATTTTTTCTCGATCACAAGCTCTGCCGGCCGTACCGGTGTGCCATCCTTCAGCGTCAGTCCTGCCTGAAAGCGCGCTTCGATTCCTTCTTTCAGTGTTCCCTTTACGCGTGCAAAATAGACCTTATCCACGTGTTTTTTCGGTGCCAGAAGCTCATGCGCCAGCGCACCGTCGTTTGTGATGAGAAGCAGTCCTTCCGTATCAATATCGAGGCGTCCGACCGGGAAGAGGTCTTTTCGCTTTGCTTCATCAATAAGGTCAATGACAGTCTGATAGCGCCCGTCTTCCGTTGCGGAAACGACGCCCTGCGGTTTATTTAACATATAATATTCCGTGTCTGCCCAGCCAACCGGCTGTCCATCCAGTGTAACCCGGGTTTCGTCCGGGAATATTTTTCGGTCAGACTCGCGGCAGACGGTTCCATCGACCAGAACCCGCCCTTTGCGGATCATCTCTTTTACCTGACTGCGTGTTCCCTGCTTCATCTCTGCCAGGAAACGGTCTAAACGTATACTTTTACCTTGTCCCATCACTGCCACCTCCATCCGGGATTGTATTTATTTTTAAGCTGACCGCCCCGTTTCTGCGCCCAGCCAAGCGGAAATCCATCCACACAGATTAGTACAAGACCATCTGCCGCCTCTTCCTCTGCGGCTGTCAATGTCTCGCCCTTTAAATAGCGGATCGTGCGCTCATCCGAGGCATTAAAATTTAAGTAATTTACAAATTCCTGCATCCGCAGGTTCATTGCCAGCGCCTGGGATGGTTCAAACCGCCCTTTTTTCAGTTCTCCGAGCAGAAGTCCGGTACGCAGACAGCGGAGCGGCTTAAAATAACGTGTATTGTCGCCTGCCAGCGCTGCCGGGAGGTAATAGATGCGCTCGCCGTCACGGTAGAATTGCTCCGGATTCCAGGTTCTTACCGGAAGCTGGCGCAGAAGCTCAAACAGGGGGGAAAAATCCTCGGCGGTCTGGTTTTGCGCCACGTTTTTTCCCTTTCCAAACATTTTCCCTTTCGCTTTTCCGGAAGCCATCTGTCTGGACTTACCGTCTTCCGCCACACGGCACAACCGCGCTTCTATTTTCTCTACCAAAAGTGGATCGCTCAATGCTTTCTCACCGGCATTTTCCAAATTCTTGACATTTGCGTCTGGTTTCTCCGCCCGCTTCTCCAACAGCGCAACAAAATGTCCTTCGCCCTCCAGACGGTGCGGAAACAATCTCAGACAGCCCTCAATGCCACGGCTTCCCTCAAAGCCATATTCCGGTTTCTGCGGCACGACCGCCATCTGCGGATATTTCTCCAGAATATACTCGATCGTTCCCTCGTCCTCGTCCCTGTCAAAGGTACAGGTCGAATAAACCAGTTTCCCGCCCGGCGCAAGCATCTGCACGGCACAGTCGAGAATCTGGCGCTGCAGCGGCGCATAATAATCGGGACCTTTTTCGTTCCAGCTCTTTACCATCGACGGATCGCGGCGGAACATACCTTCGCCGGAGCACGGCGCATCGACCAGAATCTTATCAAAAAACTCCGGCAGGATGCCAGCCATTTTTTCCGGTGCCTCGCTCGTTACACAGATATTTCCCGCTCCGAACATTTCCAGATTTTTAAGAAGCGCTTTTGCGCGCGAATTGCTGATATCATTGGAAAACAGGACACCTGTACCGGCTAATTTCGCCGCCAGTTCCGTACTTTTACCGCCCGGTGCCGCGCACAAATCCAGAACCCGGTCGCCCGGCTTGATCGGCAGCCATGCCGCTGGTGACATCGCACTCGGTTCCTGCAAATAGTAGAGTCCCGCGTAGTACCACGGATGCCTGGATGGGCGTTCGCCCTGATAATAAAAACCGTTCTTCGTCCACGGCACTGGTTTCAAATTCCAGTCCGCCGTCTGTGCCATCTCTAAAAACTGTTCCGGTGTCAGCCTGCCCGTGTTGACGCGCAGCCCTGAACGCGGCTCTTCCTCATACGAAGCCAGATACTCCGGGTATTCCTCCCCCAGAAATTGTTTCATTTTTTCAAGAAATTCTTCCGGCAGTTCTCGGTAATCCAATCGTTTTCCTCCTGTTTTTGTCTATTGCTCTGTATATCCATTTATAATCGTGATTCTAAAGACTTTTTCTTCGCGCTCATTCGTTCTTTCTTTGTTCGGTATGCCGGTTTTCAGGCTTCCAAAAGGAATGAGCCATTTTCTGTCTACATATATATAATCTATCTTTATATTACTTTTTAATGATAGAAAGGCGCTCCCATGCCATATATAAAAAAAATATTATCCGCCCTGTTCCCAGCACTTATCCTGTCGCTTCTGCTCTCGCATCCGCGTCTCTCTGCGGATGGGGCACAGAAAGGACTTCTTTTATGGTTCAATACGGTCTTTCCGACGTTATTTCCCTTTATGCTCTTCTCAAAGCTTTTAGCTGAACACGGCGGCGTCCGGCTGCTTCTAGCGCCATTTCACCCGGTTTTGAAACATCTTGGGATGTCTGTCTACAGCGGCTATGCCCTGCTTGCCGGGCTGCTCTGCGGTTACCCGATGGGAATGAAAACTGCCGCCGATTTTAACCGGAAATCGCTGCTTTCGGCACATGAAAAACGGCTTCTGACCGCCATCAGCGCTTCGCCAAGCCCCATGTTTATCGCCGGATATGCTGCACCTAGGCTGAACCCGGCAGTTCCGTCAAACTATCTGGTTCTGGCACTATATACGCCGCTTTTATTGGTTGGAAGTCTCCTATGCATTTATAATAAAGTAACTTCTTTTAGCCTTCAAAACCGATTTTTTTCGAAAGAAACCGGCTCTGTCAAGCCTGCCCGCACAAAATCCACATCTGTCTCCGTTCCCGCTTCCTTCGACACCATCCTGATGGACTGCATCGAACTGCAGGTCCGCATCGGCGGTTTGATCATGCTGTATTCGATCCTCGCTGCCTTTGTCGACGCCTTCTGTTCCGGCACGCTGCGTCTGGTTCTGATCGGGACGGCTGAAATGACAACCGGCATCGATGCGATCGCCCGTTCTGGTGCCATATTCAGTATCCCGGTTCAATCCGGCGCGATGGCGGCATGTGCTGCGTTCGGCGGGTTATCCGGGATCGCCCAGACAAATTCAGTCATACGGGACAGCCGAAAAGACAGAGAAAAAAATGCCGGACTTTCCATCCGGCATTATGTACTGTGGAAACTGGTTCACGCCAGTCTCTCGTTCGTTCTCTTTATTCTGCTGCTTCGCCGGATGCCGCCTGTGTAGCGGCCGCTGCTGCCTCGGCGCCTGTGTTCTCCTCCGGCTCGGTCACGACACTGCCAGCCAGCTCATTACGGTTGGAAGATACGACATCGTAGCTGGACTGCATCGAACTCATGTAAGACTCGAAACGGCTCTGCGCGCCCTCCATCGAATGCTTGATGATGGTCTGCAGGCTGCGGAGCATGTCGTCCGTGTACTGAACGGAACCCTGGCGGATATTGTTTGCCTCTGTGACAGCGTTGTCTACGATCTGCTGTGCCTGTGCATTTGCCTGCTCAATAATGCTGTTTGCTTCTGCATATGCACGCTGCATGATCTCATGCTCATTAACCAGCTCATTGGTCTGGGCGGTCGCCTCGGCTACCATCGCGTCTGCCTGGGAACGTGCCTCCTGCAGAATCGCATCCTGGTTGCTGATGATCTTCTGATATTTCTTGATCTCCTCCGGAATGCGAAGACGCAGTTCCACGAGCAGTTCTTCAATCTCTTCTTTATTTACTAAAATCTTCGTGTTGGACAGCGGCTGAAACTTGCAGCTGTCGATATAATCTTCAATTTCTGTGATGATCTGTTCAATTCTGCTCATAGCTTTTCTCCTTACTTACATTCCCTGTCTTCCTGAAGCGCCTGGTATTTCTCCTGTACTTGTTTTGCAATGACCGGATCGAGAAATTCGGAAATGTCTCCGCCGTACATCGCAACCTCTTTTGCCATACTGGAACTTAAATACGCGTATTTAAGGTTCGTTGTCAGAAACAGGGTATCTATTTCGGGTGCAATCACCCGGTTCATCTGCGCGAGCTGCAGCTCATATTCGAAATCCGTGATCGCACGCAGACCACGCACGATGACCTTTGCGTGATTCTGGCGCATGAAATCGACCAGAAGTCCGTCAAACGACTGCACCTCCACGTTAGGAATGTCTTTTGTCACTTCCTCTAACATCTTAACACGTTCTTCGACAGAAAACAACGGAGATTTTGCGTTATTACACAAAACTCCCACGATGACCTGATCAAAAATTTCGGAGGATCGCTTTATAATATCAAAATGTCCGAGCGTCACCGGATCAAAGCTGCCCGGATAAATGGCTGTTTTCATCTTTTTTTCTCCTTTGGTATTCAAGCTTTTCGGATAAACAGATGTTTATTCGTCTTATATATCTTCTCTTTTTCGAGATGGTATCCCAGTTCTGAAAGGTAGCCGCACCCGGTCTCTTTCGATGCCTCTGTGATGATCATCGTATGTTCATCTGCCAGGGACGAATGCGCCAGATAAGTAAGCACTTCTTTCTCCCAGAGATGGTTGTACGGAGGATCCATAAAAATGAAATCAAACGCACTCTTCCGGTTTTCTATCCGTTTCAATGCATCCGAAATATCACAGTTTAACAGCGTCGCCTTATCAGCTAGGCGGGCCGCTTTCAGATTGTCACGGATGCAGTCCGCCGCTTTCGGATTCTTCTCCACAAAAACAGCTTCTTTTGCCCCGCGGCTTAAAGCTTCGATCCCGATCGCCCCGCTTCCGCTGAATAAATCGAGAAATGTGCATCCATAGATATCATTCTGAATCATATTAAAAAGAGTTTCTTTGATACGGTCCGTCGTCGGTCTCGTATCCATTCCCTCGATCGTCTTTAAAGTAAGCCTTCTGGCACTTCCTGCTATTACCCGCATGGATTTTTCTCCATCTTACTAGAAATATTAATGTATTTTGAACTGCAACCGTAAAATTCACCAAACAGTTTGCGTATTTTTTAACACTACATCTGTTCTATTATAGTATGAGTTTTACTGATATACAAGCATAAAATCGGATCAATACTAACTTTTTTCCCTACATTGTGGGTGTTTTGCCCCAAAATGTCAATTTGCACAAAACCTTCTAGTGTATTTCACTTTTAAGATCCGCATACTGAGAATGTAACAAAAAGAGACACCCGGACAAACGAAAGTTTGAAGGGGCACACGCAAAAAAGGAGGCGTCTGTTATGTCTAGTTCCAACAACACTAACAAAACCAATGTACCGGAAGCCAAGGAAGCGATGAACCGCTTTAAGATGGAGGTTGCCAATGAGATTGGCGTTCCGTTAAGCGAGGGCTACAATGGTAACCTGACCTCCGCACAGGCTGGTTCCGTCGGCGGCTATATGGTCAAAAAGATGATTGAGGAACAGGAAAAAAAGATGGCTGGTAAATAAGGCATCGTAGGGCTCTTCTGAATCTTCGCTGAAACGGCGGAAAAAACGGCAGCAGCATGATTGACAAAACCGGACTTGAACGACCGATTTTCAATCATGCTGCTGTTCTTTTCTGCAAAACATTCATTCACTTGTTTGACAGACAGATTGTATACTTACTTTAGCGATAAAAATGCCGCCAGATTCCCCCTCTTATCTCCCATCACGCGGTGTGAATATAAAAGATCCGGATTGCATTTCGTACATACATTCGTCACAGCCAGATGCTCCGGCAAAATTCCGGCATCCAGGAGCACCAGGCGGTTCGCGCCCCAGAGGTCAAGCTGGTACTTGCCATTCCCCTTATTCATGAGAATCGATTTCCCATTCCAGGAATAACAGGATGTTGAATCATCCTGACTGATTTCTGCTCCAAATTCTTCTTTAAATGCGTCTGCCACATCCTCACTGACCTCATAACAGTCCCGGCAGATGCTCGGTCCGATGCAGACGCACAGATCCTTCGGCTTCGTGCCGAACGCCTCTCCCATCGCCTCGATCGTTTTCTGTCCCATCCGGTGAACGGTTCCCTTCCAGCCGGAATGCGACAGTCCGATGGCATGATGCACCGGATCTACAAAATATAATGGTACACAGTCCGCAAAAAATGTAACCAGCGTCATCCCCGGCACGTTTGTGATAAGCCCGTCGATGTTTTCATAATCGCGTTCCCGCCAGATTCCTTTTCCAGCGTCCGCTTCCGTAACAAGACGGATATTCGTCGTGTGCGTCTGATGGCTGAGCACCATCTTTGACACATCCGTTCCCAAAATCCGCGCCATTTTCCGGTAATTTTCAAGCACATCGTCCCGGTTGTCGCCACGCGTCAGCGAAAAGTTCATCGTCCCGAAATATCCCTTGCTCGCCCCGCCAAGCCGGGTAGAAAATGCGTGGCGCACCATCCTGGTCTGCTCTAAGAGCGGAAAGGTAAAATAAGCCACTCCCTTTGACTCATGAAGGGTAATTGGTGCCGGATGAACTGTTTTTTGTATATAGGTAAGCGCCATGATTGTCACATCCTTTTTCTGTCTCTTGCTCAAATCTCGTTGTGCAGTTTTTGAATTCTCTCATTTGTAATTATCCGCACCAGAACGCGTCCCGAATTAATCTCACGTTACTGCCAAGCACCGCCACCACATCAAACCGGCACGGCGTGTCCTCGGAAATATGATAACGCGTCATATAATACCGGGCGGTACGAAGAATCCTCGCCTGCTTGCGGGCATCCACTGCCTCCGCCGGATCGCCTTCGTGTTCATCGCGGCGGTATTTGACCTCGATAAAAACCAGGTAGTCTCTATCTCTTGCGATAATATCAATTTCACCCTGGCGACAGCGGAAATTCCGGCAGAGAATCTGATAACCGTGCCGGGTGAGATATTCACACGCCAGAGTTTCATATTCAGTTCCGATGGCACGGCGGTTGAATGAATTTCCATGAAGATGAAAGTTTCTTTCTCCCATTCAGCTCCCTTTCTGTTATTTCATCCCCTGCATCGCGGCTTTCTCGCCCAGCAGCTTCTTCAAAAAGGTTCTCCGGTGGATCGGGCATGGACCATAGGTTAAAATTGCCTCGTTATGCATCTTGGTTCCGTATCCTTTATGCTTCGCAAACCCGTATTCCGGATAGATTTTATCGTACTCCATCATCATATGATCCCTCGTCACTTTTGCCAGGATACTGGCTGCCGCGATCGAGACACTTTTTGCATCGCCCTTGATAATCTTAATCTGCTTTCCCTCCGAAATCCCCGGAATGATGACCGCGTCATTTAAAAAGATATCCGGCTCCTGCGGAAGCTGTGCGACTGCCTGACGCATTGCTTCATAGGTCGCCTGCAAAATATTGATGGAATCGATCACCTCCGGGCTTACAATTCCAATTCCGTAGGCAGCTGCCTTTTCTTTGATTTCCAGAAATAATTCTTCCCGGCATTTTTCCGACAATTTTTTGGAATCGTTCAGCCGCAGAATCGTACAGTCTTTCGGAAGTACCGCGACCGCCGCCACCACCGGACCGGCTAATGGACCTCTGCCCGCCTCATCAATGCCGCAGACGATCCCTGCACTTTCGTACTGATGTTCATAGGCGCGCATTCCTTCGAGACGCGCCAGTTCTGCTTCCAGTTTTTCTCCTGTTAGTTTTCTCATGTTTTCCTATACCTCCGGCACTTCCAGCGTCACGCGCCCCAGTTTGCCGCTGCGGAAGTCATCTAATAGGAAGCCAGCCGCTTTTTTCGTATCCAGCTCGCTGCCCTTTAAAAGACAGGAACGTGCCCTTGCGATTTCACGCAGAATTTCCCAGGCTTTTTTTGTATCTTCGCCGTCCCCAGCCGTATTCTCAACCAGCGTCACACCATACCGCTCTTCCAGGCGCTTTCCGTAACGTCCGGACATATTTTTGATCAGCTCGGCTGCCAGCTCTTCCTTATCCAGAATCTCATCGTTGATCGAGCCGATAAATGCAAGGCACAGTCCCACATTCGGATCTTCAAATTTCGGCCAGAGGATTCCCGGCGTATCGAGAAGTTCCAGTGTCTTATTTAAGCGGATCCACTGGTTTCCCTTGGTAACACCCGGTTTATTTCCAGTCTTGGCGCAGGCTTTTCCGGCAAAGGAATTGATAAAGGTCGATTTTCCGACATTCGGAATGCCGACTACCATCGTCCGCACCGGGCGGTTTTTGATACCGCGGCGGCGGTCACGCTCAATTTTCTCCTTGCATGCCTCCTGCACCAGCGGCTGGATCTGCTTCATTCCCATGCCGCTGCGCGCGTTGATGCGGAGTGCATGGATGCCCTGCTCCTTAAACCATGCGATCCAGCGCTCTGTACAGCCGTCGTCCGCCAGATCCGCCTTATTTAAAAGGACAATCCGTCCCTTTCCCTTCGCAAGCTCATCAATATCCGGGTTGCGGCTGCCGAGCGGCACGCGCGCATCCACCAGCTCAATCACCAGATCGATCAGCTTGATATCTTCCTTCATGGCTCTTTTTGCCTTTGTCATATGTCCAGGGTACCATTGTATCTGCATGAAATTTTCTTCCTTTCTTAGAACCTATCTCGACGAAATCAACCCAAACCGGCTAACCGGCTGGATCCGCAGCCAGACCTTTCCTTTGATCTGCCGGAACTTCACATTTCCCACATTGGAAAAGCGGCTGTCCTCACTGCCGGAGCGGTTGTCACCCAGCAGAAAATATTCGTTTTTATCCAGACTAATCGGATATTCCGCCAGTCCAGCCAGAGCCGCCTTACCCAAGTCGTTCGGGGCGTCTAATTTTTCATTATTAATGTAAATATAACCGTCCTTGATCTGCACCGTCTCACCTGGCAGTCCAATGACGCGTTTTATATTGTAATTTCCCGTTTCTTTTTCAAATACAATAATGTCATAGCGCTTTGGGCGCATCACGCGGTAACTCAGGCGGTTCATCAGAACCTTTTCGTTCTGCGACAACACCGGTTCCATTGATTGACCGCTCACCCGTATCTGTGTCCCCATCGCAAACACGGCGAACCACGCGATCGAAATTACCACCGCGATATCCACGATCCATCCAACCACCAGACGGATGCGGTTTTTATCCTCTTTCAGCTCCATATGTCACTCCCTCTCTATCCATTCCCCATGAATCATCGCTCATGTCGCAAGCGACCGCGCTCGGCGCGAGAATGTGCCAGGGCACATTCTTTTTTATAATAGGGAATCACAAGGAATTTCCTATTACACGAAAAAAAGCTGCTGCACAGCTCCTCCCGCCGCGCCGGACACACATAACCGCATATCCGGATGCACAGCGGGCTGACCTGTACAGCAGCCCCATCCGCTTCAGAAATTATTTTACTAACTCTTTTACCTTCGCTGCCTTGCCGATTCTGGATCTCAGGTAGTTCAGTTTTGCTCTTCTTACTTTACCTCTTCTTACTACTTCAACGTTCTCTACAGACGGAGAATGTAACGGCCAGGTCTTCTCTACACCAACACCGTTGGAGCTCTTTCTAACAGTGAAAGTCTCGCGAACGCCGCCGTTCTGTCTCTTAATAACAGTTCCCTCGAAAACCTGAATTCTCTCGCGGTTTCCCTCTTTGATCTTAGCAGATACACGTACTGTATCGCCTACGTTGAAACTCGGAACGATTTCCTTTAACTGAGCTGCTTCAATGTTCTTAATAATCTCGTTCATCTTTGTGAACCTCCTTTAAAATCTTTGATGTTCTTAATACGATCTTTTATCCCGTAAAAACGTGCTTCCTGTAACAGCGGAACATCTCTTTATTTCACAGAATATGATTTTATCATAGAAATCCTTGATTTGCAAGGACTTTCTGCTCTCTTTTTTAGAGTTTTTTTGTTTCTTTTTCCTCTTTCTGACGAATCAGCTCTTCCAGATATTTCTTCTCTTTCTTATCCAGAACCGCATCCTTTAAAAGGTCCGGTCGGCGTTCCAGCGTCCGTTCGATCGATTTCTGACGGCGCCAGGTCTCGATATTTTTGTGATGCCCGGTCAGAAGTATGTCCGGGACCGCCTTATCCATGAATACAACCGGGCGGGTGTACTGTGGATATTCCAGCAAATTGTCGTGAAATGACTCAAATTCCGCGGATACGTCATTATTTAACACACCAGGCACCAGACGGGAAATGCAGTCGATCATAACCATCGCCGGAAGCTCACCGCCCGTCAGGACATAATCGCCGATGGAGAGATAGTCGGTCACAACCAGCTCTAACGCGCGCTCATCGATCCCCTCATAATGCCCGCAGAGGAACACCAGATCCTCTTCTTTCGCCAGTTCTTCCGCGATTTTCTGGTTGAAAACCTGCCCCTGCGGAGTCAGATAGATCACGCGCGGACGTTTTCCGGTGCGCGCCGCCAGGTCTTCATATGCATCGTAAATCGGTTCCGGCTGCATCACCATACCGGCGCCGCCGCCATAGGGCGCATCATCTACATGATGGTGTTTGTCCTTCGAGTAATCGCGGATATTGATCGCCTCAACCGAGATCAGCCCTTTGTCAATCGCACGCCCCGTAATACTTGTGTTCAGTCCCCCCATTACCATCTCCGGGAACAGGGTCAGAATATGAAAATTCATCCGTTTCTCCTATATTTATACAGCACTTTCACAACGGTACTTTTATTTTAGGATTGTCATTCCATTTACAGATCCAGAAGCCCGTCCATGATATGTACCGTTACGGTGCCAGCCTCCAGATCGACATTCAGGATGCATTCCTTGATGGACGGGAAGAGGTATTCTTTGCCCTCAGGTCCTTCGATCAGATACACGTCATTAGCTGCTGTCTGAAGGATATCTTTCACCGTACCGAACTCCTCGCCCTCGTCCGTCAGCACTTTCAGACCAATCAGATCGGCAATGAAATTCTCATCCGGATTCAGTTTCACCGCCTGATCGCGGGTGATCAGAATATCCTTATTACGGAACGGCTCGCAGTCCTCAATCCGGTTCATCTCTTTAAATTTAAGAATGACCATATTTTTGAAAAAACGCGCCTGTTCCACGGTTACCGGCATTTTTTCTTTTCCAGTGTCGATATACGCTTTTTTTAATTTTTTAAAGCGATTCACATCATCGGTGGTAGGGAATACTTTCACATCTCCGCGCAGACCATGCGGGGACGTAATTACACCAACTCTCAGATAATCAACCATTCTGTAATCCTCCTGTATAAAATACATTTTTTTATTTCATAGGACGCAATTTCCTATGAAATAAAAAAGCCGGACACCCTTTCAGGCAGCCGGCTTTTCAGCTTCGTCTGTATTACTGAATCTCTACAATAACTTTCTTGTCTTCCTTGGATGAAGCCGCCTTGACAACCGAGCGAATCGCTTTCGCGATACGACCCTGTTTTCCAATTACCTTACCCATATCGGCCGGTGCAACGGAAAGCTCGATTACAGTCTCATCGTCTTTGACCGATTCTGTAACCACTACCTCGTCCGGGTTCTCAACCAGTGCTTTCGCGATAACTTCTACTAATTCTTTCATACCTTTGCACCTCACAGGTCAGTATGCTTGATTTACTGGATACCAGCGATCTTTAAGAGTTTACCAACAGTCTCTGTCGGCTGAGCGCCTGTTGCTAACCATTTCTTAGCAGCTTCCTCGTCGAATTTCAGAGTGCTCGGCTCTGTGTTCGGATCGTAGATACCGATCTCCTCGATGAATCTGCCATCTCTCGGGGATCTGGAATCTGCAACAATAATTCTATAGAAAGGAGCTTTCTTCTGACCCATTCTTCTTAATCTCATCTTTACCATTTTAAATTACCTCCTGAAATTTTCCTTATTTCCTTAAATTATAAAATATAGCTAATGCACACTGCATCTACTAACACTTGTTTAAAACGGCAGCTTCATCTTTCCAAGCATACCGCCGAGTCCGCCAAGACCCTTGCGTTTTCCGCCGCCTGCCATACCCGGAAGCTGTTTCATCAGCTTTTTCATATCTCCGAACTGTTTTACCAGGCGGTTGACTTCTGCGATGTCCACGCCTGCGCCCTGTGCGATTCGTTTCTTGCGGGACGGATTCATCAGATCCGGGTTGCGCCGCTCTTCGGCTGTCATCGAAAGGATGATCGCCTCCACGCGTCCCATCGTCTTCTCATTTTCATCTAAATCCAGACCTTTAAGCTGTCCCATACCCGGCATCATGCTCATGATGCTCGCCATACCGCCCATTTTCTTGATCTGGTTCATCTGATCGAGGAAGTCGTTGTAATCAAATTCTGCCTTCTTAATCTTGCGACCGAGTTCTTTTGCCTTCTCCTCGTCGATCACAGCAGATGCTTTGTCGATGATGGAAAGGACATCGCCCATGCCTAAGATTCGGGAAGCCATACGGTCCGGGTAAAACTGTTCCAAATCGGAAAGCTTCTCACCCATACCGACATAGAGAATCGGTTTTCCGGTTACCGCCTTGATAGAAAGAGCCGCACCGCCTCGCGTATCGCCATCCATCTTTGTCAGAACTACACCGTCAATGCCGATTTTGTCATTAAACATGCTCGCTACATTGACTGCATCCTGACCAGTCATGGCATCTACAACGAGAAGTGTCTGATAGACGTCCACATTCTCTTTGATCTCAACCAGCTCATCCATCATCGCTTCATCGATGTGGAGACGACCGGCTGTATCGATGATAACCACATTGTTGCCATTTTTCGCTGCGTGCTCAACCGCCGCCTTTGCGATATTGACCGGTTTGTGGTTCGTTCCCATCGCAAATACGGGAACACCCTGTTTTTCACCATTTTTCTGCAGCTGTTCGATTGCCGCCGGTCGGTAGACATCACATGCTACCAGCAATGGGTTTCTTCCCTTTGCCTTGAGCTTTCCGGCAATCTTTGCCGTCGTGGTCGTCTTACCAGCACCCTGGAGACCTGCCATCATGATGACGGTAATCTCATTGCCCGGTTTTAACGCAATCTCTGTCATCTCGGAGCCCATCAGCTTGACCAGCTCGTCGTTGACAATCTTTATTACCATCTGTCCAGGATTCAGGCCATTTAAAACGTCTGTTCCAATCGCCCGTTCCTGTACAGAACTGATAAACTGTTTTACTACCTTGAAGCTTACATCCGCTTCCAGAAGGGCCATCTTGACTTCTTTGAGCCCGGCTTTTACGTCGCTCTCGCTGAGTCGTCCCTTGCCTGTCAGGTTTTTAAACACATTCTGCAGTTTGTCTGCCAAGCTTTCAAATGCCATCAAAAACCTCCCGCATTATAAATCCAATATCTCGTTTGAGATTCGCCCGATTGCCTCAATCAGCGCCTGATTCCGAGTCCGGCTGAATTCTTCCGTCAACCGATGAATCTCAGTTACTTTTTCCTTGGTTTTCTGGAACTTGGCAATCAGCCCAAGCTTTTCCTCATAACCAAGAAGTGTACGGTCACAGCGCCGGATCAGATCATGCACACCCTGACGGGTAATGCCCTGTTCATCTGCAATCTCACTGAGGGATAGATCGTTAAATACCACATCCTCATATACACTTTGCTGATGCTTTGTCAGGAGTTCTCCGTAGAAATCATACAAAAGACCCTGTTCAACAATTTTTTCCATTCCTCATCACCTGTGTTATCATACACGATAATCTAATTGGTGTCAAGTATTTTTTCTTTACACGAATCAGATTATCAAACGAATTATTTTTTATGCTGCTCTGTCTGTGTTTTCTTTCAAAAACAAGCAGATTAATGATCGCATTGCATCGTTTCAAATTCTATCCCCGCACCGGATGACCGTCTTCCTTCGGCAGTTTCTTCGCCGCCCGCCAGAAGCAGATCATATGTGCCGTCGCTGTGACCGCCCAGGAGATCGGGTACGACAGATACAGGATCGCCAGCGACCGCTGCGCTGCAAATATGGTAAAGATCCAAATCACCCGCAGTCCGCAGGCGCCGGTCAGAGAGACAAGCGTCGGCAGGATCGAATACCCAAGTCCGCGGATGCTTCCGACCATCGTATCCATCATGCCGCACAGGAAATACGTCGTACAGATAATCGACATCCGGAGCAGTCCATAGGAAATAACGTCGGCATCTTCTGAATATACCTGCAGCAGCCACGGACCGCCGAGGTATGCTGCAAATCCAAGCACCAGTCCTACTGTCACAACGACACCCTGGCAGGTGGCAAGAATCTTTTTGATCCGCGTATATTTCTCCGCTCCGATATTCTGGCTCGTAAAGCTTAAATTGGTCTGATACAGTGCATTCATCGAGGTATACACAAATCCCTCGATATTCTGCGATGCCGTGTTGCCTGCCATCGCGATCGAACCGAAGGAATTGACGGACGACTGAATCAGTACGTTGGAGATCGCAAAAATCGCACCCTGGATACCAGCCGGAAGACCTACCTTTATAATAAGAAGAAGTTTTCTCCGGTTGACTCCCAGCCTGGAAAGCGACAGCTTCATCGCGCCCTCTGAATGCATCAGGCAGCGGATAACCAGAAATGCGGAAATACACTGGGAAATCACGGTTGCCAGCGCGACACCCGCTACGTCCATCTGGAGCTGGGTAACAAAGAATATGTTCAGTGCTGCATTGATAACTCCTGCCACGGTCAGGAAATACAGCGGACGTTTCGTATCGCCGATCGCGCGCAGGATCGCACTTCCGAAATTGTACACCATCGTTGCCGGCATACCGGCAAAATAAATCCGCATGTAGATCGTCGATTTATCGATGACATCGTCCGGCGTCCCCATCAGTTCCAGCCAGAAACGTGAGGTAAACAAACCCAAAAAGACCAGAAACAGCCCGCTCATCAGGCTGACCGTGATCGCCGTATGGATTGTCTCGCTCATGTCGCGGTCATTCTTCGCACCATAATAGCGCGCTACCAGGACATTCGCGCCGATCGACAGACCAATAAAGACGTTAATGAGAAGATTAATAAGGGAACTGGTCGAGCCGACTGCTGCCAGAGACTGGCTGCCTGCAAAACGTCCCACCACAATCACATCCGCCGCATTAAAAAGAAGCTGAAGCACGCCAGAAAGCATCAACGGAATGGAGTATGTAAGTACCTTTCTGAGAATCGGGCCATTGCACATATCCATTTCATAGGATTTCGCCATGTTTTTTTCCTTTCGTATCCAAAAAAAGTCCTTTCATTTTTCAAAGGCTGGTCAGTTGATACTATTCTACCCCCTTTCCATACACTTTTCAAGCGTTCTTTTATCGTTGACTTTTTCTCAGCGCGTCTTATAATAAAAGCAGCTAAATTGTGACTGTGAAGGTACTGAACAGTTACGATAAATTTATGGCGTAAACTGTCCGGCATCTTCACAGTTACAGCCACTCTATTTATAAGGAGGACATCATGATGAACACACAGCGACTTGATAAAATTTTGAAAAAAATGGAGACAGAGGGACTCGATCAGATGATTATTTCCGATCCATATGCGATCTATTATCTGACGGGTCGCTTTATTGATCCGGGTGAACGTCTGCTGGCACTTTACATTAACCAGTCCGGCAAGAATAAGATCTTTATCAATAACCTCTTTACCGTTCCGGAAGATCTGGGCGTAGAAAAATTCCGCTTCTCGGATACAGACGATTACCTGACTCCTCTGTGCGACTGTGTTGAGGCAGGCAAACCGCTCGGTATTGATAAAACATTTGCTGCCCGTTTCCTGATTCCGGTCATCGATCATTCGGGCGCTTCCTCCTACAAGGTCAGCTCCATCTGCATCGATGAAGTCCGTGCGTGCAAGGATGACGAAGAACGTGAAAAAATGCGTGCGGTTTCCGCAATCAATGATAAGGCGATGGCACAGTTCCGAGGTCTGATCCATGAGGGCGTGACTGAGGAAGAGATCGCTTCCAAGATGTTAGATATTTATAAGAGTCTCGGTGCAGACGGATATTCCTTTGAACCACTGGTTGGCTTCGGTGCAAACTGCGCGCTTGGACACCACGGTCCGGACAACACGGTTCTGAAAGAGGGCGACACCGTCCTGTTTGATGTTGGATGCAGGAAGGATGGCTATTGTGCCGATATGACACGTACTTTCTTCTATAAAAAAGTACCGTCTGAGAAGCACCGCGCTATTTATGAGACCGTCCGCCGTGCAAATGCTGCCGCAGAAGCAATTCTGAAACCGGGCGTTCCGCTCTGCGAAGTCGATAAAGCTGCCCGCCAGATCATCGAGGATGCCGGATATGGTCCGAACTTTACCCATCGGCTGGGACATTTCATCGGTCTGGAAGTACATGAGTACGGCGATGTTTCTTCTGCGAACACCAAGGTCGCTGAAGTTGGCAATATCTTCTCCATCGAACCAGGTATTTATGTAGAAGGCGAAGTTGGCGTGAGAATCGAGGATCTGGTGCTGATTACTGAGGATGGATGCGAAATTCTAAACTCCTTCAGCAAGGAGCTGGATATTGTAGAGTAATCACATCGCATCATTTATAACACGATTATAAAAAAGAAACTGTTACAGATGTATTTCTGGTAATTCCGATTACAAATCACGAGTCATCCAGAAAGCCAGCATCTGTAGACAGTTTCTTTTTAGTTTTCTTTAAAAGCTAATTATAATTTTCATTTATAAAAAGGCGTTTTTACGCGTTCAGCTTCTCCGTCATCATTTCATTCACTTTACCCGGATTTGCCTTGCCCTTCATCGCTTTCATCACCTGACCAACCAGAAATCCAAGTACCTTTGTCTTTCCACTCTTATACTCTTCCACCGTCTTCGGGTTTGCGGCGAGTACATCGGAAACTGCCTGTTCCAGGGCACTGTCGTCATTGACCATGCCAAGTCCGTGTGCATCGACATAGGCGGACGGATCGACATCTTGCTCGAAAACAGCTGTAAATACTTCTTTTGCCGTGTTGTTATTGATCGTTCCGGTATCGACCAGATCGATGAGCTGTGCCAGATGCATCGGGGAGAACCACAGGCTTTCAGCGTCCTGTCCTTTTTCCTTGAGCAGGCGGCTTGCCTCGCCGATCAGCCAGTTTGCCGCTTTCTTCGGTTTCTGGCAGATGGTAGTGGTCTTTTCAAACATATCCGCCATTTTCTTAGACTCAGTCAGGATGCGGCTGTCATATTCAGACAGACCATATTCGCTCTGGTAACGTGCCATTTTTTCTGGCTGCAATTCCGGCAGGGC
This sequence comes from Clostridium fessum, assembly GCF_027698965.1. NCBI lineage: Bacteria > Bacillati > Bacillota > Clostridia > Eubacteriales > Clostridiaceae > Clostridium > Clostridium fessum. The sequence continues at coordinate 218,109 of NZ_JAQEQF010000002.1, forward strand.
GGCGCGGACAGATTCCAGCCACTCATCGCTGATGCAGACCGGCGGAAGATCCGGATCCGGGAAATAACGGTAATCTTTCGCATCCTCTTTGGAACGCATCGCATAGGAGTATTCCTTGTTGTCATCCCAGCGTCTCGTCTCCTGGATGACCTTCCTGCCCTCTTCCAGCAGCTCAATCTGGCGGGTGCGCTCACCGTCGATCGCACGGGCAATCGCCTTGAAAGAGTTCAAGTTCTTCATCTCGGTTCTCGTACCAAATGTCTCACTTCCCACCTCACGGACCGATAAGTTGACATCGGCACGCATCGAACCTTCCTGTAACTTACAATCGGATGCGCCCAGATACTGTACCAGCAGGCGCAGGCGTTCGAGGTAGGCAATAACCTCATCAGCACTCCGCATATCCGGCTCAGAAACGATCTCGATCAACGGCACGCCGCTTCGGTTGTAATCAACCAGCGAGCAGTCTTCCCACTCGTCGTGGATCAGCTTTCCGGCATCTTCCTCCATGTGAATTTCATGAATACGAATTTTCTTTTCACCGGCAGGCGTATCGATCGGGATATAACCGTCGTGGCAGATCGGGAGATACAGCTGGGAAATCTGATAGTTTTGCGGGTTGTCCGGGTAAAAATAGTTTTTCCGGTCAAATTTACAGAACTGGTTGATACCACAGTTTGCCGCCAGACCGACAGACATCGCGTATTCAACGACCTTCTTATTTAAAACCGGCAGAGAACCCGGCATACCGGTACAAACCGGGCAGGTATGAGTATTTGGTTTTGCTCCAAATTCGGTGGAGCAGCCGCAGAAAATCTTGGTTTTCGTCGCCAGCTCTACGTGTACCTCCAAGCCGATGACTGTCTCATATTCTTTCTTCATCTTATCTGCCCTCCTTGTCTGTTATAACCGGAAGCTTCCATGCACCTCTCGCCTTTTCGTATGCAGATGCCGCGCCAAACAGCTTCTTTTCCTGGAAGCAGTCTGCGATCATCTGAAGCCCGATCGGAAGTCCTTTCGAATCCAGCCCGCACGGAACTGAAATGCCCGGAAGACCTGCCAGGTTGACCGAAACAGTATAAATATCGCCCAGATACATCTTCATCGGATCGGAAAGGCTGTCGCCCAGCAGCGGTGCCGTGGACGGCGCTGCCGGTCCCAGAATGACATCGTATTTCTCAAACGCCTTGTCAAATGCCTGTTTAATCAATGCTTTTGTGCGGAGTGCTTTCAGATAATATGCATCGTAGTAGCCGGAACTCAAAACGAACGAACCAAGCATGATACGGCGTTTTACCTCTGGTCCAAAGCCCTCGGAACGGCTCTTTTTATACATTTCATGTAAATCTTCATATTCCGGTGTGCGGTAACCGTACTTCACACCGTCAAACCGGGACAGGTTGGAGCTTGCCTCCGCCGATGCAATGACGTAATATGCTGGAATCGCATACTCAACCATGCCTAAATCAAAAAACTCTACTTCTGCCCCGCGTTCTTTTAACGCCTCAGCTGCCGCCAGAACAGCTTTTTTTACATCTTCATCGAGTCCTTCGCCCAGATAATCGGACGGGATTCCAATCTTCATCCCTTTTACCTCTCCGGTCAGGGCAGCGGTAAAATTGTACGCCTCCCGCTTGACAGAGGTGCTGTCCTTTTTATCATAGGAAGCGATCGTTTCCAGAATTGCCGCGCAGTCTGCGGTATCTTTCGCAATCGGTCCAATCTGATCCAGCGAGGAACCATAGGCGATCAGACCATACCGGGAAACCGTTCCATAGGTCGGTTTGATGCCGGTCACGCCGCAGAAGGAACTTGGCTGGCGGATGGAACCGCCCGTATCTGAACCAAGAGCAAAAAAGGTCTCTCCCGCTGCGACAGCCGCACACGAGCCACCGGAAGATCCGCCCGGTACATGCTCTGTATTCCACGGGTTTTTCGTCGGTCCAAACCAGGATGTCTCGGTCGTACTTCCCATCGCAAATTCATCCATATTTGTCTTGCCAAGCAGAATCGCACCGGCTTTTTTGAGGTTCAGTGCTGCCTCCGCTGAGTACGGAGGTACAAATCCCCTTAAAATTTTGGAACTGCACGTTGTCTCAATTCCCTCTGTACAAATATTATCCTTGATCGCCATTGGAACGCCCGCCAGCGGTCCGGTCAGGGTGCCATCGTCAATCTGTTTCTGGATCTCATCCGCCTGTGCCAGTGCTGCCTCCTCGGTCAGCGTTACATAAGCATGAACTGTATCTTCATATTTATGAATCCGTTCCAGAGATGCCTGTACCGCCTCCCGGACGGAGATTCGTTTTTCTTTAATTTCTTTTCCCAGCTCCAGCGCTGTTAATTCTGAAATTCCCATCCTGATTTCCTCCATATCGCTGCTTATATCTCTAATTCTTTTTACTCCACTGTCCTCGGCACCTTGTACTGTTTTTCTTTCTGCTCTGGTGCATTCGAAAGCATCGCATCTGATTCATCTCCATTTTCCACGACATCTTCGCGGAACACATTGTGAATGTCAAAGACATGCGACATCGGTTCTACCTCCGAAGTATCAAGCTGATTCAGCATATCGATATACTCAAGCATCCGGCTCATGTCGCTTTTCGCTGCCTCTTTTTCCTCTGGGGAAAGGGAAAGCTTTGCTAAAATACCAACATAATCAATCATTTCATCGTCTATTTTCACTGCCATAAGTTCTGTTCCTTCCTATTATAATATGTGTTATGGACAAGCTCTTTGTTTCATAGGAAATTGCGTCCTGTCACGTTACGGTACCAGACGGCTCATATCTCTCGGGAAGAGCGAAACCTCACGGACATTCTCCTCTTCAAGCAGCTGCATCGTCATACGTTCCAGACCGATACCGAGTCCGCCGTGAGGCGGCATACCGTGTTTGAAGGTGCTTAAATACTGTTCCATTCCCTCGGTATCCATACCGCGTTTTTCAATCTTCTCCATCAACTCGGTGTAGCTGTGGATACGCTGTCCGCCGGTTGTGACTTCCAGTCCACGGAATAAAAGGTCAAAGCTGAGTGTTACTTTCGGATCTGTCGGGTCATCCATCGCATAGAATGGACGCTTCTTGGATGGATAATGGGTGACAAACACGAAATCGGCACCGTACTCTTCTTTAAAGTAGCGTCCAATCAGGTGTTCTTCCTCCGGCTCCAGATCGTATGGGTTTTTGATCTGGGTTCCATATTTTTCGGAGGCAAGGCGTTTCGCCTCGGTAAAGGTCACTGCCGGAATCTTCTCTACTTCCGGAAGTTTGACTTTAAGGATTTCCAGCTCCGTGGAATATTCCTTCTTTAAAATTTCCACCATATGCTGAAGAAATCCGGTTTCCATCGCCATGATATCGGTAAAATCATCGATATATCCCATCTCAAAATCCAGTCCGGTATATTCGTTTAAATGACGTTTCGTGTTATGCTTCTCCGCACGGAACACCGGACCAACCTCCATCACACGGTCAAACACGCCGACCATCATCTGTTTGTAAAACTGCGGACTCTGCGCTAACACCGCCGGGCGGTGAAAATAATCGAGTTTAAAGACGTTTGCTCCGCCCTCGGCTCCTTTTGCTCCGATCTTCGGAGAATGAATTTCCGTAAATCCTTCTCCATGCAGGTACTCCCGGAATGCCCGTGCGACTCCTTCCTGGATTCTGAAACGTGCGCGCTCCCGCAGGTTGCGGAGTGTCAGAGAACGCATATCCAGTTTGGCTTCCAAGGATGCGCTCATTTTCCATTTTGATACGGCAATCGGCATCGGTTCTTCCGGTTTCGAGAGGATCCGAACACTCTTTAAACGAAGTTCCATGCCTCTCGGCGCCCGCTCTTCTTTTCGGAGGACACCGGAAACTTCTACGAATGTTTCTTCTCTTAATTCAGCAAAATCCGCGTCGGTCACACCTTTTTCATAGACAGTCTGCAGCACGCCGTCACGTTTCCGGAGAATCACAAATGCGATATCGCCCATGTTGCGGACACTCATGATCGCGCCGTTTACCTTTACTTCCCGTCCTTCCATACCGTCTGCAAACACGGCTGCCAGATCCAGCACTTCTTTTTCCTTTTTACCTGTCATAAATTCCATCGCTGTTTCCTCTCTTTCTCTGCTTTTTGATATGTCCGGGACGGGAATAATGAAAAAGAATGTGCCTTGGCACATTCTCGCGCCGAGCGCGGTCGCTTGCGACAAACTACATCTTCGCGCGAGTGCGCATCATTGGCACGTTAGTGCCTTTTTTGTAATAGGGGATTCCAAGGAATTTCCTATTACAAAAAAAGTCCCGGAATGACGTTCACTCACATCATTCCGGGACGGGATATTCCCGCGGTACCACCCGCATTTAAAAAGAAACGATTGTTTTTCTTTTTACTCTTTTGCTGCTTAACGCGCAGTCACGTGATGACCTACCTGCGGCGGCTGGCGGGGTGTCCAGTGTCACTCTCAGTCATCCGGCTCCGGAGTGTTCCCTATTGTCCCGCTCCCTCCTGACACGGCTCTCAGCCGGTGACCGCGTCTTTCTGTCGGATTCTTCGAAACAGAGTCTCCATCTTTGCCTTTTAAAAAAGTGGGCACGAATACCATGATTATCATGGCATCCTTGCCCACCCCGTTGGATTCAATTTTTTATGTTCAAACTATAAACTATTTTTCTGAGTTTGTAAAGAGGTTTTTTAATTTTTTTCACGCAGTAATTCTGTATGGAATATGTCGGCTTCGCTGACCAGTATCACGCGCCAAGTCTCACAGATGTTCGACTTGAATAGAAGAAATCTTGTACAATATTCTCCCTTGAAACATTTTTTCAAAATTCGTGTGCAAATTGTATTGACATTCAGAATTTTTCGTGTATACTACTACACATAAAAGCAAGGGCGCTTCGAGATGATCGAGGTGCCCTTTTCTTTATGTAAAATGTGTCAGAGCACATTCATCTTACGTAGATTTAATCATCACAAAATCGCAGACATAAAACCTGAAAGGAGACATGAGTTATGAAAAAAAACATCCCTGAACTGTATGGAAGTCTTGTATTCAACGACAAAGTCATGAAAAGCAAATTGCCGCGAGATGTTTATAAGGCACTCCGCAAAACGATTGAAAATGGCAGCCATCTGGATCTCGATATTGCAAATGCAGTCGCAGTTGCAATGAAGGAATGGGCAGTTGAAAATGGTGCAACTCACTTCACACACTGGTTCCAGCCGATGACCGGCATCACTGCTGAGAAGCACGACAGTTTCATCAATCCGGTTGGCAATGGCGAAGTTATCATGGATTTCTCCGGCAAAGAGCTGGTAAAGGGCGAACCGGATGCATCCAGTTTCCCATCCGGCGGACTTCGTGCCACCTTTGAGGCAAGAGGTTATACAGCCTGGGATCCAACCTCCCCGGCATTTATTAAAGATGATACACTCTGCATTCCGACCGCATTCTGTTCCTACAGCGGCGAGGCACTTGATACCAAAACCCCTCTTTTGCGTTCGATGGAAACCATCAACCGCGAGGCGCTGCGTGTCCTGAAGCTCTTCGGAAATGAAGATGTGACCCGCGTTGTCTCCACCGTTGGTCCGGAACAGGAGTATTTCCTGGTTGATAAAGAACTGTTTAATAAGAGAAGCGATTTGAAGTTCTGCGGAAGAACTCTGTTTGGCGCACCAGCTCCGAAAGGTCAGGAAATGGATGACCACTATTTCGGCGCTCTCCGTCCGAGAGTTTCCGCTTTCATGAAAGAACTGGATGAAGAGCTCTGGAAGCTCGGTATTCCGGCAAAAACCAAACACAACGAGGTAGCTCCGGCGCAGCATGAACTTGCCACCATCTACACAACTACCAATGTGGCAGTTGACAATAACCAGCTCACTATGGAAATCATGAAACGTGTGGCAGAAAAACATGGTCTTGTATGCCTGCTCCATGAGAAACCATTTGAGGGCATCAACGGAAGCGGCAAACACAACAACTGGTCTTTATCGACCAACACCGGCGAAAACCTACTTGATCCGGACCGTGATCCGGCAAAGAACTTACAGTTTCTTCTCTTCCTGTTCGCAACGATCAAGGCAGTCGATGTCTACGGCGATCTGCTCCGCGTATCAGTTGCAACTGCCGGAAATGACCACCGTCTGGGCGGCAACGAGGCGCCGCCAGCTATCGTGTCTATGTTTATCGGCGATGATCTGAAAGCAGTTCTCAATATCGTGGAAAAAGATCTGGAGTCTGAGGCAAAAGAAATCCAGACGATGAAGCCGGGCGCAAAGGTTCTGCCACACTTTATCAAAGATACGACCGACCGCAACCGCACTTCTCCGTTTGCCTTTACCGGCAATAAATTCGAGTTCCGTATGCCAGGTTCCGCTCTCTCTGTATCGGAACCGAACATTGTCATCAATACAGCCGTAGCTGAAGTTTTAGGCGAATTTGCAGACCGTCTGGAAGGTCTTTCAGGCAAGGCTCTGGAGGCAGAAATCCATCTGCTCTTAAAGGAAGTGCTGCGTGATCACCGCCACATCGTATTCAACGGCAACGGTTACACCAGCGAATGGGTAGAGGAAGCTCACAAACGCGGACTCTTCGACCTGCCGAGCTGCGCAGAGGCATTTCCGCGCCTGATTGCTGAGAAAAACGTAGAACTGTTCCTGAAACACGGCATCTACACCAAGGAGGAACTCTTCTCCCGCTACGAAATCAAGGAAGAGAACTACATCAAGACCATCAACATCGAGGCAAAGACGATGCTTTCGATGATGAAGAAGACCTTCCTGCCGTCCGTCCTCTCCTACTGCAAGGAGCTGGCTGAAACCGCCGCAAAGACAAAAGCAATCCTGCCGGACGCACCGATCAGCGCCGAGAGCAAACTGCTTGAGAAGCTGTCCGGTCTCTACACCGAGATTTCCGAGAAAACCGAAGCACTGGCAGAGGCTGAAAAAGCGGCAGAATCCATGGAAGATAATATCGAGAAGGTTACATATTTCCACTATACGATTCTTGCCAAGATGGATGACTTGAGAAGCAGCGTTGATACCGCAGAAGCCCTGATTCCGGATTCCTTCCTGCCGTATCCGACTTACGATGAACTGCTGTTCTCCGTATAATCTGACATGTCAATATTATGACTTGATTGAAAAATCGAGAAAAATGTGTTATGATTTGGCTGCAAAATATTGGTATATTGTCTTTTATACTGATATTTTGCAGTCAATTTTGGGTTCTTATCCCTGTTATTTTCTTATCATTCAGGTATCTTGAATACAAAGGAGGTTTATATCATGAGGGAGTCACTCACATACGAAACCGGGCTTCGTGAGGAATGCGGCGTATTTGGAATGTTTGACCTGGAGGGCGGCGATGTTGCCAGAGATATGTACTACGGACTCAGCGCACTCCAGCACCGCGGTCAGGAGTCATGCGGCATCGCAGTCTGTGACACGAACGGCCCAAAGGGCGTTGTCAACTGCTACAAAGGGCTGGGACTTGTCAATGAGGTATTTCATGAGGAGACGTTAAAACGCCTCGGCGGCAATCTGGGAGTTGGTCATGTCCGCTACTCCACAACCGGTTCTTCTACCATCGAAAACACACAGCCACTGGTACTTAAGTATTTTAAGGGAACACTCTGTCTGGCGCACAACGGAAACCTGGTAAATGCGTTTGAGATGCGCCGCCAGCTTGAAGAAACCGGCGCAATCTTCCAGACGACGATGGATTCAGAGGTAATCGCGTTCCACATCGCCAGAGAACGTCTGGCTGCCCCGACCGCTGAAGAGGCAATCAAACGGACCGCGGCAAAAACACGTGGCGCTTATGCCCTGATTATCTCCAGCCCGCGCAAGCTGATCGGTGTTCGTGACCCATTTGGTCTGCGTCCTCTCTGCCTCGGCAAAAAGGGAAATGTCTGGATCATGGCATCGGAAAGCTGTGCCATCACCTCGGTCGGCGGCGAATTTATCCGTGATATCGAACCGGGTGAGATCGTGACCATCACCCGCGACGGCGTTTTTTCTGATAAAAGCCTGCAGCAGGAAAAACGGGCGCACTGCGTTTTCGAATACATCTATTTTGCCCGCCTCGACAGCCACATCGATGATGTGAGCGTCTATGAGGCTAGGCTGCGCGGCGGCGCTGCTCTCGCACGTTCCTTCCCTGCCGATGCCGACCTCGTCGCCGGTGTACCGGATTCCGGTCTGACCGCCGCGATGGGATATGCGAAGGCATCCGGCATTCCATATGAGATTATTTTCCATAAAAACAGCTATGTCGGCAGAACTTTCATCAAACCGACCCAGGAAGAACGCGAAAATAGCGTCCGGATCAAGCTTAATATTCTGGAACCGGCTGTCAGGGGAAAACGCATTGTCCTCGTCGATGACTCCATCGTGCGCGGTACGACGATGAAAAACCTGATCCGCATGCTCAAAAAAGCCGGGGCGAAGGAGGTTCATGTGCGCGTCAGCTCCCCGCCATTCCTCTTCCCCTGCTATTTCGGCACCGATGTCCCCTCCAATAAACAGCTCATCGCCAGCAGTCATTCCGTCGAAGAAATCTGCCGGGAGATCGGTGCGGATTCGCTTGGATATATGCCGGTTGAAGATCTCGAGGAGATGGCAGGCGGACTGCCGCTCTGTACGGCATGCTTCACCGGAAACTATCCGATGGATGTGCCGGATGGGGAGATTAAGGATGCATTAGAATAAATATTTCGCAAATGAAAAAGAATGTGCCTTGGCACATTCTCGCGCTGAGCGCGGTCGCTTGCGACATGTTTCTGCTTCGCGCGAGTGCGCATCATTGGCACGTTAGTGCCTTTTTGTGTAATAGGGAATTCCAAGGAATTTCCTATTACATAAAAAAGGGCTCTCACCGAGTCCTTTTTTATCCCTCACACTTTTTCACGTTTTGTCAAAACTTTTGTTTTTGTTTAAAATGTCTTATATGTTTTTATACATTGGATGACGGACGGTTGTTCTGCGCTTTTAACGCTTTCAACTCGTCAAATACAACATCGTTCAGAACCTTAATGTAGGTTCCCTTCATACCGGACGAACGGGACTCAATAACGCCTGCACTTTCAAACTTGCGGAGTGCATTGACGATAACGGAACGGGTAATGCCGACTCTGTCTGCAATCTTGCTGGCTACCAGAATGCCCTCGTTGCCTTCCAGCTCATCGAAGATGTGGGTAATTGCTTCCAGTTCGGAGAAGGACAAGGTGCTGATCGCTGATTTAACGATCTGGATCTTTCTTGTCTCCTCTGCATTCTCCTCGTTGACAGAACGCATCATCTCAAGTCCGACAACAGTGGTTCCGTACTCACTCAGGATGATATCGTCGATGTCGTACTGTGCATCTGATTTGTAGATGAACAGAGTACCCAGTCTCTCACCGGATATATCAATAGGCGTGATGATCGCCTGATACTTCTTCACGTTCTCCTCGGCGAATCCCAATGTGGCAAGGTTGACATTTTCCTTCGTTGACAAAACGCTTAAAAGGCGTTCATTCAACATACGGTCAACAAAACCGCCGACCTGATCCTTGATCAACTCTTCGATCTCATCCACACCCTCATGAATCGCAACTCCGAGTACTTTACCTTTCTTGCTGATTACGAGAATATTGGATTCCAGTATGTCACTGAGGACTTCACAAATGTCATTGAACACAACCTTATGAGAATGGTTGTTGTGCAATAACTTATTAATTTTTCTAGTTTTGTCCAGTAATTGAACGCTCATTTTACCAGTTACCTCCTTTGCCTTTATCGTAAATTAGAATTCGATCCTAACCTGTAAGAATTGTAACACGATTTTCGTATAATAGCAAGAGTTTTTCTGTATTTTTCATTTTTTTTAATAATTAATATCTATTTCAAGAGTTTTTATGAGTTTTTTACAAAACCGCAGGCTTCGTTAGAACAAAGAAGCTTATTTCCCTTTTCGAGCATAATATGTCCACATTTCGGACACATTTCTTTTGACGGTTTCTGCCAGGTCATAAAATCGCAGTCCGGATTATTTTCGCAGCCGTAATATCTTCTGCCCTTTTTCGATTTACGGATGACAATCTCACCACCGCATTTCGGGCACTTCACGCCGATCTTTTCCAGGTACGGCTTCGTGTTTTTACAGTCTGGGAATCCCGGGCAGGCAAGGAATTTGCCGTGCGGGCCATACTTAATTACCATGTTGCGCCCGCACTGGTCACAGATCACATCCGTCACCTCGTCAGCAATCTTGACGCTCTCAAGCGTCTTCTCCGCTTCTTTAACCGCCTTGTCAAGATCCGGATAAAAGTTTTCGATAACAGTCTTCCAGCCGATCGTGCCGTCCCCGATGCTGTCGAGCAGGTACTCCATATTTGCCGTAAACTGCAAATCGACGATGGATGGGAACGCCTTCTTCATCATCCGGTTGACTACCTCGCCAAGCTCTGTCACATAGAGGTTCTTATTTTCCTTCGCTACATAGCGGCGCGCGATGATTGTCGTGATGGTCGGTGCATAGGTACTTGGCCGTCCGATGCCCTGCTCTTCCAGCGCCTTGACGAGCGACGCCTCTGTATAATGTGCCGGTGGCTGTGTAAAATGCTGTGCCGGTTCTAACTGGTTTAAATCCAGCTTCATGCCTGCTTTCAGCGACTCGTTCAGAACGCCGTCGGTCTCTTTATCCTCGTCCTGTGAATAGACGGACATGAAGCCGTCAAATTTGATTTTGGACGCCGACAGGGTGAAAAGCTCCTCTCCGGCTGCTACCTTGACGGAGGTTGTCTCGTAAACCGCCGGGCGCATCCGGCTCGCCGTGAAGCGCTTCCAGATAAGCTGGTACAGACGGAACTGGTCTCTGGAAAGCTGTTCTTTTACCTGTACCGGCGTCAGTGTAATGTCGGTCGGACGGATCGCCTCGTGTGCGTCCTGGATCTTGGCATCTGATTTTGCCGCCGCCGGCGCCTCGGACACGTAACTTGCCCCAAACTGGTCGCCGATATAGCTTCTCGCCGCCGCATCTGCCTCTGCCGCGATGCGGGTGGAATCGGTACGCAGGTAGGTGATCAGACCGATTGTGCCGCGTCCCTTGATATCCACGCCCTCATAGAGCTGCTGGGCAAGGCGCATCGTCTTCTGCGTTGAGAAATTCAGCGTCTTGGATGCCTCCTGCTGCAGCGTACTGGTCGTAAACGGGATCGGCGCCTTCTTCACGCGCTCGCCCAGCTTCACATCTCGCACTTCGTACTCACAGCCCTCCAGACGCTTCATAAGCGCCTCCACTTCCTCTTTGCTGTGAATTGCCTTCCTGCCGTCCTTATCGCCGTAATAATGGGCGGTCAGCTTCTTTCTGGAGCCATGTACGTGGAGCTGTGCATCCAGCGTCCAGTATTCTTCCGGTATAAACGCATTGATCTCTTCCTCACGGTCGCAGATCATACGCAGCGCGACCGACTGCACACGACCGGCGCTGAGTCCTCTCTTGACCTTCGCCCAGAGAAGCGGGCTGATGAGGTAACCCACCATACGGTCGAGCATACGTCTCGCCTGCTGTGCATCCACCAGATTTTCATCGATGGCACGCGGCTCTTTTAAAGATGCCTTGACGGCGTTTTTTGTAATCTCATTGAAACTGATACGGTAAACCTTTTTATCTTTCTGTTCATCCAGCTTTAATGCTTTCATCAGGTGCCAGGAGATCGCCTCTCCCTCGCGGTCCGGGTCAGTTGCGAGATAAATCTTATCCGCTTTTTTAACCTCTTTACGAAGACGCGCCAACACATCGCCCTTTCCCCGGATGGTGATATACTTCGGCTCATATCCATGCTCTACGTCCACTCCCAGCGTGCTCTTAGGGAGGTCGCGCACATGACCGCCGGAGGCGTCCACCTCATAGTTGGAACCCAAAAATTTTTTAATTGTCTTGACTTTCGCCGGAGACTCTACAATAACCAGATTTTTTGCCATAACAGACCTCTATACAATCTTCCTAACGTAATATTGATTCATTGGCTGCAGGATCAATCCCTGCATTTCCAGATTTAAAAGCGCAGTCATGCATTCCCCTGCTGTCACCCCACAGCTTTTCATGACCGCTTCCAGATGTTTCGGTTGTGAATCTAGGCAACTATACACCATTTTTTCCGACTTGGCAAGTGCATTTACTGATTTTATTGTTTTTTTACAAGAATTTTTACATTTTATATGGAAGAAATCCAACACATCCTCCGGTTTCGTCACGATCCCCGCTCCCTGTGCAATCAGCCGGTTGCAGCCCTCACTGAGCGGATCGATGCGCCGTCCCGGCAGCGCAAATACCTCTTTTCCCTGCTCCAGCGCCAGATCCGCCGTAATCAGGGAGCCGCTTCTTTTTCGTGCTTCCACGACCAGCACCAGGTCGGAAAGTCCGCTGATGATCCGGTTCCGGATTGGAAAATGGGATGCCGTCGGCGGTACACCCGGTCCATATTCTGACAATATGCCGCCTTGTTCACGGATGCGCGCATGCAGTCGGATGCCGGATGGCGGATAACAGGTGTCAATCCCACAGCCCATCACGGCATACGTCAGTCCGCCGCCATCCATCGCGCCCTTATGCCCCGCCTGATCGATCCCCAGCGCCATGCCGCTCACTACCTGCACGCCGTTTTCTGCCAGAATCCGGCCGAAATACTCTGCCTCCTGTCGTCCATACGGCGTACAGCTGCGCGCCCCGATGACTGCCGCGGATGGTTTCGCATCTTCTGGAAGCATTCCACGCACAAACAGCCACATCGGTTTATCATAGATATGCATCAGGCGCTTCGGATATGCCGCCTCACCGCACAGAATGAAACGTACCCCCTGTTCCTCCAGCCTATCGTATTCTTCCACGCGCTGTTTGAAGAGCAAAACCGCTTCCTCCAGCCCCTTTTTCACAGCCTTTCCGAGAAAGGAACATATAAACGGATCCAGTTTCTTCCTATTATATAAAACCCGCTCATAGATTCCCTCAAAACTGCCGCAGGATTCATATAATTTAGCCGCCGTCACCGCGCCGATTCCATCCACTCTCGATAACCAGTAGGCATGGATGCGCTCACGGTCGGAATACTGCATATTTTCTGTCAGAGGCACTTTTTTATGCGGCGGTTCCTGTGTTTTTCCATATAGTTCCTGCATAGAAAGCTGAGCATTCTGTACATTGCTCTCTTCTTTTCCTATTTCCATATCTTTCCCCCTATATATGTCAGATCGGCTGCCTTTTACCATATAACAATTACAACCCTTGTTAAACTTTTTATTCTTTCGATCTTTTAGACATGCTTCTTTTCAGAGACTCCCCCAATATTTTTTTTCAAAACTCCGGAATCCAATCGCCTCCGCCAACTGCGTCCGCCCGATCTCCGCCTGTCCATCCAGATCGGCAAGTGTGCGCGCTACTTTTAAAATCTTTCCGTGTCCCCTGGCACTGATTCCCTGCTGCCGTTCGACCTTTTCCAAAAATACCGCATCTTCCCCGGATAGACGGCAATACTCTTCGATCTGGCGGCGGGTCATCTGGCTGTTGTAGGAGATAGATTCGTCTGCAAACCTCTTTTCCTGTCGAGCGCGCGCCTCCATGACGCGGGCGCGCATGACAGCGGAGGAATTCCTCTGCTCTGTCTGTGGAAAACTCCCCTCATCTATGCTCTTCTCTGCAGCCATCATCCCCAAATCCTGCCGCGGTACTTCCACCCCAATATCGATCCGATCTAAAAATGGTCCCGAAACGCGGTTCAGATACCGGCGAATCTGGGTTGGAGTACAACGGCATTTTCCCAAATCTGGGAAAAAACCGCATTTGCAGGGATTCATCGCCGCCGCAATCATCGTTTTTGCCGGAAATACAACCGTCTGGTTGAGACGGGAAACCGTGATGCTTCCTTCCTCCATCGGCTGACGCAGCAGATCCAAGATTTTCGGCTGAAACTCCGTTAACTCATCTAAAAAGAGGGTTCCATAACTGGCGAGTGAAATCTCCCCGGGCTTCGGATTTCGTCCTCCGCCTGCCATCGCCTGGGCGGTCGTGCTGTGATGCGGGCTGCGGAACGGACGCTGCAAAACCAGCGGTGTGTCTGGCTTCAGGAGACCGCAGATACTGTATATCTTCGAGACTTCAATGCTTTCCTCCAGCGTAAGCGGCGGCAAAATTGTCGGAATACGCCGAGCTGCCATCGTTTTTCCCGTTCCAGCCGGCCCGATATAGAGAATGTTGTGACGCCCCGCTGCTGCCGCCTCGGTTGCCTGCCGCACCAGCGGAAGTCCGACGATCTCATCAAAATCGACGTCAAATTCTTCCTGTCCCGCCTGAAACAGCTCTGGTGTGAACCATTGTCCGTGAATCTGTTCCGGATGCTGCAGGCACCCCGTCAGCGCTTTCACATCCCGGACTCCGACGATCTCGATTCCATCCACAGCCCGTCCCTCCTGTACATTCTCTTCGGATAGAAAAACCCGTTTCATTCCGCAGCGGCGCGCTTCATAGACCATCGAAAGAACACCGGTCAACGGCTTGATGCTGCCGTCCAAACCCAGTTCACCGATAAACGCCCATTGGTCCCAATCCGGTGCAGAATTGTTCTCCTCATCTTCCATCCCATCCATTTCCGAGCAGGTTTCATCCGTCTTTCTTATTTTTGCCTTTTCACCCTGTTCCCACAAGCACCTCAAAATTCCTGCCGCGATCGCCAGATCACACCCCGTTCCCTCTTTCCGCACCCCGGCTGGCGATAAATTGACTGTGATCCGCTTCGGCGGCAGGCAAAACCCCGCATTCCGAAGTGCGGTCCGAACGCGCTCCTGCGCCTCCCGCACCTCCTCCGCCAGGTAGCCCACCATAACAAAACTCGGCAATCCGTCGCTCACATCAACTTCCACCGTGATCCGGTAGCCATCGATGCCGCGGGTGCTGAAACTGTTTATTTTACTGAACATATATTTCCCCCTATTATTGATTTTTTACCTTGCCTTGTATTTTTCATATCATACAGGTTTAAAATTTGAATATTTTTAACGATATCCTGAGATAAAAGAGATTCTACTTGAATTTGATTTGAAATTAAAATAAATAGATTTGAATCATGAAATCAGATTTACCAGACCTAAAATAGATATTCACTCTTTCATTATATATAGACCTGCGGCAGAATGCAAGCCAAAACAGCTTAGAACTATGACACTAATTAATTGACATTGTGCGCACACAAAAACAAAAAGCTGCAGCAAAATGCTAACATATAACATTCTGCTGCAGCTTTTTGTTTTTAATCTATCTCTTTAAATAAAATCTTCTCCCAGCTTCTCTGCCGCCGCGCGTGCAATCTGCTCCGGCGTGATCGGAAGCTCATAGAATCGTTTTCCGACTGCATTGTACACCGCATCAGCAATCGCCGGAAGCGGCGTGTTGATAACAATCTCGCCGATCGACTTTGCTCCGAACGGACCAGATGGCTCATAACTGCTCTCAAACTCAACGTTTAAATGTCCATAGTCAATCCGGGTCGGAATCTTATACTGCATCAGGGAATTTTCACGCACACCCCCCTGTGCATTGCGGGTAATATTTTCCGTCAGCGCCATGCCGATTCCCTGCATCAGACCGCCCTCAACCTGCAGGCGGGACAGATTCGGATTGATCGGTGTACCGCAGTCTACCGCTGCCGCATAATTAATAACGCTGGTTTCGCCTGTCTCCATATCAATCTCAAGCTCAACCGCACCTGCCATAAACGGAGGCGGGGAAATGTGAGCGGTTCTCGACTCGGTTACCTCCAGCGGAATTTCATGCCCGTACATGGATGCCGTTGCGATATCAGCCAGAGCGATCTTCTTCGTCTCATCCCCGGCTTTTTCGGTTGTGAATACCTCTTTTCCGTCAAATTCCACTGCATCCGCCGGGACGCCCAGAAGCTCTGCGCCCAGTTTACAGATCTGCTCGCGCAGGCGCAGCGCACACCGTTCGGTCGCTTTTCCGGTCAGATAGGTCGTACTCGATGCATAAGAGCCCGAGTCATACGGGGATGAATCCGTGTCCGCGCCCAACACCGTGATTGCGTCAATTGGGCATTCCAGCACTTCCGCCGCAATCTGCGCCAAGATCGTGTCACAGCCGGTTCCCATATCTGCCGCTCCGAGCGACAATGTATAGAACCCTTCGTCGTTGACTTTGAGACGGGCACTTCCGACATCCATCGCCGTGATTGCCGATCCCTGCATCGCCATACCCATGCCGACGCTGCGGACCTTGCCATTGCCCATGTCACGCACCGGATATTTGTCTTCCCAGCCGATCATCTCACGCACTTTTTTTACACAGCGGTCGAGTGCGCAGCTTGTATTAACCTGATTATAATATGCTGGCATCAGATCGCCCTCTTTAACCATGTTTTTCAGGCGGATCTCAAAGCGATCCATCTGAATCTGGTCTGCCAGCTCATTGACCGCCGACTCGATCGCGAAAAGTCCCTGTGTCGCACCATAGCCACGGTACGCGCCTGCCGACATGATATTCGTATAGACAACATCGCTGATAAAGCGGAATGCTTCAACACTTCCATACAACGGGATCGATTTGTGTCCTGACAGTCCAACGGTTGTCGGTCCATGCTCGCCGTAAGCACCGGTATTGGACAATGTGTAAAGATCGATGCCGCGGATCGTGCCGTCCTTCATCGCGCCCAGACGCACATGCATCTCCATCTCATGGCGCGGCGAAGACGCCGTCTGTGTCTCCATCCGGCTATAAATCAGCTTCGACGGTTTTTTCGTCATCCAGGTAACGAATGCCGGATACACTTCACAGACCGCCGTCTGCTTCGCACCAAAACCCCCGCCGATTCTCGGCTTGCTCACGCGCACCATCGACTTCGGGATATGAAGCGCATTTGCCACGATTCTGCGGCAGTGAAACACGATCTGCGTGGAACTTAAAATATTTAATCTTCCGTAGGTATCGATCGAACAATAGGTACGGAATGTCTCCATCATCGTCTGCTGGCACGGCTTTGTGTGGTATACATGGTCAATCACGATGTCGCAGTCCTTTAAAACCGCCTCGACATCCCCGTTGCCGCACTCATCGTGCGCGCAGAGGTTGCGCTTGTTGTCTGCGCCGACCGGAGCAAGACTTTCCCAGTTGTCCTCTGGGTGAACCAGGATCGGGTTGTCCTTTGACGTATGGAAATCCAGAACCGGCTCTAAGACTTCGTACTGTACCTTGATCAGGCGGAGTGCTTTATCGACACATTTTTCATCTTTTCCTGCTACAATCGCCACAATATCGCCCTGAAAACGGACATGGCGGTCGATCAGGAGACGGTCATACGGGCTCGCCTCCGGGTATGTCTGCCCCGCCTGTGTGTAGCGCTTTGCATCCTGCGGCACATCCTCCCAGGTATAAATTGCCTCGATGCCCGGAACTTTCATTGCGATCGCAGTGTTGATCGTTTTTACCATCGCATTCGCATACGGGGAACGCAGAAGTTTGACGATCAGGCAGTCCTGCGGCGCCAGATCATCCACGTAAACCGGCTGTCCGGTTACCAGCTGCATCGCATCTTTTTTTCGTACAGAAGTATTGACTACTCTCATTCTGCCGCCTCCTTCTGTTTTTCTCTCTTCCAGTCTAAAAATGCCAGAATGCCGCGAAGCTGTCCTTCATAACCGGAACAGCGGCACAGGTTTCCTGCCAGATATTCGCGGATTTCATCCTCCTCCGGGAACTCTTTTTCCCGGAACAGCGCCAGCGCATTCATGATAAAGCCCGGATTACAGAAGCCGCACTGTTCGGCTCCCTGATCGGCAATGAATGCGCCAAATTCTTTTGCCTCCTCCTGGAGCCCTTCCAGCGTCGTCACGCTGTGACCGTCCGCCCGCGCCGCCAGCACGGAACAGGAAAGCACTGGTTTTTCATCCAGAAATACGGTACAGAGTCCGCAGTTTGCCGTCTCGCAGCCGCGCTTGACACTGTAACAGCCCTGACTGCGTACCAGATCAATCAGAAGCGTATCCGGTTCAATCTCCGGGGAAATCTTCGTTCCATTTAGAGTAATCGTTATCTGCATCATATGTGAATCTCCTAATATTCATACTGTTATACGATCATTTTATTGTCCTATTTCGTTTAGCACTCTTCCAGCACACGCACCGCCCGCTTTATCAGAACACCGGTTAAATGTTTCCGGTATTCGGCGCTGCCGCGCATATTTGAAGACGTCTGAACCTGATCACGGACCCACTTTGCAAGACAGGCTGCTTTCTTCCCGGTCTGCGCCTTGTCCTGATTTTCTCTGATATTGGCATCCGCATCTGCTTTTGTTTCAGCCTTTTGCTTTTCCTCTATAAGCGCCTGTATTGTCTCCGCTGATGCCTCGAACAACACAGCACGCCCCGGACGCGCACCGATGCTAAAACGATATGCTCCATCCGCCCGTTTCGCCGCCGCACAGGTCAGCACTGGAAAATCAGTCTGCGTATTCCGCACGGACTGATAGTGATATACGGCTTTGTCTTTATGGACAATTAATTTGACTAAAATGTCCCGGCCGCCGATCTGTTTTGCAAATTCCACCAACGGCATCCGTCCAGCTTTGTAAAGTTCCACTTCGGTGTCCATCGCCAGGAACATCGTCAGGACATCTGAAAATCCAAACCTGCCATAGATACTGCCTCCGACTGTCGCCAGGTTCCGAAGCTGCACGCCGACGATATGACGCACCGACTCGCGCATGGCACCGTCTGTGTATGCCGCCAGTCCCGGATGTTCTTCCAGCTGGCGCAGGGTAACCATCGCACCGATCTCAAATGTATCCTCAGTCTCCTCTATCTGATCCAGCCCCAGCCCTGAAATATCAATCGCGGTTCCTACATTGCCCCGGCTCATCTTCAGCCAGATCATACCGCCTATCACCCGGTTCGCTTTTTTCTGATTCAGCTCCCAGGCTTCCTCCAGGCTTTCTACCCGTTTATATTCTCGAATCGTCATCATAGGTTTTTCCTCTTTTTCATCTATTTCTTAAATAACAAAATTATCCATCTTTTATTATAGCATAAAACATGGTATAATTCCGTTGTTATTTTTAAAATACAACGAGACCACTTTTTCCAGAAAAGATTAGGAGGATTTGACAAAAACTATGAAACCATCCATCCGTACCTACCTCTGCAACGACGAAAACCATCGTTTCTTTGGCGAAGGTCCTCGTCAGCTTCTTCATGCCATCGATGAAACTGGCTCGCTCCGCTCCGCCGCTCTGTCCATGAATATGGCGTATACAAAAGCACTTCGGATTATCCGCTCCGCCGAAGCCACGCTTGGATTTCCACTGACCGTCCGCACCACCGGCGGAAAAGGCGGCGGAGGCAGCCAGATGACGGCGGAGGCGAGGGAGTTTCTAGCTAAGTATGAGGCATATCGGGATGCATGTACGGAGAGTGGGCAACAGTTATATGAAGAATTTTTTTGCAGGCGGAAATCTGTTTTTTTCTCTTCTGGAACACAAACGCCCTCTTTCACTTGTTTGCAAAATTCAAACGATGTCCGGATCGCCTGCATCATCATGGCCTCCGGTCTTGGAAAACGTTTCGGCTCGAACAAGCTCATGGCTTCGTTCCACGGTGCTCCGCTCATCCACTCGGTTCTGGATGTGACCGGTTCTGTTCCGCTCTTTGCCGATCGTCTCGTTGTGACGCGCTCCCGGGAGGTTCACGATTACTGTCAGTCCCTGGGAATTCCGGTGCTGATTCATACACTTCCCAATCGGAACGAGGCGCTCTGCCTGGGACTTACACACATGTTAAAAAGGCACCCGGATTTATCAGGCTGTCTCTTTGCACTCGGCGATCAGCCGCTTCTGCGTCCACGGACACTGGAACGGATATGCCGGCGCTATCTCGAATGCAAAATATCACCAGGTCACTCTGAATCTGTTTTCCCAGATTCTGATTTTTCCATTTTGAAATCAAAATTGCCTCAGAATTCAGGAATTGCAGAAAAATCACCGATCGTACAGCTCTGCAGCGTCCAAATGACGGCTTCTCCCGAACCTTCCGTCTCAACCACCGTCGGAAGCCCGATTCTCTTCGACCGGGCATATTTTGACGAACTGCTCCATCTGCCGGAAAAAGCTGGCGGAAGCCATGTTCTCCGCCAGCATCCGGACGTTGTCCAGTATGTGACTGCCGAAGTGCCGGAGGAATTGATGGATGTAGACACGCCGGAGGAGCTCAAACGCCTGGAGAATCTGGTAACAATCGAATAAAACTATAAGGACTGACATCACACATGCAGCATGATGCCAGTCCCTTTTTATCAATCTACGTATCACTTTCAGCCATACATTCCATATTTTATAGATGGATCTTATATTTTTATGTACCTATAACCTTTTTCTAATCTTCCTATTTCTTACGCCTCATCCTTCGGCAGCAGCACATTCAGGATAATCGCCATGAAAGCTGCCGGAACGATACCAGATCCGCCGAATACAAGCTGAATTGCTTCCGGCATCTTGGAAAGGATGGTTGCATGTGCACCCATGCCGTAACCAACACCCAGTGCAACAGAGACGATGGTCAGGTTGCGTGAAGTCATCTTCTCTTTCGTGATAAGCTGAATACCGCTAACTACGATCGAAGAGAACATCATAACCGCTGCGCCTCCCAGTACCGACTGCGGCATGATCGAAACGATCGCACCCAGCTTCGGAATCAGACCGCACAGAATCAAGAATACCGCGCCGGTTGCAAGTGCCATGCGGTTGACTACCTTTGTCATCGTAACCAGACCTACGTTCTGGCTGAACGAAGTGTTCGGAAGAACACCGAACAGCGCCGCAATACTGGAACCAAGTCCATCGCAGATAACACCGCCGGAAAGCTCTTTATCGGTCGCCTCACGGTCCATACCGCCCTCAACGACACCGGAAATATCTCCGACCGTCTCAACAGCGGTTACAATAAACATGATAAGAACCGGCAAAATTGCGCGCATATCAAAGACAATTTTAACCGGGACGATCGGCGGAATGCTGATCCAGCTCGCCTGTGCTACCTTATCCCAGTTTAATACCCATGCTTTGGTATATTCGGTTCCGTCCGCTGCAATGCCCGTGTGCGGAAGCACCAGACCCATGATGAATGCTACAGCATAACCGGCAATAATTCCGACCAGAATCGAGGAAGAACTTAAATATCCCTTCGTTCCGTGCTTCACTGCCAGAATCACAATCAGGACAAAAATAGCAAGCAGCATATTTTCCATGGAACCAAAGTCCTGCGCCGAGCTGCCGCCGCCGAAGGAATTGACGCCGACCCCGATCAATGACAGACCAATCGAAAGAACGACCGTACCTGTTACGACCGACGGGAAAAATCGGCGAAGCGGCTTTAAGAAGCATCCAAGCACACTCTCGAACAGACCGCCGATGATCGAAGCACCCATAATGGCGCCGTACGCTAAAATACCGCCGCCCATCGTAGCCGCCACGCTGTTGAATACACCGATGAAACCAGAGCTGGTTCCCATGATAATCGGAACCTTGCCGCCGACCGGACCAACCGAAAATAACTGCAGCAGCGTGATCAGTCCCGCCACCAACATCGCATTCTGCAAAAGCTCGATCTGCAGCTGTGCCAGATCGTTTCCGCCCGTGATACCACAGGCGCCTGTGATGATCAGAAGTGGTGTCAGGTTACCAACAAACATCGCAAGCACGTGCTGCAGTCCCAGCGGAATCGCCTGTTTTAACGGCATCTTCGCCTCAAACTCATAGGCAGGTCCCGTAAATTTCTTTTCATTTTCCATAGATTTTCTCTCCCTGTACCCAATTTAAAACTACCTTTTTACACAGTTTCCAAAACATTCTCAATTATAAAAAAAAGCATATGAACTGTAAAGATTGTTTTTTCATTTGTATATTATTTTTCATTAAGTAAGTTATAAGTATTACTTATAATTTACTTACCCAGTCCACAATATCACCAAATACCTCTTCCCGGTTGATCTCATGAAACAGTTCATGCCTTGCCCCCGGATAAAGTTGCATCGCCACATTGGTACATCCGGTTTCTTGCAGATCTTCCATCGCGCGCCGCACACCGCGTCCGCCTTCTCCGACCGGGTCCTCCTCTCCCGATATCAGCAGAATCGGCAGATTTTTCGGAATTCCATCAAAGCCTCTCTTCCGCTTCAAATCCAGCATGACCTGGAAAAAATCGACGAATGCCCCATCAGTAAATAAAAACTGGCAGTATGGATCCGCCTCGTATTTTTCATCCTCCTCCGTCACGCGCGACAGCCATTGATGTTCCGTTTTTCCTTTTTCAAAATAGTGGTTATAGCTTCCAAGAACCAGCTGGTGCAGCCGCTCATTTCGTCCATTTCTTCCTTCCAGCCACGCTGCCGCTGCCACGACGGTTCCGCCCAGCCACAAAAGTGGTTCCGGCTGGCTTCCGGTTCCCATGAAAATTGCGCCGTCCAGCCATTCTCCATAATGCGTGATAAAACGGCGTCCAAAAAACGAACCCATGCTGTGCCCCAGAAGAATATGCGGAATGCCCTGAAACTTGTGTTTCGCAAAACGTGCCACCTGCGCCATCGCACCGTTCACGCGGCGGACACCATTTTTCTCCGCGAACTCGCCTAATTCCCCTGGTTTTGCTGTCCGTCCATGTCCCGGATGATCGTGCCCGATGACCGCAATCCCCGCCCGGTTCATCGCCTGTGCAAATTCTTCGTATCTGCCAATGTGCTCGATCATACCGTGCGCCACCTGAATGACCGCCCACGGTGTTTCCTCCGGCTCCCAGCAGATGCCATGGATTCTGCCGCTCCCATCCTGAAATGGAATATAAAAATCTTTGCCCTGTGCCATCCTGATTTCCCCGCTTTCTAAATGCTATACCGAATTAGCTCTCTCAACATTGCCTGAAATATTTTTTATTTTCCTGTTTTATTGAAGCATATAATTTTCAGATCCTTTTCATATACAGGATACCACAAAAACACTCTATTATACGATTTTCCCCCTTAAAAAAAGAATGTGCCTTGTTGTGTAATAGGGAATTCCAAGGAATTTCCTATTACACAACAAAAGCTCCATCTTTCGACGGAGCTTCTGCAGTCATACGTTTTATATATCGTATGTCATATATTCATGAATCAGTGATTCATTAGTTGTTTGTATACAGAGTAACGAGCTTGTTCAGGTACTGGTATCTAGCCTTTGCCTCTTCCTCGTTCTTTGCATCCAGCGCGCCGGCTCTATCCGGATTCTTCAGAGCCAGAGATGCGTAACGAACCTCACCCTTTAAGAATGCCTGGTAGTCACCTGTCGGTGCCTTGCTGTCCAGAGTGAACTTCTTGTCCTCTGCAGCCGGATTGTAACGGAAGTTGTGCCAGTAACCGCACTCTACCGCCAGTTTCTCCTCGGTCTGAGCCTTGTCCATACCTTTCTTGATACCGTGGTTGATACACGGAGCATAAGCAATGACTAAGGACGGACCCGGATATGCCTCTGCCTCAGCAAGAGCCTTAACAGTCTGAGCATAGTCAGCACCCATGGAGATCTGGGCAACATATACATAGCCGTAGCTCATAGCGATGGAAGCAAGATCTTTCTTCTTCACATCTTTACCGCCTGCTGCGAACTGTGCAACTGCACCGGTCGGAGTCGCCTTGGAGGACTGTCCGCCTGTGTTGGAGTAAACCTCGGTATCGTATACCATGATGTTGATATCCTTGCCGGAAGCAAGTACGTGGTCAACACCGCCGAAACCGATATCGTAAGCCCAACCGTCGCCACCGAATACCCACTGGGATTTCTTAGCGAGGAAGTCTTTGTTCTTCACAATATCCTTGCAGTTCGGGCAGTCGATGCCGTCCAGAGCCTCTACCAGCTTGTCGGTAGCTGCGCCGTTCAATGCACCAATTCCGTAAGTATCCAGCCACTCTTTGCAAGCTGCTTTCACTTCATCGGTCGCCTGTTCTGCCGCCATCACAGCCTCAACCTTATCCTTTAAGCCGTCACGGATTGCGTTCTGAGCCAGAAGCATACCATAACCGAACTCTGCGTTGTCCTCGAACAGGGAGTTGTCCCAAGCCGGACCCTTGCCAGCCTTGTTCATGGTGTAAGGTGTGGACGGTGAAGAGTTGCCCCAGATAGAGGAGCATCCGGTTGCGTTGGCAATGTACATACGATCGCCGAACAGCTGAGTAATCAGTTTTGCATACGGAGTCTCGCCGCATCCTGCACAAGCGCCGGAGAACTCAAGTAACGGCTGTTTGAACTGGCTTCCCTTAACGGTTGTCTCTTTATATTTATCAATGACATCCTGTTTGATCGGAAGTGTCTGACCGTAGTCATAACCCTTCTGAGCCTCCAGATTCTTGTCAAGACTTACCATCGTAAGTGCTTTCTCACCCTTCTTGCCCGGGCAGACATTTGCACAGGAACCACATCCGGTACAATCCAGGGAAGAAATAGTCATCACGAACTTGTACTGCGGCATACCTGTAAGCGGCAGTGTCTTTGTTCCTTCCGGAGCGGCAGCAGCCTCTTCCTCGGTCATCGCGATCGGGCGGATAACTGCGTGCGGGCACACATAAGAACAGAAGTTACACTGGATACAGTTGTCCGGATTCCAAACCGGTACATTGACTGCGATACCACGTTTCTCGTATGCAGCAGAACCAGACGGAGTTGTACCATCTACATAATCAGTAAATGCAGATACCGGCAGGTTGTTACCCTCCTGAGCATTGACAGCAGCCTGAACGGTATTGACAAACTTAACAACGTCTGCTCTTCCCTCGGTTGCGTGAGTCATCTCAAGTCCCTCGTCCTCGCCGTTCTTCCAGCTTTCCGGAACCTGAATCTCTACAACGTTCTGAGCGCCTGCATCGATAGCAGCCCAGTTTTTCTTAACAACATCTTCGCCCTTACGACCGTAGGTTGCCTTTGCAGCAGCCTTCATCAGCTCGATCGCTCTCTCCTCCGGAATAATATTTGCCAGCTTGAAGAATGCGGACTGAAGGATGGTATTGATACGGGTCGGACCCATACCGGTCTCGATACCCAGTTTAACACCGTCGATGGTGTAGAATTTAATCTTGTGGTCAGCGATGAACTTCTTAACCTGTCCCGGTAAGTGCTGCTCCAGCTCTTCCATGTTCCACGGGCAGTTTAACAGGAATGTACCGCCGTCAACCAGTTCCTGAACCATGTTGTACTTACGGATGTAAGCCGGGTTGTGACAGGCAACAAAGTTTGCCTTGTGGATCAGGTAGGTGGATTTGATCGGTTTATGACCGAAACGAAGGTGGGACATTGTAACACCACCAGATTTCTTGGAGTCATAATCGAAGTAAGCCTGTGCGTACATATCGGTATTATCGCCGATGATCTTGATAGAGTTCTTGTTTGCACCTACAGTACCGTCGGCACCAAGACCCCAGAACTTACAGTTTACAGTTCCTTCCGGAGTGGTAACAAGCGGTGCGCCAAGCTCCAGGGAAAGGTTGGTAACATCATCTACGATACCGATGGTGAACTGTTTCTTGGTTGTGTTCTCATATACAGCTACGATCTGAGCCGGTGTGGTATCCTTGGAACCAAGTCCGTAACGACCTGTGAAGATCGGAGTCTGATCGAATTTTGTACCCTTTAATGCTGCTACTACATCAAGGTAAAGCGGCTCGCCAAGGGAACCTGGCTCTTTGGTGCGGTCTAATACGGAAATCTGCTTAACTGTATCCGGAATAGCGTCTACCAGTGCGCTGGCTACGAACGGACGGTACAGGCGAACCTTTACAACGCCGACTTTCTTTCCAGCTGCTACGAGGTAATCGATCGTCTCTTCGATGGTATCGTTGACAGAACCCATTGCGATGATAACGTGCTCTGCATCCGGAGCGCCATAGTAGTTGAACAGCTTGTAGTCTGTGCCAATCTTCTCATTGACCTTGTCCATGTATTCCTGAACAATCGCCGGAAGTGCATCGTAGTACGGGTTGCAAGCCTCTCTTACCTGGAAGAAGATATCCGGGTTCTGAGCAGAACCGCGCTGACACGGGTGGTTCGGGTTCAGTGCATTCTTACGGAATGCATCGATTGCATCCATATCTGCCATATCTTTCAGATCTTCATAATCCCAGGTCTCGATCTTCTGAATCTCATGGGATGTACGGAAACCATCAAAGAAGTTAATGAACGGAATCTTGCCCTTGATGGATGCCAGATGTGCAACCGGGGTTAAATCCATAACTTCCTGTACGCTGGATTCACACAGCATCGCGCAGCCTGTCTGACGGCACGCATAAATATCAGAATGGTCACCAAAGATGGATAACGCATGGCTGGCCAGTGCACGAGCAGAAACATTAAATACGCCCGGGAGCTGCTCACCTGCAATCTTGTATAAGTTCGGGATCATCAGAAGCAGACCCTGGGAAGCGGTGTACGTGGTTGTCAGCGCACCTGCTGCCAGAGATCCGTGTACTGCACCTGCTGCACCTGCCTCAGACTGCATCTCTGTAATCTGAACTGTGTGGCCGAAAATATTGGTTCTTCCGTCTGTTGCCCATTCATCGGTAGCCTCAGCCATCGGAGAAGAAGGGGTAATCGGATAGATAGCTGCCACGTCGGTGTATGCGTAAGAAGCATGCGCTGCTGCGTGGTTTCCATCCATGGTTTTCATCTTTCTTGCCATAATGAATATTCCTCCTATTGATAGTGAATGTATTCAGTAATAAATCTCCCCAAATAGATTGTCCTGGAAATTTACCTGATAATATTATAACAAATTCTCGTCAAAATGCAAATAAATTTGATTTATATCCGGTATTATTTTTCGAACAATTACAAAAAAGCTGTCTACTGTTTTTTCAGATAGTCGGTAAAATCACAAAATATGGAAAAAAACACCGCCAGATGAAGAAAGACTCTCCATCCAGCGGTGCTTTTCATTCAAATGCCGCTTGAATGCCCTTTTATCATTCATTTTTGCAATCTATCTTACAGCACTTTCTATATTTCACCTTAGTTTTGCCTTGATTTTAATTGCTTCCAGGTCCATTTGCTTCCACAACCGGGTTCGTTTCCTCTGGCTCTGGAGTTGTCTCCTGTGGTCCTTCGTTGGATGCCGCCGCTGTCGTGGTCGGAGCTTTTGTCTCGCCGTCAGGGCTGGACGGTGCCGCTGTGGTTGTCTCATGTGCCGCTGTGCTCTCATTAGCTGCATTTGTCTCAGCTGCGGTGCTCTCTGCTGCCGCCGTTGTCTCCGTTGCGTTGGTCGCTACAGTAGCGGAACTGTTACGTTTGATCTGCGCTGCCTTTCCACGATAGCTGCTATTGTGAAAAAATTCACGACTCACTTCTTTATCATTCTCATAGGTAACCAGATCCGTGGACCAGCGGCTGCCCGGAGTCGCTGCCTTTGTCTGCACTTCCTGACCCGGCTGCAGGGAACCATCCTCGGTATAAACCGCAGACGGCGGATCAATCTCGCCTGTCTTCTCAGAAGACATACGAATCTTGACACCCTCTTTCAGAATCGGAACTCCATACAGTGCGATCGTCAGTTTTCGATCAGATGCGCTGAAGCTTGCCTTGATAGCCAGCGGATATTCCGAGTTGTTGACGAACTTGAAGTCCGGTCCGCCGTAGCTGACTGCCGCATCCTCGCCCGGTGTAACGTAGGACGGCTCGTAGCTGTGTGCGTGGCGCTCCGTACTTTTAAGCCCCGCAAATACAACCGCGTTATATAAGGTCGAAGATACCTGGCAGACGCCGCCGCCTGGCTCCTGGACAACCTCGCCATTTAAGTATGCGGTTGCCGGCTTGTAGCCTTTTTCTTCGGTTCTCGCACCGGTCGTATTGTTAAAGGAAAATTCCTGTCCTGGTTTGACAATCGTTCCGTTTAACGCTGCGACCGCCAGACGGATATTCTCGTTTCGGTTGCTGTTGGAGGTCGTCGTGGTTGTGTAGGTGGACATTGTCTTGTACTTATCCTGTACCGACGAATCCGCTGCGACTTCCTTCGTCTCTGCGGTCAGAACGGCATCAAACTCTTTCTTGTCAATCGCATCGACCATCGCCTGTGCCAGCTTGTCCTGATCGATGACAAGTCCCTTGGTGCCCTCGCTGAACTCAAACTTGCCCGTTTCCTTATTGTAACCAGAGATACCGCCGCTCTTGGCTGCCATGTTCCAGTTTCCGGCAATCAGTGCTGCCTCTGCCTTGGCATCCTCGATCATATTTTCCGTGTTGACTTCATATGTCTCACCCGGTTTCAGATCACTTGCATAGATCTCCTCGAGAAGCTGATCAACTTTATCCGCCATCAGATTGGTGACGTCGGCCTCTTTGTCCTCGTATTTGACCTTCATCTTCCAGTCAAATGAATCAAGGATCGCCTTGCGCGCCTCCTCCTGCGTCATTCCGTAAATATTGACGCCGTTGACGGTCACCGCTCCATCTGCCACGGTACTCTCCTGTACGGCATCCGATTCGGTCGCCCCGCCTGCCGCGCTGCCCCCACCGCACCCGCGGGAGGCAATCGCCGCTATCAGGATAACCGCCAGGACACCGATCACGATCAAAAGGATCTGTGTAATATCCAGACGGTTTCTTCTCTTCTTTTTATAACGCCCGGAAGTATGCCCACTCCGACCGGCTGCCGCCCGGTTCATCGCAGTATCCCGGCGTCCCGTGCTTGTGTGCGCAGCTGTACTTTTTGTATGGCTGGATGTTCCGGACGACGAACGATGCCCGGTACTGCTGTACGAACTCAGCGTTCCGCCCTCCAATCCTCTATGTTCAAAATTCCTTCCTCCTGAAGAATTTCTGTTGTACTCACTCATTTTCCATCACCTGTCCGTCTTTTCCATGAAATTTTATTATATGTGTTTATTTGAAAATATCCCTGCTACAGTATAGCACAATTCCAGGAAAAGAAAATAACATTATTCTTAAATTAACTTATAAATTTTTTTGATCCCCACAACCGTTTCCTGGTACAAATTTCCACAGCCGCTCTGTTTTTTGTATAACGCTTCTTCTTTCAAATATATCTGATGTAAACAATCATTTTTGTTCCCGTTTACACACTGGCAAACTGCAGCGGGTATCTGCCGCATACTTGACTTTTCCATCTAATGCGGGTAGTCTTACAGCAGAAGGAGGTCTGCATCTATGCAGTTAATTGATTTACACGTTCATTCTACTGCTTCGGACGGAACACTCACGCCCACCGAAGTGACAAAGCTGGCGCTCCAATGCGGTCTGACCGCCTATGCGCTGACGGATCATGATACAGTTGACGGCGTTGCGGAAGCCATGCAGGCAGCCGAGAACACCTCCCTGACTGTCATTCCCGGTGCCGAATTTTCCAGTCCTTATAAAGGAAAAGAAATCCATATTCTGGGGCTCTATCTGAACCCGCACTGCCCGGAACTTTTATCTGCACTGCGGCAGGTCCGCGAGATCCGCAACCGGCGCAATGAAGAGCTTCTCGCTTTATTTCAGGCAGATGGATTTCCCATTAAATATGAAGATTTAATTCATGGAAATGAACACACTGTCATCACCCGTGCCCATTTTGCACGCGCACTGCTTGAAAAAGGCTGTGTCACTTCGGTCAGCCAGGCATTTGATAAATACCTCGGGGACGGCAAAAAATATTACCGCCCGAAGCAGATGATTGAGCCGGAGGAAGCGATCCGCCTGATCCGTGTAGCTGGCGGTTTACCAGCGCTCGCACATCCTCTCCAGTATAAACTTGGCTGGAAAAAGACCGAGCAGCTTCTCTCCTATTTAAAAGAAGCCGGAATGATGGGCATCGAGATTTATTATTCCTCACACTCTCAATCCGACAGTCTTCATTTACGTGAAATAGCTTCGCGTCTCGGTCTGGTCTCCACCGGCGGTTCCGATTTTCACGGTGCCAACAAACCAGATATCCATCTTGGAAGCGGCTACGGTGGTCTGCGGGTTTCTGCACTGCTGCTGGACAACATAAAAGCCCGGTTACAGCAGAAAAACAGCTAAAATGCTGATTTACCCGCTCACGCTTCTATCGGTTCCGTATGTTCAGGCATTTACAATTTATATAAAAACTTCTTCATGAACCTGCTGAACAGACGTCTGTTTATATGTTTACATATGATAGAGCGCCTGCTCAATCCCTTCTTCCGAGACGGACTCCGCCAGTACGGCTTTCATTCCCGCCGCGCTGGCGGTTTTTTCTGTCTTTTCTCCGATACAGACGGCTGTAAATCCGTTCAATGTCTCCTTATCCGGCTGTAAAATATCCAGGAATCCCTGTACCGTCGATCCGCTCGTAAACGTGGCCGCATCGATCGCGCCCTCTTTTAGGAGTTCACGGATGCGCTCTGCAAGAGGCGATTCCTCCGGCGTGATCGTATCGTAAAGTGTCACATCCATATAGGATATTCCGGCAGCTTCAAATGCCTGCGTCAGTTCCGGCGAACCATGTCTGGCGCGCAGGATGCATACGCGTTCGTTCTGCTTCACCCGTTTTGCCAGCCCTTTTCCGAGATCTGCCGCATAAAAGCGCTCCGGAATATAATCTGGGTAAATGCCGTGTTCCCGGCAGACGGACGCGGTTCCCTCGCCGATCACAGCAAAACGCAGATGGGAAAGGCTCCTGAAATCTTTCTGCATCTGGTTCAAAAGCTCAAAGAAATATTGCGCCCCTGCTGGACTCGTGAGCACCAGCCAGTGATACGATTCCAGATTCCGAACCAGTTCATACAGTTTTTCTTTATCCGCTGTGCCAGCATCCGCTTTTTCTGATTTTTTCCAGACCGGTTTTAACTCAATCGTCGGAAATTCCAGCACCTCCGCTCCGGCATCGCGCAGATGTTCCGCCAGCTTCTGGCTGCGCTCCTTCGGGCGGGTAATCACGATCCGTTTTCCTGCCAACGGCTTTTCTTCTCTCCATGCACACGTATCAGCAAGCGCACAGACCTCCCCGATCACAAGGATGGCAGGCGCCTTGACGCCCTGACGCACACCCTCTTCCGGAAGTGTCTGCAGGGTTGCGCGGATCATTCTCTGGGACGCAAGGGTTCCGTTCATCAGAAATGCCGCCGGCGTCTCCGGTTTCATTCCCGCACTCAGAAGCCCTTCACAGATCCTCGGCGCATTCGCAACACTCATCAGAAAAATTAAGGTGCCGCCGACCCGAGCAAGTGCCTCAAAATCCAGAGCCGGCATGCCCTCCATACGATGTCCGGTAATCACATGAAACGATCCCGCCAATCCTCGGTGCGTCACCGGGATGCCAAAATATGCTGGAACTGCCAGGCTGGAGCTGATACCCGGAACCACCTCAAACGGGATCTGATGTTTCTTTAAAAATTCGGCTTCTTCGCCGCCGCGTCCAAAGACGAACGGATCCCCGCCCTTGAGGCGCACGATCGTTCCGCCCTTTTTCGCTTCCTCTAATAAAATTTCTAAGATTTCTTCCTGCTTCTTCGAATGGCGTCCACTCCGTTTACCAACGTCAATTTTCCGCGTGTGCTCCGGAATCCAGCCCAGTACCGCGTCGCCTGCCAAAGCGTCGTAGACGACGGCATCCGCCTGCTCCAGAAGTTCTCTGCCGCGCAGGGTAAAAAGCCCTGCATCGCCAGGGCCCGAGCCGATAAGGTAGACTTTCCCCAGCGGAGACAGTGCAGGCTTTCCCGATAACTGTTCCGCCAATTTTCTTCCAAGCTCCGCTGCTTTCTCTGCCTCGCCCTCAATGGAGCCAATACGGACTTCTCCCGTTTCTTCCTTATAATAAAGACCGCGCAGCTTGATTTTTCCATTTTCAAGCACCGCCGAAGCTGCCGTCGGCGACGAACATCCGCCTCCAAGTGTGGCGACAAAGCCCTGTTCTGCCCTGGTTAAAACCGCAGACTCCTCAGAGTGAACCATTTTCACAAAAGGGATCTCCCGGTCACGCCGTCCCTGGATTGCCAGAATGCCCTGTCCTGCTGACGGGATCATTTCCTCCACAGAAAAATAACGGCTGATGCGATCTGCAAATCCCAGACGAATCAGCCCCGCCGCTGCCAGAATCAGCGCATCATATTCGCCAGAATCGAGCTTTCGCAAACGCGTGTTCAGGTTGCCTCGGATCCCCTTAAATTCTGCATCCGGGAATAATCTCTGCCCCTGTAGGACGCGGCGGCGGCTGGAAGTTCCGATTACCGGGTGCGCCGGAAGCTCGGATAAGCCTTCACGCAGAACCAGCACATCGCGGCAATCTTCGCGCTCTAAAAGCGCCAGCACCGGCAGCTCCTCCGGCGGACAGAGCGGCATATCTTTTAAGGAATGAACTGTCAGCTCGCACCGCCCTTCATAAAGCGCCTGATCCAGCTCTTTTACAAACAATCCCCTGCCGCCAACCGCATCAAGTGGACGGTCAAGCACCTTGTCTCCCGTCGTTTTCATCGTGATCAATTCAAATCCTGTCTCCGGACAGACATTCTGCATCGCTGCGATCGCCATCTTTGACTGAACAACTGCCAGCGCGCTGTCGCGGCTGCCTACGCGGATCCTATTTTTATCTGTCAATTTTTAATCTCCTCTATAAAATATATTAAGTATCTTCTACCTCTGCTTCCGCCAGCACGCGGCGTACTTCTTTTGCCACACGATGCGTCAATCCCGGATCCGCTCCGCCAGAAATCAATCCGGCTGTCAGTTCTCTGCCCTGGGCGATCGCCGGGAAATAAAACTCTGACTGACTTTTATCGGAAGCCATATTAAACCAGACGGAATGGCTCGACGCATCCTCCTTGATCCGTGCATCCGTCCCCGTCTGCCCGGTCGCTGCCAGCGCCATAAAAAAGTTTTTTTCCTGCCAGATCGTATCTCGAACTTCCTCATAGGTTTGTTCAATCAGACGGATTTTCCGTGAATCCGCCAGCTTCCGTATCTCTTCCGAAGTGTTCGGTGCAATCACCGTGATTGCTGCGCCAAATTTTTCCAGCACGCCGACCCGCCTCGATGCCACACTTCCAGCTCCCACAACCAGCACCTGCCGATCTGTCATATCTATAAAAATCGGAAAATAGGACATTTCTCTTCTCCCACTATTTTCGTTTGGTAACTGTTCAGTGCCTTCACAGTCACGCGCAATAAATCCGCAGACCTACTGAACAGTTACTTCGTTTGTTTCTATACCGCCGGAATTGAGTTCATCTCTTCAAAACCGTATTTCCGTATTATTATAAGGTTTCACGTTTTATAAATCAAGCATGAGGCAGACCTATTTTTCATTTTAGAACCTCTTTTGTTTCTGTTCACGGGTAGGCACTTTTGGAACCGAAAGTGCCGTAAGAAAACGTGGTGGCAGCAGGAATTTGCCGTATTGAAATGCGAAGCCACGGCAAATTCCGTTACTTTTTACGTATGCGTGTACAGTAACCCTCTTTTATTAATACCCGCATACGTAAAAAGTAATCCTTGTTTTGTCTTGCCAGAACGGTGCAGATTTTGTATACTTATAACACATTTAAATTCAATACAATGAGTATAAAAAGATTGACTAATACCAATAAAGGAGTTACAACGATGGAAGAATTTTACAAAGCAATCGAAGACAAGATCAAAGCTTCCGGCTATCTGGGCGAGGTAAACGGCGAGGATATCTACAACGACATCTGCGATCAGATGGAGGAAAAAGAAAATGGAACCTATCTGTTTCTCTCCAAAAAAGACAATGGCGTCGTATTTGAATACAAGGTAGACATTCTGGATGAGTCTTTCAATCTCTCCTATGTTCATATTACCGCAAATAACGACACGTTTCATATTGATTTTGACAATTAATAGACAATCTTTTCTTGGACATCCCTGTATTTTTGACATACAGGGATATTTTTTTAAGGATTTTTTTGGAAAATGTGAGCATTGCGCCCTTTATAGAGGTCTGTTATAATTATCATTGTTAAAAGATTGACGAAATTATAAACTGCACACAGGGTTGTGTGCCAATCCATGAAGGAGGGCTAAATATGAAAATCCAGAATATTTCCGATGTAAACACATTTTTTAAAGTAATTGATTCCTGCAAAGGAACCGTCGAGCTGGTTTCCCCGGAGGGCGACCGCATCAACCTGAAATCCAAGCTGTCCCAGTATCTGTCGATGGCAAATATTTTTTCCAATGGCTATATCAAAGAGCTGGAGCTGGTTGCTTATGAGAAAGAGGACTTAGACCGACTGATTAAATTTATGTATCAGGGGGAGTAAGCTCTCTTCTAAGGTGTACACGGTATGTACCTTGCCGTTGTATAAAAAAATGTTTGAATGATACGATAGAAACTGTATAAAAAAGCTTCCTGGCTGCATGGCAGATTGGCTCTGCTACACAGGAAGCTTTTTTCCGTTTTATGAATCTAAGTCAAACCGTTTCTCATACTTCACGCAGTAAACACGCAAACCTTCTAAACAGCTACGCTTCTATCCGCGCCAGCTCTTGAAAGATTTTTTCAATTTCTTCCCGCGACGCCCGGAATGTTCCCTGCACCATCTGGGTGCTCCCGCCGCCGCGTCCCTGCAGACGGGCGTTTAATTCTTTTCCGAATGCACGCATATCACGGCCGAGGCTTCCGGCTGTGTAGTTATAACCTGACGCGTCATCGCCAGAGCACACCAGCACGGTCTCTCCTTTTTCCTGTTCCAATAGCAGATTTGCAAACTGACGCACCAGAACTGGCGTCATGCCCTGCTCAAATACAGCCAGCGCTTTCTGACCCTGCGGATAGACGTCTGCCTGCATGGTGAGAATGCGCTGCCAGAGGTGGTTGATCTCACCGTCCTTGCGCCCGCTCTCCTCTTTCAGATGGCTGACCGCCTCCGCCGCCTTCTCCGGTTTTGCAGAAAGCAGGTTAGAGATCGTCTGCATCTGCTCCGTCTTCGCCTCAAAATTCTCCAGCGCACGGTCACCACAGAGCATGGAGAAACGCACGCCGCCCTTGTAATTCATCAGGGAAAGCACCTTGATCACGCCGATCTCTCCCGTGTAATCCACGTGTGTGCCGCAGCAGGCACAGATATCCGCCCCCGGAATCTCTACGATGCGAACCTGACCGGTCAGCTCTTTCTTGCTGCGGTAATCGATGGTTTTCAATTCCTCCTCACCCGGATATGTCACCTGTACCGGAAGATTCGCCCAGACAACCGCATTTGCCTTCTTCTCGATTTCCTTTAACTGTTCCCAGTTAAGCGGACCATTCAGATCGACCGTCACTTCATCGTGTCCCATATGAAATCCGACATTATCATATCCGTATGCGGCATGAATCAGCCCCGATATGATATGTTCTCCCGTATGTTGCTGCATGTTGGAAAAACGCTGTTCCCAGTCGATGGCCGCGTGAACGGTGCTTCCCACCTCCAGCGGCGCGTCCGTCTCATGAACAACCACGCCATGTTTCTCCTCCACATGTGTCACGTGCACTTCCCCGATCCGTCCGGTGTCCGACGGCTGTCCGCCGCCCTCCGGGTAAAATCCGGTCTGGGAAAGTTCCACCTCAAATCCGTGCTTTGCCGGACGGCAGGCGGTGACGATGGCATCAAATTCTTTCACATACGGTGTCTGATAATATAACGGTTCCATTTTCATTCCTCTTTTCATTTCGTTGTACAATGTTCTGTGACAAATCGTTATGGATAAACATCCATGTCGATCCGCCCGGTTATCTCGGTTATCTCGATTATTTCAACAAAAAATTTATAGTAAAATATTTCCGTCCTAATTTTCCTGATTTATGGAAACTGTGGCAAGCTGCCCCTCATATGATGAAGTGTATAGAAAATCTCGGAGGACATAACCATGAGTGATTTAGCGGCTACCAACTGCGGTTGCGGATGTGATAACAACGGAGGAAGCTGCGGCTGTAATTGTGGCTGTGGATGCGGCGGTTTCGGCAACAACAACTGTCTCTTCCTGATTCTGATTCTGCTGTGCTGCGGCGGATGTGGCGGCGGATGCTTTGACCACGGATGCGGCGGTAACAACTGCGACTGCCTGATCTGGATCCTGCTTCTGTGCTGCTGCTGTGGCGGCGGTGGCTTTGGCTGCTGATAAACATCCGCCCATATCCAGCATATCTTTTGAGAATGCATCCATGTACATTTTAATACCGCAGATTTAACACCATCACATCTTATTTGCGCGTCAACTGATAAATCAATGCATTGCAGATCGCGGCGGCTACATTGCTGCCGCCCTTTCTGCCTCTTGCCACAATATAAGGAGTGTCCGGCAAGGATATAATCAATTCCTTGGACGGCACGACATTGACAAAGCCGACCGGCACGCCGATGATGAGCTTCGGGTGGATTTTTCCCTCCTGAATCAACTCGTACAGACGCACCAGCGCGGTCGGTGCATTCCCAACTGCAAAAATACAGTCTTTTCCCATTTCTGCCGCCTTGTCCATGCTGGCAACCGCACGGGTGGTCCCGAACGCTGCCGCTTTCTTCGCGACATCCTCGTCCGCCATAAAACAGTAGACCTCGCCGCCCAGCGACGCAAGCGCGCGCTTGTTGATACCGGATTTTCCCATATTAGTATCAGTCACGATGCACGCCCCATTTTTCAGGGCTTCCAACGCCTTATCGACTGCGCCCGGTGAAAATACAAGCGAATCTGCGTACTCAAAGTCGGCTGTCGTGTGAATCACGCGTTTCACAATTGGTGCTTCTTTCTCCGGAAATGTCCGTTCCCCCAGCTCCTCGGTGATAATCTCAAAACTTCTCGCCTCGATCTCCGACGGCAATACCTGACTGAGTTCTTTCATTTTCTCATCCATCTATCTACACTCCCTCTTCCAGAATCCGGTAAATTGCTTCCATATCCAAGTACTTCCGCATCGTGTCTGCCAGCCGGTTGTACTGCTCTTCCCGGTATTTCTCATAATCAAACGATAATCCGCTGACTTCCGGCTCCATTCCTTTTTCTTTCATCAGCGCACAGACAATCGTCTCCGCCACCTCTGCCTTGTCAAAAATGCCGTGGACGTAAGTGCCGTAAAGGTTGTCCCGGCAGCAGCCATCCTGTTTTTCAGTGTGGTTTCCCGCCTGTTCTTCCCTGAGTTTCAATAAACTATGATTTACGGCTTTTTCCTGCTCCTTGATCACGTTCTTAACAATATCACCGCCGACAGATGATGTCTCTCCCATATGTATTTCATATCCTTCCGCCTCCATCCCCGAAAGCCCGGAAAAGATACCGCTGACCGTCCCGAAACATCCCTTGACCTGTGTCCTGGTCTTTTCTTCCTGAAACTGTGTCTGTAACGGCAGAAGTCCCATACCGGAGATCGTACGCCCAGGCACACCCGCCTCGGTTCCTTCCTGATCTGACAGCGTCTGTCCCATCATCTGATAGCCGCCGCAGATGCCCCAGATCGGCGTTCCTCCGGCTGCTTTCTTTAAAACTGCCGCTTCCAGACCATTCTGCCGCATCCAGAGCAGATCCTCGATCGTATTCTTCGTTCCCGGAAGAACAATCAGATCCGGTCGTCCCAGCTCAGACAGGCGGCTCACATAACGCACCGAAACGCCGGGGATCGGGTCAAATACGTTCAGATCAGTGAAATTGGATAAACGCGGA
Organism: Clostridium fessum; assembly: GCF_027698965.1. NCBI lineage: Bacteria > Bacillati > Bacillota > Clostridia > Eubacteriales > Clostridiaceae > Clostridium > Clostridium fessum. The sequence continues at coordinate 255,754 of NZ_JAQEQF010000002.1, forward strand.
AAGCGGATGGCTGCAATGTCGATCCATGCCTCTACATGTTTTTCAGATGACTCGTTTTCCTGTTTAAGGGTATTATTCCGCCCTGTGGATGAAAGGCGGCTGCTTAAGCTATCCTCGTCCTCGATATCCACGTCCATGTACGGAACGACGCCGACCACCGGAATCTTGCATAATTTCTCGATCATCTCAACACCTGGATCCAGGATCGTCTTATCGCCGCGGAATTTGTTGATGATAAGCCCCTTTACCATCGCCTGTTCATCCGGTTCCAGAAGCGCTACCGTTCCATAGAGCTGTGCAAACACGCCGCCCCGGTCGATGTCCCCGGCAAGCAGCACCGGCGCACCCGCCATGCGCGCCATTCCCATGTTCACGATATCATCCGATTTTAAGTTGATCTCCGCCGGGCTGCCGGCGCCCTCGATCACGATGATATCGTACTGTTCGGACAAGTGCTGAAACGCTTTCTTGATTTCCGGGATTAGCTGCTTTTTATACTTGAAATATTCCTTCGCGGGCATTGTGCCGATCGGGACACCGCGCACGATCACCTGAGAACCGACATCGCTGGATGGCTTTAAGAGAATCGGATTCATGTCCACCGATGGCTCACAGCCCGCCGCCTGCGCCTGCACTACCTGTGCGCGTCCCATTTCCAATCCCTCGCTGGTAATATAGGAGTTCAGCGCCATATTCTGCGATTTAAACGGCGCCACGCGGTAGCCGTCCTGCTTGAAAATCCGGCAGAGTCCCGCCGCCAGCAGGCTTTTTCCCGCATTGGACATCGTTCCCTGTATCATGATTGCTTTTGCCACGGTGAAATCCTCCTTATTTTTGAGTGTCTTACCAAATAATGGTTGCTCAAAGCTATTTAATTCGAAGCTATTTTGTGCTTAACCGAAACTATTTTTCTGCCATTTGTCCTTTCAAATGACAGAGGCTATTTTATGGGTTCGTGTAACTGTTCAGTACCTTCACAGTCACGCGCAAAAATCCATTAAAAATTGCCTACGGCAATGGGATTTTTGCCTGCTGGCCCATGTTTTCGTACGGTCAGCGCAGTAAATGCGCAGACCTACTGAACAGTTATGGGTTCGTTTTATATTACAAATTCACATCGTGTTTTTCTTCAGATTGTACCTCTTTCAAAATATTTATCAACCTTTCATTTTCTCCTCGGTTCCGCACCGCCACCCGGTAATAATGACGGTTCAGCCCTTCAAAATTCTCACAGGCGCGAATCAAAATGCCATGCTCTAAACACCCCTGTTTGTAATCGCGCGAATCCTCATCCGGCGAACGGAACAACAGATAATTTGTCTGGGACGGATAAACGATAAATCCCAGTTCTTCCAGTTTTTCCGCCAGCCGCGGACGTTCCGTCTGCAAAGATTTAACCGTCCATTCCAGCAGATTTCCTTCTGAATGAGCCGCCAGTACCGCAAATGCCGCCACCCCGCCCGCCTGTGCCGGAGCCGAGACACTCCACGGCTGGCGGAACTTCTCGAGGCGTTCCCGGAGTCCGGCATTGGAGATGATGCCATAGCCCAGGCGAAGGCCTGCCATTGAGCAAATTTTGGTCAAGGCATTTAAGAGAATAACGTGATCTCCAACACCATTTAACAAATTTCCAACAAACGAACATTCTCTCCGTGTATCCAAAAACCACTGAAAACACTCGTCCAGCATAAGCCAGGTATGTGTTTCCCGGCAGACCTCCGCCAACCTTTCCAGCTCGGTGGCTGAAATAGCGCGCCCTGTCGGGTTATTGGGATTTCCGAGAATCAATATTTTTTCCCAGACGTTTTCATGTTTAGAGGATAAAGTTGGGACCGAATCTATCTTCGATGCATCCCCAGAGCCATCGCAAAGCATGGCATACAATTCTTCCCTCGTACTCTCCAGGGAAAATCCATTTTCTTCCCTTAAATGAAGCCACCGGATCTTGCAGCCGCACATCCGAAGCGCCTGCTCATACTCCGAAAATCCCGGTGCCAGCAAAATCGCCTGTTTGGGCCGAATCGCTGAGACAACTGCATATAAAATATCCGAAGCACCGTTTCCAAACACGAGCCAGTCCTTCGGAATCGGCGTGCCGTCTGCCTCATAAAAAGCAGCCGCTGCACGCCGCAGCTTCCGGCATAAAGCATCCGGATATTGTTCCCAAGCAGCCGACGATGCTATCACAGCATCACGGACAGCCTGCGGCATTCCAAGACGATTTGTATTGACTGAAAAATCTAACTCTACGGCTGCATCACCGTAAATATCGCCGCCGTGCGTGTATGGCATAGATGCTTCCTCCCTGTTGTTCCCTCTTTTTATATATTCTTTATCTGTTTACTGTTCTCTTATTTCGTTCTGTTTTGTAATTGTTCAGTAGGTCTGCGCATTTACTGCGCTGACCGTACGAAAACATGGGCCAGCAGGCAAAAATCTCATTGCCGCAGGCAATTTTTAATGGATTTTTGCGCGTGACTGTGAAGGTACTGAACAGTTACTCTGTTTTTAATATTTTTATCATTCCGGAATTCTTCCAATTCTATAAAAACAGAATCACACCGCGCACCACCAACGCAATAATCCCCATGATTCCCGCCGCTCCATACATCAGGCGGTTGACCCGGCGGATGTCCTGCGGTTCAATCGGGTGTATCTCATCACCGATATATGGCTTCGGAACTAACTTGCCGAAATACCAGGCATCGCCCGCCAGTCGCAAGCCCAGCGCGCCGGCGCATGCCGACTCGGTCTGCGCGGAATTGGGGCTTTTGTGGTTCCGGCGATCACGCCGCCAGATACGGTAAGCATTCTTTCCGTCATATCGTAAAAGGTATGCAGAGACTATCAATAAAAGCGCTGCCAGACGCGACGGAATCAGGTTTACCAGATCGTCCAGTTTTGCTGCCGCGCGTCCAAAATGCAGATATCTGTCATTTTTATATCCGACCATCGAATCCATCGTGTTGACTGCCTTGTACAGCCAGCCAAGAAGCGGACCTCCGATCGCCAGATAAAACAAAGGCGCAATCACTCCATCCGACGCATTTTCCGCTACCGTCTCAACTGCCGCCCGTGCGATCCCCGCCTCTGAAAGAGGTTTCGTATCGCGCCCGACAATCATCGACACTGCATAGCGGGCTCCCTCGGTCTCTCCCGCCTCCAGCTTCCGGCAGACCGCCATGCTCTCATCCCGCAGGGAGCGCGCCGCCAGCAGATAGTAAGTCATGACCGCCTCGACTACTGTCTGAATCCAGCTGCCGCCCAGATGGGAAATCCAGAGGATTCCGCCTGCCACACTGCCTGTCACAAGCAGCACCAAACACACAAAAAGAACGCCCGCGCGGCGTTCCCCCCGTTCCGTTGCATGCTTTTTTCCAGCTGGACGCAAATATTTTTCCAGCCACACAATCAGATTTCCGATCGCCCGAACCGGATGCGGCATCGAATGCGGATCACCCAGGCACAGATCCAGAAGATAACCTGCCAGAATCGCAGCTAAGTGATATCCGACCATTCTACCTTCTATCATTCCTGTCAATACTTTACTGATTGCTGTCATTTTGTCTACTCCCAACTATTCTTTTATTTGATCCGCATTCCCAGACCGCAGATAACCCGGTGCACTTCCTCCGAATACGCGGCGATCCGCTGGCAAATGCGCCCGTCTGTCTCCCGGTAATCGCGCTCAAATGCTTCCATCGGCACAATGCCGCAGCCGATTTCATCCGCCGTCACGAATGCATCCGGATTTTCCTGCATCAGGCGTTCTGCAAACACGTATGGATCGCGCCCGGCTTCCATCTCACGCCTCACAAACAGTTCAAAATGCGTGATCAGATCCGCCTGCATGATCGTCTGTTCGTCCGTTTCTAATCTCCCATCCGCGATGCGTGCCGTAACTCTACACGCTTCTGGATTTTTCGATCGATTCAGAACGGTGGATAAGTCTTTTGTTTTCCTCCGTTCCAAAGTACGTTTTTCCCACAATTTCATCGCATACGCTGTCTTTCCTTGTTCCCTGCCGCCAATTATAAAAATCATTCTGCTTTTCCTCGCTTAAAAATTCAAAAACCGCAGGCACGTACCTGCCAGCCGCATCGCCGCCAGCACCAGCACCACATTCCGCTCGCAGCTCTGCAGAAAATGCCCTGCCAGATCGCCGTTGATGCCGCCAAATTCCCGCATGGAAAAACGATAATAGCAAACGAAAGTCGCAAGTGCTGTTAAGGCTGCCAGAGCGCCGCGCAGATGTCCCCAGTAAATCATCCAGCTGATCGCCAACACTGTTAAAACTGCCATACTCACGCGAACAACCTTTGTCTCGGCACTTCTGGAAAATTCAGCGGCAAGCCCGTCCTTTTTCGCCTTTGGAAATGCCACCACCGAATAGCCGCTGCAGGCGCGTTCCAGCATAAGCGCCCCCGGCAGCAGCCACACATCTGCTCCCACAAGCTCAGAAACTGCCCCCGCATAGAGAAGCAGGTACAACCCCAGACCGATGATCGCAAACGCCCCTGTATGGGGATCTTTTAAAATCGCCAGCTTTTTTTCCCGCTCGCCGTAGGAATGGCGCGCATCCGTCACATCGAGATACCCGTCCATATGGATTCCACCGGTAATCAATAGTGGAACCGCCGTCAACAGGCAGGTCCGGAACAGAACTCCAGCACCCAAAATTTCACAGAGCGCAAACGTGGCTATCTCTACCGCCCCGATCACCGCCCCGATCAGCGGGAAAAAACAGAGCGCATAGCGCATCCGCTCTTCCGTCCAGTCCATGCGCGGCATCGGAATGCGTGAATACATGGAAAATGCAATGACAAAACTTCCTATCAGATTCAATCTTCGATCCCCCTGACTCTATTCTGGCAACCATAACTTTAGCAGGCATTCCGCTCTGTTCCACTCACTGACTACCCTACATCTTTTGTCCTTTCATCGGCTGAAAAAACAGGTATTGACACCGCAAGCGGAATTCCATACACCACTTCCGTCACTGAATCCGCCATCTGTCCCAGTTCCCGGTTGATCCGTCCCAGAAGCTCTATGTACCGCTCCGATTCCGGATCATACGTCACACCGTCCGAAAAGATCTCATTCGTTACAATGATAAGGTCATGACACTGTTTTTGCAAGCGTTTTATTCCTTGAAGAATCCGCTCTTGCGCACCATTTTCCTGAGCATAAAATTCATTGAGGACAAGGTTGGACATACATTCAAGGAGAAGCACTGGTTTTTGTGCCACTCGGCAGGACTCCCAGCGCTTCAAACTATCGTTTTCCTGTTCATCGTCCAAACCAGCCGAATTGGACTCTTCGAATCTCTCCTCTAATTCTAATGTTTCTAACCCCGTATACCGCTCAATCGTCTCAAACCCTTTTGCCGCGCGCATCCGCCGATGGCGCTCCACCCGTTTTCTGCCTTCATCATCCCAAATCCGCATCGTCGCCAGATACCAGAGTGTCCCACCGTTCCCGTTCCGGCACTGCACGGCAATCTGTTCGGCATATTCGGACTTACCGCTGCCACTGCCGCCTGTAACTATATATAACATCGTTCATTTATCCTCTTTTTCACCGAATTGCAGCAGTTTCCATGCTTTAAAAACATACGCAAAAAATGTTTTAATCCGTATATCTCATCACACCAGCGGCTTATATTCCTCTATTTCCATCTCCGCAAACGTATCCATATCCCGGTAAATGGACAGCGCCATATCCAGCAGTGGAAACAGCGCCAGCGCCCCTGTACCTTCTCCGAGTCGAAGTCCCGCCTGGATAGCCGGAGTTACTCCTATCAAATCAAGCAGCCAGATAGACGCCGGTTCCGCCGATACATGGGCTGCCAGCATATAGTCCGTCGCTGCCGGTGCAATTCTTCCAGCAGCTGCCGCCGCAGCAGCCGCGATAACCCCGTCAATCACAACCGGAACATGATAGATGGCACCGCCCAAAAAAGCACCTGCCATCGCCGCCAGATCGAATCCACCTACCTTTTGCAATACCTCCATGCCATCCATGGGATCCGGGTGATGCAGTCCGATTCCACGCCGGATTACCTCCGTTTTCCGTTTCAATCCAGCCGAATCTAAACCCGCCCCAGCTCCAGTGACAAGTTCTGGATCCTTTTGCAGCAGAACCGATGCGACCGCACTGCTGGTCGTCGTATTGCCGATCCCCATTTCACCCACTGCAGACAAGCGGTACCCCTGCTCCTTCAGCACACGCACTGCATCGATTCCCGTCAAAATGGCTGTCAACACCTCCTGGCGCGTCATCGCTGCTGCTTTTGTAAAATTGGAAGTCCCGCGCCGGATTTTCCGTTCTGTCAGGGGATGAAGTTTCCCCTGATGTTCCACCTCACAGGCGATTCCTATATCGATCGGAAACACGTCCGTTTCTGCCTTTTCTGCCATCAGGCAGGAGCAGCTCCTCCCGCGTGTCATATTCGAAACAACTGCCGCTGTAACCTCCTGCCCGGTCTGTGATACCCCTTCTTCAACCACCCCATTATCCGCGCAAAAAATCAAAAGCGCACGCTTGGAGAAGTCTGGCACTTTCTCCCCCTGCGCTGCCGCCGCCCGCACAATATCTTCCTCCAGGACTCCCAGACTGCCAAGCGGTTTTGCCACATGCCCCCAATGCTTTTCTGCCTGCTCCCGGATTGTCTTGTCCGCTGGTACAATCTGTTTCTTAAGCTGGTCAAACCGTATTTCCAGCTCTTTTTCCGAAAAATGTCGAAAATCTTCCAGGGATTCCAATGTCTTCATATTCTCCTGCTGCATCTATATGTTCCTCCCGTTTTCGTTTCCGCCCTTTTCCATGGGGCCGTGAACGGGCGTACCCTTTCAGTCTATCGTTTACCGGTTCAAAATTCCGCCTATGATTGTACCATTGACCGGAACAATACGCAAATACAAATTTGTTCTCACACCGAAAGCATGAAAACAGTAACAAAACGACACCCCCATCCGGGCAGTGCCGTTTTTTTCAAACCCATCTTATAAAATTCCATTTCACGTATCCATACAAAACATACGATCTTAGGAAACGCAATCATTTAATCCTCACGCAACCCCTTTCAACATCCACTCATACGCATCATATGCCGTCCGCAGGGAAATCTCGGCAGTCTCTAGTTCTGCTTTTTTCTGCAGATAGGACGCCTCGCCCTGTAAATACGTTGCTTTATTGATCGCGCCGGACTGATACTTAATCTGGGTGGCGCCGTATGTTTTTTCGGCAGACTGGTAGGCTGCCTGCGCCGCGTCACGTTCTAGGCTTAATGCCGCTATCTCAGCGTACTGCTCATCCGCTGAGGCGCTTGCGGCGCTCTCGGCTTCCTCGATCTGCTGGTGGCGCAGCTTGCGCGCTGCATCTCCGGTTGCGGAGGATCGTCTGGCTGATTTGACACTGGAACTTGCAACGACAGCTGCCGCGCGGTCCGCATCCAGATTCATAGAAGCCAGTTCCGTTGCCGATACGGCTGGAATTTCCCCCAGCGTAATAGAAGTTCCGCTCTTTCCAAGTAAAATGGCAAGCTGACGCAGCGCCTTATTTGCCTGATCGGTAGTGGATTGTAATGCTGTCTGGGCGCTTAACAGGTTTTTCTGAGCCTGCAGCAGATCCGTCTCCGTGCAAAGCCCCGCTGCCAGTTCCCGCTCTTTGCGATCTGCCTGCGCCTGATAGTTCTCTGCCGTCTTGGCAGCCGCCTCCACCTCGTCCTGAAGCTGCCGGCAGGTGCCCCACTGCATCTGTGCGGTCTTTACGACCTGCCAGACCGTCCGGTTTCTGGACGCACGGCTTGACGCCGAATTTAAGGAAGTGAGCGACTTTTTATACTGCTTCGCTGCCATCGACAGCGTTTGTGCATTTCGCTCATAGGTGCCGATCAGTGCCTCATCTCCGCCCGCATCTTCGAGCTCATCTGCTTTATAGTTCATATCCCGGGCACCGGAAATCATCGCATCGTAGGCTTCCTGGTAGACGGCAAGGCTGTCCTGATAACTGTAATCGGCGCTGACAGCCGTTCCATTGCCGCGCCGCACCAGCACCTCCAGTTCCCCGTACTCTATCACAGAATCCGCTAGCTGTTCCTCCGTATAGGAGCCGGACTGGCTGGCGATCGTGTTGTCTGCGCTGTTTTCGGTTATGGTGCCATCTTCCAGCGCCGGACCATCTGCCTCGCTGTCTGAATCACTTTCTGTGCCGGAAATCAAAGGCGTTTTCGCCGCCTGCGCCGGGCTCGATACAAGAATACAAGCCGCCAGGGCAATTCCGATCGAACGACTCAATCTGCTTTTTCCGATTCGTTTCACATTATAACCGTCCAGATGCACATCCAAAGCACTTGCACCGCTTCGGTCTCTTTCTTGCCCCTTGCGCATCTTTTGCTCTGTCCCAGCTTCCGCGTTCATCCATTTTCCTTTCAGATTTCGCATCATCCGCCCACCCCTTTCTACTGCGTGGACGCCAGTCCGCCCACCGCCCACTGGTAGGCGAGCTGCGCCTGGAGAAGCGACATCGCTGCCGTCTCTTTTGCCACGGATGCCGATTCATAGGAATAGGTTGCGCTCTGGTATGCGTTCTGGCTGATAAGTCCGGCTGCCAGCTTGCGGTCGTTGGTCTGTTTCGTCTTTTCTTCTAATTCAAGGCTGCGTTTTGCCTGTTCATACTGTGCCTCAGACAACTTCAGATTCTGATAAACCGACTGGACATTCGACTTGACTGCCTCCTTCCCGCTGGTCAGAGTTGTCTGGTACTGCTCTTTAAGGGTGCTTGTCATCGCATTGTTGACCTGACGTGCCAGAATCTTTAACTGATAATTATTTTCCTGTGCTTTCGCAATGTCCTCTTCGAGGTTGACCGATGCACTCATCTGTTCCTGCGGGTCCGGTAATGCACCGATTTCTACTGATGCGCCATATTTCCATCCAAGCATCTGGCACAGGGATTCCTTCGTCGATGCAATATTGCTCTCCGCCGTCGTGATGGACGCCTGCGCCTTTAAAAGAGTCTCCTTGGCATCCAGCACATCCGTCTGGGTCGCGCTTCCGGATGAAAGCTTTAAATTTGCCGTCTCATAGTCTTTTTCTGCCTTGGACACCTGGTTCTGCACACTCTTTAAGTTTTCCTGGGCATTCCAGTACTGGATCATCAGGTTCTGCGCCTGCTGTACCAACGATTTCTCGGTCTGCGTATACCCCCACGCCTTAACATTCGCATCATCGACGTTATTATCGCCCTGCTCGCGCATCTGGGTCGCGGAAGCCTCGCTTCTCTGTGCTGCTGCCAGTGCGGAACCATAATTCGCATCATCTGAATCCGGGTACTCGATACTGCTCTCGATCTCATCTGCCGCGTCATAATATTCCTGCGCGATCTCATTGCTGTCTTTGCCCTGATAATCCTTGTACTCGATCTGGTTCTTCTCCACCGTGCTGTTGTACTCATGGATCAAGTCAGCAATCTCATCAAACTCGAGCTTATCATCCTGCAGCGAAGCCCATTTTTCTGTGGAATATGCAAATTGCGGGCTGGCTGCCAATACCTGGACCGGCGCACCTGCCGCCAGAAAAAGCCCCAGTGAGCAGGCTACTGCACCGGCCGCCATCCGATGCTTCAGACATATTTTTTTATTTCGATTCATGTATGTCACTCCATTCCGATATATCTGATTTTAACAATTATCCTATTCTGTTTCCAATTAATCTATGTCCGGTATCTCTTCCTTCGGTTTCCGGCTCAGCAGTGCGTAATATACTGGAACCATGAAGAGCGCGACAATCACACCTGCGCTCAGACCGCCGATATCTACGATCGCCAGACCCTGTGTCGTGGAACCGCTGCTTCCGATTGCCAGTGCCATCGGAATCATCGAGAGGATGGTTGTCATACTTGTCATCAGAATCGGTCGGATACGGGTCGCACCTGCCTCGATGAGCGCTGTCCGCAGATCCATCGTGGAGCGATACTGGTTGACCGTATCCACGTAGAGAATACCGTTATTTACAACAGTTCCGACCAGAATCAGGAAGCCAAGCAGGGACGTCATACTGATGCTGACGCCGGTCAGCTTCAGTAATCCGAAGGAACCAACCAAACTGAACGGGATGGTCGTCATAACCATGATGGAAAACTTCACAGACTCAAACTGTGCCGCCATGACAACGAATACCAGGAAGACTGCAATCGCAATCGCGCGGTACAGGGAGCTGAACTCACTCTTCATCATACGGTCACGGCTGTTCTGCCCAATGCTGATTGTACCGCTTAAGTTCGGAGTAATTACCTCACTGTTGATTTGCTGCTGTACATTATCACCGGTGTAATCGGCAGAGATTGTGATCTCATATGCACCGTCGGTTCTGGAAATCGAAGCCGGACTGTCCTCAAATACGACATTTGCCACATCGGTCAGTGCCACCTTCTGTCCGTTTGTTCCCGTCAAAATAATATCTTTTATGTTATCAACTGTCTCGTACTCGCCCTCCGGATACTCAACCGTTACCGTAATGTCCTCGCCGTCAATTTTAAGTGTCGTCGCGTCGATACCACTCAACATCTGGTTAATCGTCGTTCCGATACTGGAAGCCGTGAGTCCATACGCCTTTGCCATGACTGGATCAATCTTCAGGGTAATGATCGGTGCATTATTCTCAATACTGGAATGGATGTTGATGACATCCGTTCTTGCTGTCATTTCCTTGACAATCTTATCACTAACTTCTTTTAATTCATCATACTGCGTGCCGTGAAGAATCACTTCATAGCCGCGCTGTCTTCCCATGAAGCTCATGGAAGTCGATGCCGATACGTCGATCGTACAGTTTGCAATGTTATCCATCTCTTTCTGCCACTGATCGGCTACATCGTCTGTTTTCATGGTACGGTCATCTTTCAGATAGGCACTGATCTCGCCGCTGTCTCCGTTGTAACGCAGCATGTACGAATCAACCTGGTTGCTCGCGGAAACAATCGCCTCCGCTTCTGCCAGCGCCTCCTCGATCTTTTCCTGTTTCAGACCCGGACGCGTCTCAATGCTGACACTGACCGTACCGGTATCATCCGATGTCATCAGCTCCGTCTGCATTCCGCTCGCCAGAATTACCGTCAGTACAAGTACCAGAACCGAAAATCCCATAACCATCGCTTTGTGGTTTAACAGACGGTCCATGATGCCGCGGTACCATTTCTGTAAACGTTCAATCGGACGTCCCATCAGGGCGCGCTTCGCCTCGCTCGGTTTATAGAACAGATAGCACAATGGAACCACCGTCATCGCAGAAAGCAGGGACGCCGACATACAGAACACGATCGTGAATCCCAGCGGCTTGAACATCTGTCCGGTCATACCGTTTAAGAATGCCAGCGGCAGGAATACGACACAGGTCGTGATCGTCGAACCGATGATCGAGTTGATGACAATGCCGGTTCCGTGAAGCGCTGCTGAAAAATAGCCAAGCGCCCCCTTGTCTTCCTGCTCCGCCGTTGCACGGAAACAGCTCTCCAGTACAACGATCGAGTTATCGACCATCATGCCGACGCCGAGTACCAGCGCACTCATCGTGATAACGTTCAACGAAAATCCTGCCATCGTGATCGCAATCAAGGACATCAAAATCGAAGTCGGAATCGAGCTTCCGACGATCAGGGACGCCTTATAATCGCCAAAGAACAGAAAAATGATGAACATGGAGATGATAACCGCCAGAACCATTGTCTTTGCTACGTCTTTTAAGGAATCAAGAATCGTGTCAGATGTATCATTTGCAACCGTGATCGTCAGATCCGAATCATCTGCCATCAATTCTTCAACTTTCTCTTTTACAGCCGAGGACACTTCCATATCTGTGCTGTCCTGCTGCTTCTGAATCGAAACGGAGATCGTCTCCTGACCGTTGTAACGGGAAATGCCGCCCCGGTCTTTCGTTGCCTCATACACATTTGCCACATCCGACAGAGAAATAATCTGTCCTGCCGGCGTCTTGATTGGAATATCCTGCAGCTCATTTACCTGTTCTGTTTTTAAGGAGGTAGTAACGGAAAGCTCCAGATTTCCGGCATCTGCCTCACCCGACGGGGATGCCACGTTTGCATCGCTGATCGCACTCGCAACATCCTGCATGGTCAGATTGTACTGATCCATTTTTTCAGACTGCAATTCAATGCTGACGTACTTAGAAGAACCGCCTCGCGTCTCAATTTTTGCAATTGAAGAAATTCGCTCTAATTCAGGTACTATCTTCTGATCCACATAATCGTAGAGGTTTGTCTGCGTCTTATGTGAAATCGAAAGCATCATGCTGTCTCCTTGATTGGAGTTCATCGACATAACGCTCGGTTCCACATCATCTGGAAGCGCCCGCTGGATATTGTCCAGTTTCTGCTTTAAGTTGTCATACGCCTCATCCATATCGGTGCCGTAATCGTACTGAAGCATGATCATCGAACGTCCATCGCTCGATGTGGAGGAAATCGTGTCCACGCCTTCCATCGTGCCGATCGCCTCCTCGATCGGTTCGGTTACCAGCTCGCTGATATCCTCCGGTCCTGCGCCTGAATAATTTGCCATGATAATCAGCATCGGCGTCTCCATATCCGGCATCTGCTCCAGCTTTGCCGAAAAGACCGATGAAATACCGAATACAACCAGACACAACAGAGCCATGACAGTAGTAACCGGATGTTTCAGGATATATTTCGTTACTCCCATGTCTTACATTCCTCCTGTCCTACTGTTTCTGTCCATTTTTTGCATCGTTCGGAGCACCTGCACCACCCGCAGGCTGATCGTTTCCGCCATCTGCCGGAGCGCCCGCTTTCTGTCCATTTTCAGAGCCTGCCGGGGCATCGGCTTTCTGGTTTCCAGCTTCATCCGCTGCTGCCGCATCTGTTTCTTCACCCTTTAAGTTAACGGTTGAACCCTCATAAAGCTGGGAACTCCATGTACTGATGACGAGCTCATCTGCCGTCAGCCCCGACTTGATCTCCGCCAGCTCTGTATTATAAAGCCCCACTTCGACTTCCACTTTATGTACCGTTCCGTCCTGGTAAACATAGACATTTCCAACGCCGTTATCATAGTAGATCGCATCTACCGGCACGGTCATGACATTCTCTGCACGCTCAGAAGTTACTGTTACCTTGACAGTACTTCCCGTTGAAAGGCTGTTCGCCTCCGGCAGCTCTGCTTTTATCTTAAACAGACCGTTGCTCTCGTCCGCCATGCTGCTGACATCGGTAATCACACCATCATAAGTCGTTCCACCTTTTACAATCGTCATCGCGTCGCCCTGGTTTAAGTTGCTCATAACACGCTCGGATACGTAGAACGATACCCGTTTATCTCCCTCACCGGAGATAACGCAGAGCTGCGCCTGCTGGTTGACATGATCATATACATCAATATCCATCGTCTCAATCTTGCCGGAGATCGGTGCGGTCACGGAACTGTATTCCACCTGACGGTCGTAGTTTAATTTTGCCGATTCATAATTTAACTGTGCCGTCTTCGCCTGGTTCTGGTACTGCTCCCATTCCTGATCAGAAATATCTCCTCCCTGATAAAGAAGCTGCATACGGCTTAAATTGCTCTGTGCCTCGGTCAGGTTAACAGAGGCGGAGTCCATCGCATTTTTCGCCGTCTCAACCTGTTCGGTATTGATCGTACAGAGAAGCTGACCCGCTGTTACCATATCACCGACGCTGACGTTGACGCCCGTCACATCGCCGGATGCCTTCGCATAGACATAGACAACGTCCGATGCCTCGACAGTACCGGATGTGCTGGTTGTCCGCTCGATCGTTCCGATCTTTGGATTCTCAGCCGCAACCGTCGCCACATTGTCCATCTGCGTGTCCTGCATGCCGCCCGGACCTCCCGGACCGCCGCCTGGACCTCCTTTGCTGCCGCCCTTGAAACGCATAAAAAGCGCCGTAAGTACGATCAGCACCACCACCGCGATGATGGCTGTTTTCTTTTTATTCTGCTTTGCCGCTTCCATCAGAGAAGATAGTTTACTCATTTCGCATATTCCTTTCTGGTTTTTCCTAATTGTCCCTAGTATAACATCCCATTTTTAAACGAGTTTCAACTACATATAAACTGAATGTAAACGAACCATGAAAAAAATGTGTTGCACCGTTCACAATCAGTTTAAACTTATGTGGTATACTATGAGCACTTATGATATTACATCTTTTTAATTGAATTATAGGGAGGATTTACGGATATGTTTCACATTCTCGTGGTAGAAGATGATGCGAAACTGCGTTCCCTGTTCTGCACGGTACTCACCAACAATGGTTATCTGGCGCTTCCGGCAGAAAGCGGCGAAAAAGCATTATCTCTTTTAGATTCTGAATATGTAGATCTCATTATTTCGGATATTATGATGTCCGGAATGGACGGATATGAACTGATTGATCACCTGCGGACGAGTGGATTTACGATGCCGATCCTGATTATCACCGCCAAAGAGCGCTTCGAAGACAAGCAGCGCGGCTTTCAGGCAGGCACGGATGACTACATGGTGAAGCCGATCGATGTCAATGAGATGGTTCTGCGGGTTGGCGCCCTGCTCAAACGCGCCAAGATCGCGACGGAGCATCGGATTGTCTGCCAAAATACGATTCTCGACTACGATGCACTGACGGTCACGGTCAACGGGCAGGAGACGCTTCTGCCGCAGAAAGAATTTTATCTTCTATATAAATTACTTTCTTATCCAAATAAGATTTTCACGAGGCAGCAGCTCATGGACGAAATCTGGGGGCTTGACTCGACAACCGACGAACGGACGGTCGATGTGCATGTCAACCGGCTGCGCGAACGGTTTAAAAACTGCGATGATTTTATCATCATGACCGTGCGGGGTCTCGGCTATAAGGCGGTGAAAACAGAAGCATGATCAGCAAGAACTTTACCAAATATTTCCAGATTCCACTCTACTGGCTGACCCTCCTGGTCTTTTTCTTCCTGGTGTCCTCGTTGATACCGATGCTGACCGGATATTTTGTCTCGCTGCTCACAAGCGGAACAGATAAACACGAAGTTTTTCGGATTTTCGGTCCGAATTTTCCGCGCCTGATGTCATTTTTGAGCAGCCTTGCTTTCAGTATCGCGCTGTCGCTGTTCCTCTGGTCGAAAATCCTCCGCCCGATCGGTTCCATAAGCCTTGCCGCTAAGCAGGTAGCAGACGGAGACTTTTCTGTTCATGTGCCAAATTCGAAGTCTTTACAGGCGATCTGTGAACTAACCGACAATTTTAACCGTATGGTGCAGGAGTTAAACAGCATCGAATCGCTGCGAAATGATTTCGTGACCACGGTTTCCCATGAGTTCAAGACACCGCTCGCCGCCATCGAGGGCTATGCGACATTGCTGCAGGATCCATCTCTCTCAGAGGCGGACCGGAATGAATACACGCGCATCATCATCGACAGCACGCGCCAGCTCACCACGATGACCGGCAACATTCTTCTGCTTTCCCGCCTGGAAAAGCAGGAGATCGTGACTGGCCGCACGACGTTCAGCCTCGACGAACAAATCCGTCAGGCGATTCTTCTGCTGGAACCGCTCTGGGAGAAAAAGCATCTGAATCTCGACATTGATTTGACGGCGTGCAAATTTTACGGCAACTGTGAGATGCTGCAGCAGGTCTGGATCAATCTCCTGCAAAATGCCATCAAATTCACCCCGGCTGGCGGTATGCTTTCTGCCAAACTCGTTATCACAGGAGATAAGGTGCGTGTCTCCATCCGCGATACCGGCGTCGGCATGGATGACGCCACGATGAAACGGATCTTTGAAAAATTTTACAGCAGGAACTCTGATCCCAATGAAAAGGGCAACGGGCTGGGACTTTCCATCACGAAACGGATCATCGACCTGATGCACGGTACCATCGAGGTATCCAGCCAGGTGGACGAGGGTAGCTGCTTTACAGTGATTCTGCCGCTTGAAAAAGCATAGAATCTCATCGGCAAAACATATTGTACCCGACAATCATCAGAGAAATGGCGATGCTGACCCATAGAAAATTCTTTGGGAAAATGAGCACCAGGGTCATGCCAAATCCCATTGAAAAAAGGACTAAACCAAATAAACGCTTCATAGAATGATACCTCTCTGAAATGTCTGTTTTCAAAAGAAGTTAAATAGCAGGCGATCATTGCCAGAGACATCTGACATTCGATCGTGTGCTATGATCATTCTATGAAGCGTTTTGATTTTAATTTCTTTATTTCTTCTCTTCCATCTCGCCCGCCATTTTCTCAGCTGTCTGCATCGTCTCCGCATCGATCGGTCCGGTGCTTCCGCCGACAAATTTATTGACGAGATCCGGTGCCATGTCGAGAACCTTGGTCAATGCATCCTGATGCTTGATATTGACCACCTTCGTCATGCCATTCTGAATGACCAGCACCGCGCTCGGCGTCATCTTGGCGCTCATGCCACCCGCATTCTTCTCTTTCGCCGACTGACCAAACGCGCCCGCCGCCATGCCGCAGGTTACATCCACGAGTGGAAGTATAATCGCATCGCCAACTGTCACCGGCTCTCCCACGACTGTCTTCGTCGTGACGAACTCATCCATACCCTGAAATAATGCACCGATTGTCGATGCAAACTGATTGTCTGCCATATTATCTTCCTCCTCGGTTTCTATATTTATAAACCTGTGTCCGTACATTCTTATCCATCCAGATCCGAAGCGCCATCAATGCCAGCACGCCAATCTGGACTCTGCCCCGGAACGAAAGCTCCCCGTCCAGCGCATTTGCATCCATGACCGGAGTCAAATCAACCTTCTTTCCGTAAACTGGATACAAAAAAGCCGCCACACTCAAAATTTGTCCCATCAAATAAGGATCCTCCACGCCAAACGTAACCTGCCCGGACAGCTTTCTGGGAAATATATGCCGCAGAATTCGCATGAGCTGGCGTTTGATCAGGCGAAATGACTTCTGATTTTCTTCATTTTCTATAAATGCAAGGACGGATTGGCGTTTGTGCTCCAGGTTGTTGATTCGGGTAAGCAGCTTTGAGAGGGATTGCCGCAGGGCGCTCCATTTTTGTTTGAACCAGCTAATGATTCTATGAAGGAACGATTCACGCTTTTCCTGGCTGGGATTTGATTTTAATTCATTCTTTGCCCGATGCGTTTCTCCTTCTGCCTCGGACACTCCCGCCTCCTTCACATCTGGAAATGCATCTGCATTCTTCACAGCTGGAGACATTTCCGCCTCCCTCTGCGCACTCCGTCTCTTCACCGCCTCCTCCAGCAGCCTGGCCGTTTCCTCTGCTTTCTCGATCGCGGCGTCTGTCTTCTCCGATGCTGCTTCCGCCCGCAAAATCAGTTCACCGGTGTCTAAATCATCATCCTCTGTTTTCTCCTGCGCATTTACAAATTCCAGCTCATCCGAATCCGCTGCCTGCGTGCCTTCCCGCACACGCCCAGATTCCGTATCTTTCTCTTCACTCTCACTCCCGAAAATCCGGAATCCAAACAACTTAACCGCATATCGAAGCCCATTTTCATAAGCAATCCGCAGCGACACCGCATGAAGCAGCCAATGGATATGCAGATGCACGCCAAAATCCTTGATACTGTGGTAGCTTCCGTTCCCCCGGTATCGAATCGGGACAAATAAAACCGCCAACAGGCACAGAAACAACAGTCCCAGAATGACAAGAAGCAGGATTCCGAGTATTTTCAAGATTATGAACAAAATATGCAGCAATCCATCCCCTCCCACTTCTTATTCTTTCATTGACAAATTCATGTATCAGCTCTGTATCATATGATGTTGGGGTCAAAAGACATTTTCAGTCCAAAAAAACTTCATCAAAGGCTGCAAAATACTTACCTCTTTTTCCTCAACCTGTCTTCCTTCTCTCTCAGATACGTCTTCACATCCAATCCACCCGTCTCGCGGTACGTCTCATCCACAATCCGCCCCACCGTCTCCACGGCATCCTGGTAGCCCGCGCCGACCCCTACGATCAGCAGATCCGCCTGCTCCCGGTAATAATTCTGCCGGAGCACATAGGCAGGCAGGATATCAAGCAGGTTGTGTCCGCCTGAGGCAGGCGTGATCACGTGAACGCCCGGCTGTACCTTTCCGAGGCGGAGTTTCTGTAGAATCGAAAAACGATGCTTTTTAGCAGTTTCTCCCAGATACAGATATTTATACCAAATCATCGTCCCCGCCTCCTAAAAAAGGAGAGCCTGATCCATGGCGCTCTAAAAACAGCTCATTTCCGGCTATTTTTCCCCGCCTGTCAGCTCTCCCTCCTTTACATGATCAATCTTTTTTATAATTCTTAATAATCGACCGTCTCAGCAGATCCAGTGCCTGAATCACCGTCTGCTCACGCACCTTCTCGCGGTTTCCGCGGAAATGGTATTCCTCTACTTTGACTTTATCCTTCATATAACATGCGATATAGACGAGTCCCACCGGTTTCTCCTCGGTTCCGCCGTCCGGTCCGGCGATGCCGGTCACAGCGATACAGGCATCCGCATCCGTCGTAAATACACCGCCTGCAGCCATCTCACGCGCCGTCTGTTCGCTGACCGCGCCGTATTTTTTCAGGGTCGCCTTGCTGACGCCCAGGATCTTTTTCTTTGCCTTGTTGGAATACGTCACGTATCCCTCGTTAAAGACCTCTGAGGCCCCCGGCACGTTGACGATGCGTCCGGCGATCAGACCGCCTGTGCAGGACTCTGCGGTTGTCACAGTCAGGTCGTATTTCTTTAAGAGGCGGACAACGACATCCTCCAGATTCTCATGCTCATCCGTCGTGTAAACCGCATTACCGAACCGTTTCTTGATCTCTTTGATAACCGGTTTTAACAGCTGTTTTGCCGCGTCTTCGCTCTCGGCTCTCGCGGTCACGCGCAGATGTACTTCTTTCGTCTTTGCATAGGTCGCAATCGTCGGGTTCGTCTGCTGGTCGATGAGGTCGAGAAGCATCTCCTCCACCTTGCTCTCCCCGTATCCGCAGATTTTGAGCATCTGGGAATAGATCACACAGTCAGATCGTTTCTGAATATAAGCACAAACCTGATCTTCCACCATCGGATACAGTTCGTTCGGCGGTCCCGGAAGAAGAATCGCGGTCTTACCGTTTTTCTCCAGGGCAAGTCCCGGAGCTGTGCCGTTTGTGTTGGAAAATACCACCGCGCCCTCCGGCACCAGCGCCTGACGCCAGTTGCTATCCGGAATATCGGTGCGCTTGCGCTGCCGGTACCAGTCCTCCAGATGTGCCCGCACCTTTGGATCCTCGACTAACGGCATTCCCATCAGCTCCGCGCAGACATCCTTCGTGATATCATCCTCCGTCGGTCCCAGACCGCCGCCGATGATAACGAGATCGGCTCTTGAGAGCGCCGTCCGGAAGACTTCTGTCATGCGCTCCCGGTTGTCCCCTACCGTCGTCTGGTAATAGACGTTAAGCCCCAGCTTTGCACACGTTTCCGATAAATACTGCGCATTGGTATTGACGATATTGCCAAGCAGCAGCTCTGTTCCTACCGAGATCAGTTCGACTATCATATCAGATACTCCCTTCTGTCAGTATTTTATGATTCTTGTAAATATAATCAACAAGTGACACAATCGTCAGCACCAGCGCGATCCAGACACAGATCGTCGTGACAAACGCAAGCGCCGGAATATCCAGAATCAACAACACCACCGATACCATCTGAAACGTCGTCTTAAATTTGCCCCAATAGCTGGCGGCGATGACAACTCCGTTGTCCGAGGCGATCAGACGGAATCCGCTGATGATAAACTCCCGGCTGATGATGATGATAACCATCCAGGCTGGAAGCGCGTTCAGCTCAATCAGGCAGATGAGCGCCGAGCACACTAGAAGCTTGTCCGCGAGCGGATCCATAAATTTTCCAAAGTTCGTAACCAGATTGTACTTTCTGGCAATCTTTCCATCCAGAAGATCGGTCAGGCTGGCTATGATAAACAGTGCCAGTGCAATCATACGGAAGGTACGGTTTTCACCATTCTGCCAGAGAAGGAAAAACACAAAAAACGGAATCATGATGACGCGAAGCGTCGTAAGCTTATTCGGTAAATTCATCAGCCAACTCTCCTATCAAATCATATTCGAGTGCTCCCGTTACGCGGACACGGCAGAAATCGCCGGACATCAGCGGAACATCCGCATTGACAAAAATCAAACCATCTACGTTCGGCGCGTCCTTATAGGTACGTCCCACGAAAGCATTCTCGTCTGCCACTTTTCCCTCGATCATAACCTCAAGCACACGGTCTTTCATATCCTCGGCTTTCTCAAAGGCAATCTCCTGCTGCAGCTCCATGATCTCGTCGCGGCGGTCTTCCTTGACCTCCTGCGGTACCTGATCCGGATATCCGGCTGCCGGTGTGTCCTCTTCTGCAGAGTATGCAAACACGCC
Organism: Clostridium fessum; assembly: GCF_027698965.1. Classification (NCBI taxonomy): domain Bacteria; kingdom Bacillati; phylum Bacillota; class Clostridia; order Eubacteriales; family Clostridiaceae; genus Clostridium; species Clostridium fessum. Next base: position 276,204 of record NZ_JAQEQF010000002.1, read on the forward strand.
CAGGCGGTCAAATTCCATCTCATCGACGAACCGCATCAGTTCCTCATGATCCTCCTGTGTCTCACCCGGGAAACCGGAAATTAAGGTCGTGCGGAGTGCAATATCTGGGATCTCTTCCCGCAGATGCGCGATCCGCTCCCGAAGCTCCGCCTGATTCGTACGGCGCCCCATCCGCTTGAGAACGGCATCGCTCGCGTGCTGGATCGGAATATCCAGATAATGACAGACTTTTTCTTCCGTTTTGATCGCCTGAATCAACTCCTCGGTGATCTCCTCCGGATAACAGTACTGGATACGGATCCATTCGATTCCATCGATCTGTGCCAGTTCGTGTAAAAGTTTCGGCAGGGTCTTCTCTCCATACAAATCCACGCCGTAAAGCGTCGTCTCCTGTGCGACAAGAATCAGTTCCTTCACACCCTGATCCGCGAGCTCCCTTGCCTCTGCGAGAAGCTGCTCCATCGGCACACTGCGGTACGGTCCGCGCAGGGACGGGATAATACAATAGGTACACCGTTTGTTACAGCCCTCGGAAATCTTTAAAAAAGCATAATGTCCGCCGGTCGTCACCAGACGTTTGCTCCGCATCTTCGTCTCCGGAAGTTCGGACAAATCGTGAAAATCAGATACCCGCTCGCCCTTCAGCGCCTCCGCCAGCACCTTGCTGACCTCATCATAGCTGGTCGTACCGAGAATACCGTCCACCTCCGGCACCTCCTGCAGGATCTCTTCCTTGTAACGCTGTGCCATACAGCCGCTGACTAAGAGCGCCTTGCAGGTTCCGCTCTTTTTGTACTCTGCCATCTCTAAGATAGTGTTGACACTCTCCTCCTTGGCATCGTTGATAAAGCAGCAGGTATTGACCAGAATGACATCTGCCTCCTGCTCGTCATCGGTAAACGTGTACCCATCCTGGCTCAGCGAACCCAGCATACGCTCTGCATCAACCAGGTTTTTATCGCAGCCAAGGGATATACAAAGTAATTTCATTCAATTCTCTCCTAATACCATATTTAAAAAATTTCTGTAACCATAATCGATTTGAACCGTCACAAAAATTCTATATCGTAACTGTTCAGTACCTTCACAGTCACGCGCAAAAAACCATTAAAAATTGCCTACGGCAATGGAATTTTTGACTGCTGGCCCATGTTTTCGTACGGTCAGCGCAGTAAATGCGCAGACCTACTGAACAGTTACTCTATATCTAAGAAAAGACCATCTCCATGTACATAATGAACACGGGACGGTCTTCTGTCACCTTTTAGACCTCTTCCTCCGGGGAATCGTTCTCTGCTACAATTTTAACCTTAGAATGGTACAGCTCGTCGATCGCGATCGAAAGCGGTTTTCTTCCATTCTCAATGACCAGTGCCTCATCACCGGCGATCAGCTGTCTTGCACGCTTTGCAGTCGCAATTACGATGGAGTAACGGCTCTGAATCAGCGGTTCTTTCCCCGGCTCAGCCTCTTTGTTTACAACATTAATTAAGTCAAGATATGACGGACGCAGCATCATAATACATCTTTCTCCTTTCAGAATTGCTTCATCTCTTCTTTTATTTTTTCAATCAAAGTCTTGTGATTTTCTGTTCTGGCATGCATCGCCTGAATCAGTGCGTGCATTTCTTCTACACAGCGGTCTACCTCATCATTCACCAGAATGAAATCGTAGTCATCCATCTGCTTGGACTCCTCCGCTGCTCTCGAAAGCCGTGCGGCAATCTTCTCAGGTGTCTCGGTTCCACGACCTGCCAGCCGGTTTCTAAGCTCCCCGGCACTCGGCGGCGTGACAAAAATGAGAACTGCCTCCGGGAATTTCTTCTTGATTTTCAGGGCACCCTGAATCTCAATCTCCAAAAGGACATCCTTGCCCGCTTTCAGGTTGGAAAACACATACTCCTTCGGTGTGCCGTAATAGTTTCCGACATACTGGGCGTATTCGACCAGCTCATCGTGTTCGATCATCTGTTCGAACTCTTCCCGGGTCTTAAAGAAATACTCTCTTCCATCAACCTCGCCCTCGCGCGGTGCACGGGTGGTCGCGGAGATGGAAAGGGCATAATTGTCATACCGCTCCAGCAATGCACGCATCAATGTTCCCTTGCCTGCCCCTGAAAATCCGGATATAACTGCCAGTACTCCCTGATTATCCATATATTTCGCCTGCTTTCTAAATTCTATCTATTATTACAATATTTCATATTCTCCGTATTTTCACCGCCAACGGCAGCTTTCCGTGAATACCTCTTCCAGCATGATCGGCTATTCAATATTCTGAATCTGCTCTCTGACTTTCTCGATCTCTGTCTTGAGTGCAATCGCACAATCGGAAACCTCCAGATCGTTTGCCTTGGAAAGGATCGTATTCGCCTCGCGGTTCATCTCCTGTGCAATGAAATCCAGCTTACGTCCGACGCTTCCGCCCGCCGTCAGCTCCTTGCGGGTCGCCTCGATATGGCTTCTCAGGCGGACCGTCTCCTCATCGGTGCAGATCTTATCTGCAAAAATCACAACCTCTGCCGCAATCCGGCCTTCATCGACGCTGCTTCCTTCCAGAAGCTCTTTCACCTTATCTTCCAGTTTCGCCCGGTATTCTTCCACGATCTTCGGGGAACGTTCTTCAATCTGATCGACCAGCGTTACCATATAGTCCAGCTTGCCAAGCAGATCCTGCTTCAGATTCTCACCCTCGCGTGTGCGTGTCTCGACAAATTTTTCTGCCGCCTCACCAATCGCTTTTTCAAGAATCTGCCACATATGCTCCTCGTCCTCCGGCACCTGTTCCATCGTAAAGACCTCCGGACACCGTGCAAGACGCATCACCGTCGCGTCATTCGGAATCCCAAGCTCGTCCGCCATCTGACGGAAATAATCCATATACTCGCCGGCCAGGGAACGATTGTACTTTAAGGACATCTTCTCATCCGTATAATCTTCATAGGAAATAAAGACATCTACCTTTCCCCGCTGAATGTATTTCTTGAGCTGCGCGCGAATCGCCGCCTCAAAGTAATTAAATTTCTTCGGCATCTTAATGCTGAGATCCAAGTAACGGTGGTTTACCGCCTTCATCTCCACAGAAATCTTATATTCATCCGTTGCCATCTCGCATCGGCCAAATCCAGTCATACTTTTAAGCATAGTGACGCCTCTCTCTTTCATCCATAGATAATGGTATTATAATGCAAATCGCCGCAAGCGTCAACCGAATTTAAAAGTGATTGTTTTTCGTGTCTTCTTTCATTATAATAGTAGATACTACACAAATAAAGGAGCACCAAAACCATGGCATTTGACGGAATTGTAATCGCAAACCTGGTTAAGGAGTTTAGTGACGCGCTTACCGGCGGCAAGATCGCAAAGATCACGCAGACCGAGCGCGATGAACTTCTTTTTACCATAAAGAACTTCCGGGAGACGAAACGGCTTCTTCTCTCGGTCAACGCAAGTCTTCCGCTGGCATATCTGACGGATACCAACAAGCAGGGACCGATGACTGCCCCGAATTTCTGCATGCTGCTTCGCAAGCACATCGGAAGCGGACGCATCGTGTCGGTCAGCCAGCCGGGTCTGGAACGCTGTATTCATTTTGAGATCGAACATCTGGACGAGATGGGTGACCTCTGCCGCAAGCTGCTTATCGTCGAACTGATGGGAAAATACAGCAATATCATTTTCTGCAGCCCTGACGGCACGATCCTCGACAGTATCAAACATATCTCCGTGCAGGTCAGCTCCGTGCGCGAGGTTCTGCCGGGACGGCAATATTTCCTCCCGCAGACGGTCGCAAAGCAGGATCCGCTGACTGCATCTGCCGATGATTTCGCCGCCATTCTGGCACAGTTACCGGCACCGGCAGGAAAAGCCATTTACACGAATTTCACCGGTATCAGCCCGGTCATGGCAGAAGAATTCTGCTATGAGGCATCGATTGATGCCGACCGCCCCGCATCGGAACTGAATGAGCTGGAGCGCACGCACCTCGGTCACACCCTGGAACTGGCAATGGAATCCATCAAAAATGGACAGTTCTCGCCCTGCATCGTATACCGTGAAGATGAGCCAATGGAATTTGCCGCTCTCCCATTGACCTCGTTCCCGCCGGAATATCAGGTCGAACACTTTGATTCGATCAGTAAAGTGCTGGAGACCTACTATGCGTCCAAGAACGTCATCACACGAATCCGCCAGAAATCCTCGGATCTGCGCCGGATCGTCCAGACTGCCCTGGAGCGCAATTATAAAAAATACGATTTGCAGCAGAAACAGTTAAAGGACACCGAAAAACGGGATAAATACAAGCTCTACGGCGAGCTGTTAAACACCTACGGTTATGAGCTGACCGGCGGCGAAAAAGAACTTGTCTGCACGAACTACTACACAGGAAAAGAGGTCAAGATCCCGCTTGACCCGCAGCTGACCGCCCGCGAAAATTCGCAGAAGTATTTTGACAAATATGGAAAACTCAAACGTACTTTCGAGGCTCAGAGCCAGCTCATTGAGGAGACGAAGCAGGAGATCGAGCACCTCGAATCCATCAGTACCTCCCTCGATATTGCCTTAAAGGAGGAAGATCTGACCCAGATCAAGCAGGAGTTGACGGAATATGGCTTCATCAAAAAGCACGGTCCGGCTGGAAAGAAAGTAAAAATCACAAGCCGCCCATTCCACTACCTTTCCTCCGACGGATTCCATATCTACGTCGGCAAAAACAACTACCAGAATGAGGAGCTGACCTTCAAGATCGCGACTGGAAATGACTGGTGGTTCCACGCAAAAGGAATTCCGGGTTCCCATGTCATTGTGAAATCCGAAGGAAAAGAGCTTCCGGACCGCACCTTCGAGGAAGCCGCCGGGCTGGCTGCCTACTATTCCAAGGGACGGGAAAATGAAAAAGTTGAGATCGATTATGTACAGAAAAAGCAGGTCAAAAAAGTAGCGGGCGCTGCTCCGGGATTTGTGATTTATCATACGAATTATTCGATGATGGCGACGCCGTCGAATCAGCTGGAAGAACTGCCATCATAATGCCGCCTGAAAAAAGACAATGTCTATATTTCTGCAATTCACAATGAGTCCAGTAAAAAACGCCACAGGCACACAACCCATGGCGTTTTTTTACTGGACTCAAATGAACTTAGCGAATCTCGCTCTTACCACCCATATACGGACGCAGAACCTCCGGAATGCGGACAGAACCGTCTGCCTGCAGGTTGTTCTCTAAGAATGCGATCAGCATACGCGGCGGAGCTACTACAGTGTTGTTCAAGGTGTGTGCAAAGTATTTGCCGTCTTTGCCGTTGACACGGATCTTCAGACGTCTTGCCTGTGCATCACCTAAGTTGGAGCAGCTTCCAACCTCGAAATATTTCTTCTGACGCGGGGACCATGCCTCTACATCAACGGATTTTACTTTCAGATCAGCCAGGTCTCCGGAGCAGCACTCCAGAGTACGAACCGGAATATCCATGGAACGGAACAGGTCCACGGTGTTCTTCCACAGTTTGTCATACCACATCTTGCTGTCTTCCGGTTTGCAGACTACGATCATTTCCTGTTTCTCAAACTGGTGGATGCGGTATACGCCTCTCTCCTCGATGCCGTGAGCGCCCTTCTCTTTACGGAAACACGGAGAATAGCTGGTCAGTGTTTTCGGAAGCTCTTCCTCCGGAACTACGGTATCAATGAATTTACCGATCATAGAGTGCTCGCTGGTACCGATCAGGTAAAGATCCTCGCCCTCGATCTTGTACATCATCGCATCCATCTCATCGAAACTCATAACGCCGGTTACAACATTGCTGCGGATCATGAACGGCGGGATACAGTAGGTAAATCCACGGTCAATCATGAAATCTCTTGCATATGCGATAACAGCAGAATGAAGTCTTGCGATATCGCCCATCAGGTAATAGAAACCATTTCCAGCTACCTTTCTGGCACTGTCCAGATCGATGCCGTTAAATTTCTCCATAATCTCGGTGTGGTACGGGATCTCGAAATCCGGTACCACCGGCTCGCCGAAGCGCTCGATCTCTACGTTCTCGCTGTCGTCTTTACCGATCGGAACACTCGGATCAATGATGTTCGGGATGGTCATCATAATCTTTAAGATGCGCTCGCCAAGATCCTTCTCCTGCTCTTCCAGCTCAGACAGGCGGGCAGACTGCTCTGCTACCTGTTTCTTCAGCTCTTCTGCTTCCTCTTTCTTTCCCTGACCCATCAGAGCGCCGATCTGTTTTGCAATCTTGTTCTTGTTCGCACGCAGATCATCTGCTTCCTTCTTCGCTGCACGGTTCTTGGCATCCAGCTCAATTACCTCATCTACCAGCGGAATTTTCTTGTCCTGGAACTTATTTTTAATATTCTGCTTTACAATGTCAGGATTTTCTCTGACGAATTTAAGATCTAACATATCTTCCTCCTACTGTTATGCAATTAACTGCACGAAAACTATTTATAATTATACTACAACTTTGTACGAATGAAAAGCCCTGTTTCAAGAGTTCCTCTGTTCGTTACTGTTCACGCATACGTGAACAGTAACGGAATTTGCCGTGGCTTCGCATTTAAATACGGCAAATTCCTGCTGCCACCACGTTTTCTTACGGCACTTTCGGTTCCAAAAGTGCCTACCCGTGAACTGTAACCTATGTTCTTCTTGATACAAAACAGGATAGACTGCCCCATTATATTTAACTCAACTTCGTCAAATAGGACAGACACGCCTCCAGGCACAGTCCGTCCTGCTCCGGGGCACCAAGTTCTTCTGTCTTTTCCACACATTTTTTTGTAAAAGCTGCCGCCCGTCTGACGGCTTCCTCCATCGGCACACCTCGCACCATGCTGGCACCGATGACTGCTGCAAAGACATCCCCGGTTCCGTGGTAATTGCCCGCCACAAATTTAGTTGCATGAAAGACCGGATCCTTGCCACGCTCATGGATCACGTTGAGGATCTGTTTGCCCTTGACCACGCCTGTCAAAATGACTGACCGCGCGCCCAAAAGGTGAAGCTTCCAGGTCAGATCTGAGAGCTTGCGCTTACTCCATCCATTTTCCTGATACAGCGTGTCCGTCAGGGCACAGGCTTCAGTCAGATTTGGCGTGACAACGTCCGCATACTGCATCAGCTCCCGCATCGCCTCGATCAGATCCTCGTCACAGACGCTGTAGAGATGTCCGTGGTCGCCCATCGTCGGATCTACCAAAACCTGCGTATTTTCCCGTTTGAAATCCCGGATAAAATCTGCCACGATCGACGCCTGTCTGGCAGAACCTAAGAATCCAGTCATGATTCCGTCCATCTCAAATCCCATCTTCCGCCACGGCTCCAGATATGCCTCCATCCGATCGGTATAATCATCCATATAGCATTCCGGATATCCCGCGTGATTGGACAGCACCGCCGTCACCACCGGACAGCACTGTACTTTGAGGGCGCTGATAACCGGCATTGCCGCCGTCAGCGAACAGCGCCCGTAGCCTGACAGGTCATTTAAAACCGCTATTTTCTTCTGAATTCCTTCCATGTATAATTTTTCCTCATTTTCTTAATTTTAAGATACCAGGGTCAAAAGGTCAGAAGTTCGACGCAAGCTTGCTTGCAGGAGAATTTTTGACCTTGGGACCCGCCAAAAACATGAGTAAGTAGCCATTTTTCAAAGAAAAATGAGCGAATTACGAATGTTTTTGAAGATTGCGTGAGCATATAGTGCGGAGCAATCTGGTATCAGAGGGGTCAAAATATCTTTTGACCCCAACATCATTTTAAGCAACTTTATAATCTAACATATTCTCGCGGCAGATACGACTGCCTGCAGCATGATTCTGGTTTCTACAAGCGTGTATCTATGCATTTGTGTTTCATAAGCCGCACACTCCAATGACGCAACAAGGAGACTGCGCCCGGACAGATGTTTTTCCCATTCTGCCCAACCACAGTCTCCTGTATGTATTTCATTTTAATTCTTCTCGACTGAGATAAATTGCCTTATGCTCTCGCTTCTACAGACAATGCATCCAGAAAACCTGCCTTGCGGAGTGCCGGACGAACTGCCATATAGATAACAACAGACGCAATCGTAGATGTCACCGCATTGATCGAAGTCGCTGCGATATTCCATGCAAGTGTGAGCTCTGCCGCCGGTTTACCAATGATCCAGAGTTTATAATAATATCCGATCAGCGGATCTGCAATGACGTTGAATAAAAGACCTGCCACCGCTGCTGCAATCGTAAAACCAAGGATGTGGTTCTTATCGGTGCTCCGGTCAATCTTGCCCAGACGATGTGCTACGAATCCGGCGATCAGTCCGATGCAGAGTTTGCAGATAAATGTCTTCGGTGCATATACAATATAAACCGGATCGAGAAGGTCACCTATCGTCATGCCGATAGCACCTCCCAAACCGCCGTAAAAGCCGCCGACTAAGAGTGCCCCGATGACACAGACTGCATTTCCCAGATGAATGGAGGTTGCATCGCCGCCCGGAAGTGTGATCTTCACCTGTCCGTATGTAAATACGACATAGGAGAGAGCTGCCAGCAGACCGACCATCGCGATCTTGTAAGCCTGATTTGATTTGTTTGCCATGATGTTTCATCCTCCCTTGTTATTGGACTCATCATAGCACAATCTTGTCCCCTGAAAAACATACAGTTTTTATCATTTTAAGCAGGTCAGTTTTAACTTGCCACTTTTTTATCCGGATTAATCATGTGCCTCCACGCACAAAAGGACGCCTCTCTCCAGCTCCAGAATGCCCTCTTCCCGTTTGAGTTCATTGCTGATGCAGAGACTCGTCCCCAGCCCGATCGTCCGCCGCTGGAGCGGGTATTTAAATCCCCGCAGCGTCAGTCCCTCGACAGTCTCGGTCATCGGCAGGAACGAAATGTATTTTCCATACACCTTTTCCCGGTGAAATACCTTATGCCCGCCCAGAAGATACAGGCGGTTGCGGGCATCATAAATATTCACTTCCATTCCCTGGCAGAAAAACTGATACATCAGCTGGATATTGCCGATGGCGTGATCCATACGGCCGCCCAGCGCCCCCAGGATATCAACTGCCTCACAGCCCTGGCGCGCCGCCGTCAAAAGCGCCAGCTCCGTATCCGTCTCATCCTTCTCCGGTTTATGGATCTCAAATTCGATGTCCGGCTGGTTCTGATATTCTTCCAGAACCTTTTTATCCACCGTGTCCAGATCGCCGACCACCGCATTCGGAGAAATATGCAGCGGGCGCAGAACCTCCAGCCCCGCATCTGCCGCAATTACATAGTCATACGAGCGCTGTGAGAGAAAATCTTTCGCAAACGCAATATCAATCGTTCCGCCTGTCACAATCAAACAACGCTTCATCTTCATCATCCCTGTTCAAATTCCTGAAAAATATTTAAAAATGTTTTTACATTCCCAGCCGGGTTTCCCTTAAATACGGCGCTTCCCGCCACGATCACATCGGCTCCTGCCTCTAATACCGTCCGCACATTGTCCGGCGTGATTCCTCCGTCCACCTCAATGCGGGTGGAAAGTCCCCTCTCGCTGCACATTGCGCGCAGCTTCTTGATTTTTTCTACCGTATATGGAATAAATTTCTGACCGCCAAATCCCGGGTTGACCGTCATCAGAAGAACCATGTCCACCTCCGGCAAAATAACATCCAGTGTCTCGACCGGGGTCGCCGGATTTAACGCTACACCTGTTTGCAGCCCTGCCTCACGGATCTGCGCGATCGTGCGGTCCAGATGAAGACAGGCTTCCTGATGCACACAGATCAGATCCGCCCCCGCTTTTTTGATATCCTCTACGTAACGTCCCGGTTCTTCCACCATCATGTGTACGTCAAACACACGATCCGTCACCGGGCGCAGGCTCTTAATTACCGGCATTCCAAAGGAGATACTCGGCACAAACGCGCCATCCATCACATCCAGATGGATGTACTGTGCACCTGCCTTGTCCACCTCAGCGACCTGCTCTCCCAGCTTCGTAAAATCTGCCCCCAGAATCGAAGGTGATAATATAATCATGGTTCTTTCCTCCCATTTTTTGTATAATATCCTCAACGGCTGCTTCTGCCGTATTTCTTTTTCTCTTTTAATTCCTGATACATCAAACGGTAATTGTCATACCGGCTCTGCCCGATCTTATGCTCCTGCACCGCCGTCTTGACGCCGCATTCGCGCTCGCCAATGTGGACACAGCCTAAGAAACGGCATTCATCCTCATATGCCTCAAATTCCGGGAAAAAGTCCTTGAGCGCCTCCGGCTCCAAATCCTCGATATAGAGAGAACTGAATCCCGGCGTATCCATCATATAGGTGCTCTCTTCCACGAAAAACAGTTCTGAATGGCGCGTCGTATGTTTGCCCCGGCGGATCTTCTCACTGATACCGCCCGTTTCCATCTGTGCCTCCGGCTGGATAAAGTTCGTGATCGACGATTTTCCGACACCCGAAGGTCCTGCTAAGACCGTTGTTTTCCCAATGATCAACCGATGAAACTCCTCCAGCCCTGATTTTTCGTAGGTGCTGATAAAATGCACCGGATAGCCCGCCGGTTCATAGATCGCACGCAGCTTCTCCTGCTCGGCTGCATCAACCAGATCGATCTTGTTGAAACAGATGCTGACCGGAACTTCCTGCCGTTCCATCATGACGAGGAAGCGGTCGAGAAGGTTTAAATTTGGCATCGGATCGGTGATGGCAAAAACCACCACCGCCTGATCAACATTTGAAACCGCCGGGCGGATCAGACGGTTTTTACGAGGAAGGATCTCATCGAGATTGCCTGTCGCCTTCTCCTCATCGAGAACACTGATCTCCACGTCATCGCCTACCAGCGGCTTGATGCCGCGATTTCGGAAAATTCCCTTTGCACGGCATTCATATACCTTTCCAATACCGTCGTGTACATAATAGAAACCGCCGATCCCTTTAATTATCTTTCCCTGCATATCTGTACCTTACAACTACCTCTTATTAATTATCTGAAACTTCCACAAATTCAAGCTGATACGTTTTTAGAACCCGATCGTTCGTCAGATCGAGGATCTGCAGCTCACCTGTCTGCACACCGTCCGCTCCCTCGATATTATAATGAATCGGAAGCGTGATATCGCCGCCGATCTCCCTCGGTTCCATGACCGTCTTAGTCACAGTATTGCCGGCAATCGTCTGCTTCATCACAATACTGACGCGGATATGCGTATCTCCGGAACTTGGTCCAAACAGTTCACTCATCTGGAATTCATCGTTGATCGCCGCCACATAGCGGGTTCCTTTTCCCAGACTGACTGTATAGCCAATGGCACTTCCCTCCGGTGTATCTGTTTTCTCCAGGACATCCTGACTGATGATCTTGCCCTTTGCCACTTCTGAACTCTTCGCTTCCTTGCGCTCGCCAAGCCCTAATCCGACCGCTTCCAGAACAACTTTTGCATTTTCCTCTGAAAGCCCTGTAATCCTCGGCATCGGTACCGTCGGTACGTTCGGACCTGTGCTGACATACAGCGTCACCGTACCGCCTGGATCCACGCTGGACGGACTGTATCGGATCACTATACCGGAGGCAACCGTATCGCTGCTCTCTTTCTGCACTACTACGGTCAGTTTATTTTCTTCTGCCAGAAGCGTCTCTGCATCCTCGCCGGACATCTCTTCCAGTCCAAGTTTCGTCAAATCTATTGCCTCATTGCCTTCTCCGATCGTGACGATAACTTCCGTCTGTTTCGAGACAACCGTGCCGCTGGCAATACTCTGACCGATGACCTTCCCCTTTTCAGAGGTTTCCGACTTTTCATATTCATAACGGATTTTCAACGACTGCTTTTCCAATGCTGTCTTCGCCTCATCCTCCGTCATGCCGTCCAGAGGCGGAACCCTGCACTCCGTTGATTCCAGACTCTCGCTCTCAGACGCCTCCGAAGAAGCTTCAACGGTCGTCTTCGGATGCTTCTGACTACCAGATCCCAGATTAAAGATGCCTGTCAACTTCGCAGCAATGACAATCACAACCACCACAATCAATACGGCTGCACCGATTCCAATCATCGTAAGCAGGCGCTCCATCTGCGGATTGACATCCTCGCTGTCTTCTTCTATACGGCGTCCCTTCCGTCTACGGTCTGGGCGCCTTGAGGTTTCTTCCTCATAGACATCCGTCTCTTCTTCCTGCCAACCTTCTATCTCGTTCTCCGACGGTTCCGGCTCTTTCCAGACTACCTCACCACGTTCATTTTCTGTCGGAACCGGTCCGGTCTTTTCACTCACTGCCGGATGTTCCATCGTCTGTTCCAGATTTCGATTTCTCTGTGCCTCCATCTGGCGGTTCAGTTCCTCTGCCCCGCGCACGACTGTCGGGGAATTTTCATCAAATTCCGGTTCTTTTTTCAGGAAATCATCGTTTGGATCCACCAGCGCATGGCGCAGATCCGCGATCAGCTCATACGCATTCTGGTAACGGCGTTCCGGCTTTTTTTGGGTACATTTTAAAATAATGCGGTCCAGGCTTGCCGACACCTCCGGGTTGATGCGGCTCGGCGGCTGCACCGGTTCTTCCAAATGCGCCAGTGCCACTGAAACCGGGTTATCCCCGTCAAACGGAAGTTTTCCTGTTAGCATCTCATACATCGTGATTCCCAGTGAATACAGATCGCTTCGTCCGTCGCTATAATTTCCTTTTGCCTGCTCCGGCGAGATATAATGCACGGAACCGACCGCATTGACCCCGATCGTCTGGGACGATACAGCTCTGGCAATACCGAAATCCGCCACCTTCACCTTGCCGTCACGCGAGATAATCATATTCTGCGGTTTGATGTCCCGGTGCACAATATGCTGGTCATGTGCCGCTGCCAGCCCCTGCGCTACCTGGATGGCAATTCCAATCGTTTCTTTGACGCCCAGATGACCTTTCTTGAGAATGTAGCTTTTCAGCGTGATTCCCTCGATGAGTTCCATGACGATATAATGAAGACTGCCCTCATCCACAACGTCATAAACACTCACAATATTTGGATGGGAAAGCCCTGCCGCCGCCTGCGCCTCCATCTTGAATTTGCTGACGAAATTCGCATCCTGGCTGTACTCATCCTTTAAAACCTTGATCGCCACCAGACGGTTCAGAGTGTGGCATTTTGCCTGATACACCTCTGACATGCCGCCCGTACCAATCAGTGAGAGGATCTCATAGCGATCCTGCAGATAAGTTCCCGGTTTCAGCATCATGATTCTCTCACCTCCTTGATCTGCGGGTCAATCAATATGACCGCGATATTATCTTTCCCGCCGTTCTGGTTTGCGAGCGCCGTGAGCGCCCTTGCCTTGGTGTCCAGGGTTCCCGGCAGAAGCACCATCCGGTAAATTGCTGAATTATCCACCATATTGGTTAACCCGTCCGAACACAGCAGTATGTAATCGCCCGGATTCAGTGAAACCTCAAAGAAATCCGGCTCCACATGCCCACCGATCCCGACTGCGCGGGTAATGATATTTTTCTTCGTCTCATATTCCCGGCTGCCGCGGCTCATCTGTCCCAGCGAGACCATCGCCTCCACGTAGGAATGATCCCGGGTAATCTGATGAATGCCGGAGCGCTCAATCCGGTAGAGACGGCTGTCCCCCACGTTTGCCACATAGAGTGTATTTCCCTGAATTGAAGCCGCTACCAGCGTTGTTCCCATGCCGGCAAGCTCCTCGCGCTCACAGGAAAGGGTATAAAGTTCCTGATTGACTGCCTCGATCCCCTTTCGAAGCGCCGCGACCGGCTCATTCTCACCACTCTCTTTGATATATTCCGGCATATGCTCGATCAGATAGCGCGAAGCAAAATCTCCCGCCTGATGACCGCCCATTCCGTCCGCCACGACAAACAGGTTGGAAAGTTCTCCCACCGGCTCCGTGCTGGCAAACTGAGCATCCTGATTGACCTTACGCGTTTTTCCGATATCCGTCAGTGCGTATGCTTTCATTTGACTGCCGCACCTTCTTTCTCCTGCTCTTTATCCATATAGCTCTTCCGGAGCTGTCCGCAGGCACCGTCTATGTCGCGCCCCATCTCGCGCCGGATTGTCACATTGATTCCCTTGGATTCCAGACATCCCTTAAATGCTTCGATCGCTTTCCGTCCCGACTGTACATAAGAGCGCTCCTTGATCGGATTGACCGGAATCAGATTCACATGCCCGTGCTGATCCTGAATCAGCGCCGCCAGCTCGCGCGCCTCGTCCAGATTGTCGTTGACTCCCTGCACCAGGCTGTACTCAAACGTCATGCGGCGTCCCGTTTTTTCAAAATAGTAATGACAGGCCGCCAATACATCCTTTAACGCATATGTACGCGCGATCGGCATCAGGCTCTTCCGCACCTCGTCATTCGGCGCATGCAGAGAAAGTGCCAGCGTGATGGTCAGTCCCTGATCTGCCAGCTCCCGGATCTTCGGAACCAGCCCACAGGTGGAAACCGTCACATTTCGCTGACTGATATGCAGTCCGCCTTCCTCCGTCAAAAGATGGATAAAGCGGATCAGGTTATCGTAATTGTCCAGCGGTTCACCCGATCCCATCACAACCACGTTGGAAACGCGTTCGCCTGTATCGCGCTGAATCTGATAAATCTGGTCCAGCATCTCCGACGGGCGCAGGTTCCGTTCCAGGCCGTCCAGGGTCGAAGCACAGAAACGGCAGCCCATCCGACACCCCACCTGCGAGGAAATACAAACGGAATTTCCATGCTTATAACGCATCAGGACACTCTCGATGACATTGCCGTCCGCGAGGCGGAACAGGTACTTGCGGGTTCCATCGATCTGCGAAATCTGCACCCGTACCTTTTCCAGCGATACATACTCGCACGCGTCCTGCAGCTTCTGCCGGAGTACCTTGGAAAGGTTTGTCATATCGTCAAAGGAAGATGCCAGTTTTTCATGCATCCACTGATAGATCTGGGCGGTCCGGAATGGTTTTTCGCCCAGACTCACCAAAAAGGCACGCAGTTCCTCCTGCGTCATTGATTTTATATCCTGCTTTTCCATATCGGACTGCCTCCCTCTCTCCTATATGCACTCTCGGAGCCTTTCCTGTATTCATACACTGTTCCGTCCAGTTATCCTTTTCTTTTCATCACAGAGATGAAAAATCCATCACAAGGATGAACGCCCGGATAGAGCTGGATGTATCCCTCTTTCAGGCTGTCTTCCTGAAAATCAATCCCCAGACGACCACTGATATCAACCGGCTCAAATGGATATTCGTTTAAAAACCATGCCCGGTTTTCATCATTTTCCAGACGGTTGACCGTGCAGGTGCTGTAAACCAGCACTCCACCCGGCTTCACGTACTGCCAGACCACCGACAGCATCTGCCGCTGCAATGCAGCCAGGTCCCGGATTCCGTCCATTGAAGCGTTGTATTTGATATCCGGCTTGCGTCCGATAATGCCAAGTCCTGAACACGGCAGATCGGCAATGACCACATCCGCTTTCTGCTCCATCGAAGCATCGAATTCACACGCATTCCAGGCGCAGGCAGAGACGTTTGTACAGCCGCTGCGGGCAATATTCTCCTTGATCAAAGATACCTTGTAATCACTCACATCCCGGATCTCAACCTGTCCAGTTCCGTGCAGCAGATCCGCCGCATGAAGCCCTTTTCCACCCGGTGCCCCACAGACATCGAGTACAAAATCACCCTCTTTAATACCCGCCGCATCACCAGCCAGCGACGAACTCAGGTCCTGAATCCGGATTAGTCCTTCGCGGAACGCATCCAGACTCTCTGGATAGTCCACTCCCGTCAGACGGTAAACGCCGCTTCCCGTCGCTGTCTCCTCTGCCGTCACGCCCTGGGCAGACAGGGAGGCAAGAATCTCTTCTTTCCCTGCACGGCTCTCGGCAAACCGCACCATAAACGGACGTTTCTCCAGACCAGCCTGTGCCATCCTGTGCGTCGTCTCTGCCCCATAGTTTTCCTCCCAGAGAGATAAAATCCAGTCCGGCATTGAATACCGCACTGAATCATCCGGGAAGGTCAGTTTGCCTTTTCCACGCACCACAGAACGCAACACACCATTTACAAAGCCGGAAAGTCCGGAAAATCCGCGTTTTTTCGCAAGGCGCACCGCCTCATTGCACGCCGCCGAATCCGGTACACGGTCCATATAATAAATCTGGTACACGCTCATCCGCAGAAGTGTGCGGATAAACGGTTTCATCTTATGAACTTTTGTTTTGGAATATGCGTTGATAATATAATCAATCTGGATTTTATACTCCACCGTCCCGTCCACAATCCGTTTTAAAAACGAGCGGTCTGATTTTTCCAGATACTGATATTTAGAAAGAGCCTGAAAAAGGGCCAGATGTGTATACTGTCCCTTTTCCAGAATCTCGGTCAAAATTTCGACCGCTATTTCACGCAGCGCAGTTCCATCAGTCATCGCGTCGTCCTCCAAATAATATAATCAGACGCAGAAGCTGTAAAATCGAACCAGCCGCCGCTGCCACATACGTCAGTGCCGCCGCACCAAGCACCTGTTTGGTATATCCAACTTCTTCCCCGCGAAGAATCCCTGTTGAATCAAGCAGACGTACCGCACGCGCGGATGCATTGAACTCAACCGGAAGCGTCACCAGCTGGAACAGCACCGACAAGGAAAATAAAAGAATTCCAAGTGAAACGATCGGAGATCCCATGCCGCCGATCAGGACACCAATCAGGATCATAGGCCAGGAAAGCTGTGCGCCGATGTTGACCACCGGCACCATTGAACCGCGCAGGCGCAGCGGAACATACTCAGATGCATCCTGCATCGCATGTCCGCACTCATGCGCCGCAACACCGATCGCCGCGACCGAAGTAGAACCATATACACTCTCAGATAAATTCACAGTCTTGGTCCGCGGATCATAGTGGTCGGTCAGACTGCCTGCCACCTGGCGGATCTGGACATCATAGATGCCCTGTGAATTTAAAAGCTGTCTCGCCGCCTCGGCTCCCGTCATGCCAGTCATGCTCCGGACTCTTGAAAACCGCGCGTAGGTGCTTTTCACCTTCGCAGATGCCCCTAATGACAGAAATACACCAATTAATACCAGAATCATCGTCGGATCAAACATACTGTAATATCCATATCCGTATCCGTACATATCACTCCAACTCCTTTCAAACGCCTGGCTGCCTGTAGCAGTTCAGTTCCTGCTGAAGCATTCATTTTATCCGAGCTTTACTCCCGTTTCCACCGGATATCCGCGTAAAAATGCCGCCGTATCCATCCGCTTCTTGCCTTCCAGCTGAAGTTCCCGAATTGTGAGAAGCCCTTTGCCGGTCTGGACAGAGAATGCATCTTTACCGACACGTACCACCTGTCCGAATGTCTCCGGTGACGGCCTTCCCGCCGCATCTTCCTCGACATCCGCCGACCAGATTTTCAGGGTTTTTCCTTCAAATTTTGTATAAGCGCTCGGCCATGGATTTAAGCCGCGAATCAGGCGCTCAATCACTGCCGCATCCATCGACCAGTCGATCTGCCCCATCGACTTATCGAGCATTGTCACATGGGTTGCCTCTGCCTCATCTTGTTTAACCGGATGCAGGATTCCCGCCTCCGCTTTCTCAAGCGTGGAGAGAATCAGCTTTCCTCCCGCAAGGCTCAAGCGGTCAAACAGGCTGCCGCCTGTCTCTTTCGGATCCAGGCGTACTTCCACGGTATCCAGGATATCTCCGGTGTCCAGACCGACATCCATCTGCATCGTCGTCACACCGCTGACCTCATCGCCATTGATGACCGCCCACTGGATCGGGGCTGCCCCACGGTATTTTGGCAGAAGCGACGCATGGATGTTGATACAGCCGTATTTCGGCAGGTTCAGAATCCGCTCCGGCAGAATCTGGCCAAATGCAATCACGACGATCACATCCGGCTGAATCTTCGTCAATTCCTCAAAAAATGCCTCATCCTTGCGGACGCGCACCGGCTGATACACCGGGATTCCATATTCCAGCGCTTTTTCCTTGACAGGCGGCATTGCCATCGCCTTGCCGCGTCCCTTCGGCTTATCTGGCTGTGTCACCACCGCCGCTACTTCATGCCGGCTCTGATAGAGCGCTTCCAGTGTCGGAACCGCAAAATCCGGTGTTCCCATAAATACGATCTTCATATCTGCCTGTCACCCCACTCTTGTTTCTCTCTCATTCTGGCAATGTGCTTTATTCTTCCTCTGCCGCTACATCCTCTAACGGACCTTCTACCAATTCCACATACAGATGTCCGTGCAGATGATCGCACTCATGGCAAATCGCACGTGCCAGGAAATCATCTGCTTCCAGGACAAACTCTTCCATTTTTTCGTTCAGCGCGCGTACCTTTACGTGGCTCGGACGGGTTACCAGACCAGCCTTGCCCGGAACGCTTAAGCAGCCTTCCTGACCAGTCTGGCTGCCGGACATTTCCTCGATGACCGGATTGATCAGGACATACTGGTTGCCGTCCTCCACGTCGATTACTACGATCTGTTTGCGGATACCGACCTGCGGTGCTGCCAGACCTACGCCACCGGCTGAATACATCGTGTCAAACATATCCTCTATCAGTTCAAGTGTGTGATCGGTTACCTCCGTCACTGCCTTACACTCTTTTTTCAGTACCTCATCGCCAATAGTTCTAATTGATCGGATTGCCATTTTATACACTCTTCCTCTCTATGATATATCGTATTGAATCTGGACCGCCTGCCATTTTGTATCTGCGGCAGCCAAGGTTTCAATCTGACCCCTGATTTGATCCAGTATAGCACATTTTTCACACTTTATATATAAAATTTTTCTGTAGATGTCATTAACTTTGTATACCGGTGCCGGAACCGGACCGATACACTCGGCACTTTCGCGCAGCCGCCGCGCCGCCATTTCCGCACATTCATCCAGCACCACCTCATCGCCGCAGGCAAAATAAACCGCAGCCATCTGGCAGACTGGCGGATAATGAAGCAGCCTCCGGTAATTGATCTCATGGCTGTAAAACAGCTCATAATTCTGCGCCGCTGCCGCCTGCACGGCATAGTGTTCCGGCCGGTACGTCTGGATGACCACATCGCCGGGCTTCCCGGCGCGCCCCGCTCTGCCAGCCGCCTGCGTCAGAAGCTGGAACGTCCGCTCCGCGCTGCGGTAATCCGGCGTATTTAAGGAAAGATCCGCCGCCAGGATTCCGACCAGCGTCACTCCCGGAAAATCATGCCCTTTTACAATCATCTGCGTGCCGATCAGGATATCTGCCTCACGATTTGCAAATGCCTCCAGAATCGCTTCATGTCCGCCTTTTTTTGCCGTTGTATCCGCATCCATCCGCAGGATCCTCGCATCCGGAAACCGAATTTTCGTAAATTCTTCCATCTTCTGCGTTCCGGCCCCAAACCCGGCAATATACGGTGATCCGCAGGACGGACACTGCTTCATCAGCGGAATCGTATAGCCGCAGTAATGACAGACCAGACGGTTCTTCCCGTGTAGTGTCAGGGAAACATCACAATGCGGACAGGTCACCGCCTTTCCGCAGGAACGACAGGAAACAAAATTGGAATAGCCGCGCCGGTTCATAAAAAGCATCGCCTGCTCGCCACGTGCGAGTCTCTCTGTCAACATTGCATCCAACGTCCGGCTGAACACCGATTTATTGCCTACCTGCATCTCCGCACGCATATCAGCGATCTGTACCTTCGGCAGGATACTTCCCGCCACTGCCCGGTGATGCAGGGGCAGAAGCACATATTCGCCATTCTGCGCCCGCAGATACGATTCCAGAGAAGGAGTCGCTGAGCCCAAGACCAGCGAAGCCCCGGAAAGCCGGGCGCGCTCCGCCGCTACTTCCCTTGCATGATAGCGCGGCATCGTCTCGCTCTTATAGGCGCCCTCATGTTCCTCGTCGATCAGAATCAGTCCCAGATTGGAAAATGGGGCAAACAGCGCCGACCGCGGTCCGATCATCACGGAAACCTCGCCCCGCGCCGCCCGTTCCCACTGATCATAGCGTTCTCCCGCAGAGAGACGGGAATTCAGAATCGCGATCTGATCGCCAAATCGCCGGTAAAACCGCATCACCGTCTGATATGTCAGCGAAATTTCCGGGATCAGCAGAATCACCTGCTTTCCATCCCGCAGGACACGCGCCATCAGCTCCATGTAGACTTCGGTCTTTCCACTTCCCGTAACGCCGTGAATCAGATACGTTTCACGTTTCCCCGTCTCATAATCCTCACAGAAACGGTCAACCGCCGCCTGCTGCTCTTCATTGAGATGCACGGTCTGTCCGGCTGGACGCGGCAGTTTTGCATGGTTTAACCCGCGTTCCTCACGGGAAACTTTCACTGAAAGCTGTCCCTGTTCCTCCATCGGGCGGATCGTCGCCAGGGTCAGGTCAAGCTCCCGTCGGGCAAATTCCATCGGAATATCCAGATTGTCCCGGAATGCCTCAAGGAGCCGCACCCGCGCCTTATAATGCCGCTTCTGTGCCGCCAGGATTGCCGCTTCCAGCTCTTCCTGGTTTAAAAGACAATGCAGCGTCTTTTTCTCGCGCGGTTTTATCTTTTCCTTGACGGGAAGTACGGTTTTGAGCGTCTGGTTCATCGTCGCGCCATAACGTTCCCGCATCCACCACGCCAGACAGATAAGCTGAGATTGCACCGACATACTGCCCGGTGCGATCCCAGCTATCTCCTTGATGCGGGATGGGTCATACTCCGCCGTATTTCCCATTCCCACCACATATCCAGTCCGAAGTGAATTACCCTTTCCAAACGGTACCGTCACGCACGTTCCCGCCGTAATCTCCTCCGCCAGATGCGCCGGAATCCGGTACTGAAACGGGCGATCCACCTTCTCATGGGATATATCTATAATAATATCCGCGTATTGATACGCCATGATTCCTTCTCTTTCTATTTCTAATTCAAGTCGAACGTCCGTGAGATTTGGCGCGTGATTCTGGTCAGCGAAGCTGACATATTCTTTACAGAATCACTGCGCATCCTCGCGGAGCGTTTATCTCAGTCGGAGAATGGACTCCTACTGAGACAAACTTGCTATTACTTACCACCTGAAGAGGTGGGAGTCTTCTCGACTGAGATAAACCTCGCTGCCGTCTCCCCCAGCTTCATACTGTTGGAACCCTTAAACAGGACTGCATCTCCCTCACCGATCTGTGCATCCAGCCAGTCAAGCATATCTTCTTTTTCGTCCTCTTCAAACGAAACGACATGCAGATCCGGTTTGACTTTCTTTGCTCCCTCGGCGATCGCCTGCGCCAGTTCGCCATATACAACCAGGATATCGACCGGTTTTTCCGCCAGAAACGCACCAACTTCACGGTGGAACTGAATCGTATTCTCTCCCAGTTCCTTCATATCCGCCAGAACCGCAATTCTGCGTCCTGCCGGCAGGGAAGAAAGCACACCTATCGCCGCTTTCATCGAATCCGGGCTTGCATTGTAGGTATCGTCCACGATCGTATAACCATTTTTATGATAAATCTGCTGACGGTTCTTGAACCCGCCAAATTCAAGCAGCTTTTCCGCTGCATCGGCAAGCGGCACACCGTAGGCATCCGCAACCGCCAGGGCAGCCAGCGCATTCATGACATTGTGCTCGCCCATAACAGTCAGCTTCACCGGGACGCGCACCTCGCCGTGTACCATCGTAAAGGACGGAAATCCATCCGGATATGAAAGATCCTCGGCGCGGTAGTCGTTATCTGCTCCAAGTCCATAACGGACGGTATGGCAGCCTGCTTTTGCATGCACGGTGGAAAGCATATCATTATCTCCATTTACAAACAGGATTCCGCCTGCCTTCATACCGTCCTGGATATGCAGCTTTTCTTTTAAGATATTCTCGCGGGAGCCCAGATTCTCAATATGCGTCACACCGATATTCGTCATGACTGCCGAATCCACCGCCGCAATCTCCGCGATCACCGCCATCTCGCCCGGCTCACTCATTCCCAGTTCCAGCACGCCGATCTCATCATTCTCAGAAATCTCCGAGATCGTGAGTGGCACACCGATCTGGCTGTTGTGGTTTGCCGGTGTCTTGAATGTCTTATATTTCGCTGAAAGCGCCGCCGCCACCATTTCGCGCGTCGTCGTCTTTCCCACGCTGCCGGTGATACCAACTAACGGGATAGAAAGACGTGCCCGCAGGCAGCGCCCGATCGTCTGCAATGCCAGTTTCGTATCTTTCACCTGGATCAGCGCGCCGTGAAAGCCCTCCGGTGCCGCCTCATGCTCCGAAGTCAGTGCGGCTGCCGCCCCATTGTCCATCGCCTGAACCAGGAAACGATGCGCGTCTGATTTCTCCCCGATCAGCGGAACAAACAGATCCGCCCCGCGCATACTCCGGGAATCAATGCTGATGTGTTTTAACTCCGTATCTGCATCTCCGCAGAGCAGTGTTCCCGACACTGCTTCCACGATATGTCTGACTGTAATATGGTCCATATTTTGCCTCCAAATTGATTACATATGCAGCTTCTTCACCGTCTCCTGCACTACTTCCCGGTCAAGGAAATGATAGCGCACGCCCTCGATCTCCTGATAATCCTCATGCCCTTTTCCGATGATCGCGATGATATCGCCATCTTCCGCATGGGACAAGCTGTACTCAATCGCTTCGCGGCGATCCGGGATTTCAACGTATTTGCCATCGGTTTTTGCAAGTCCGACCTTGATATCTGCCAGAATATCTTCCACTTTCTCAAAGCGGGAATTATCCGCCGTGATGATCGACAGATCTGCCAGCTTTCCGCCAATCTCTCCCATCGAGTACCGGCGATCGCGCGCCCGGTTGCCGCCGCATCCGAAGACGCAGACGAGACGCTTCGGCTTGTAGTCGCGCAGCGTCAGAAGAAGACTTTCCATGCTGACCGCATTGTGGGCGTAGTCAACGATCACGGTGCACTTTGCTGATTTATATACAATCTCCATCCGTCCATCGACCTGGATATGTTCCAGCGCATGGCAGACTTTCTCCTTCGGCAGATCAAAGAAGCTGCACACGCCCGCTGCCGCCAGCGCATTGTCCACGTTAAATTTGCCCGGAATGCCGACACGCAGATCGCTCTCATATCGTCCATGCGTCTGAAATTCGACGCCCACGAAATCATGTTCGCGTACATAGTGAATGTCATCCGCTGTAAAATCAGCCGCCTGTTCCAATGAAAAGGTCAGGATCTCTGCTGTCGCCCCTTCTACGATCGCATCAAAGTACGGATCATCGCGGTTGACGAGCGCTGTCCGGCAGTTTTTCAAAAGCTGCTTTTTGTAGTAAAGATATTCTTCAAAACTTGCATGTTCATTCGGGCCAATATGATCATTGGAAATATTCAGGAAAATTCCATAATCAAAGAAAAGTCCATCTACCCGGTGCATCAGGTAGCTTTGGGAAGAAACCTCCATCACGATGTAACGGCAGCCCGCTTCCACCATTTTTGCAAAATATTCTTGCAAAATGTAGGATTCTGGCGTCGTATTTTTGGTCGGATAATGATTCTCACCGATCACAGCGCCGTTCGTTCCGATGAGACCCGTCTTCTGTCCGGCTGCCTCCAGAATCGCCTTGATCATATAAGTGGTAGTCGTCTTTCCCTTCGTGCCGGTCACACCGATCGCCGTCATCTTCCGCGCCGGATAATCAAAACGTGCCGCCGAAAGAAGCGATAGCGCGTTCCGTCCATTCTCCACTTGAATGACCGTCACGTTCTCAGGCGCCTCAACCGGATGCTCGACCACCAGAACCGGCGCGCCCTTTTCAACCACATCCGGAATAAAGGTATGCGAATCGACGTTTGCCCCGCGCATACACACAAACACCGTCCCCGGCGCCGCCTTTCTTGAATCGTAGACCACCTCGTCAACCTCCGTCTCCAGGCTGCCCTGCAATAATGTATACGGCAATTCTTTCAGCCAGCTTTTAAGCTTCATAGGATACCTCCTGATTTTGATATTTTATAATGATTTCGCTTTTTAATATCCTTCTTCCATCATGTTTTCAAACTGCTCCATGCTCATCAGCACCTTACGCGGCTTCGTGCCTTCTTCCTCACCGACCACGCCTGCATCTGCAAGCTGATCCATGATACGCGCGGCACGGTTGAAGCCAATCTTAAACATACGCTGCAGCATGCCGATGGATGCTTTGTCTTTCTCAATAATAAATTTACCTGCCTGTGCAAAATAGG
This sequence comes from Clostridium fessum, assembly GCF_027698965.1. Taxonomy (NCBI): domain Bacteria; kingdom Bacillati; phylum Bacillota; class Clostridia; order Eubacteriales; family Clostridiaceae; genus Clostridium; species Clostridium fessum. Next base: position 300,435 of record NZ_JAQEQF010000002.1, read on the forward strand.
CATCGCGCTCACCGCCGCCAAAGCCCGCATCCATCGCCGTCGAACGGATCTTGGACTCAACCTCGGCGCTGTACTCTGCGGTCAGCCCCTCCTGTTTCAAAAATCCGACCACATCCGAAACCTCATTGTCGGACACAAACGCGCCCTGTACACGCTGCGGTTTCTGATAGCCCGACGGATAGAACAGCATATCGCCCTTTCCGAGCAGTTTCTCCGCGCCATTCATATCAATAATGGTACGGGAATCCACTCCGGAAGAGACGGAAAAAGCAATTCTCGACGGAATATTTGCCTTGATCACACCGGTGATGACATTGACCGATGGTCGCTGCGTCGCAATCACCAGATGAATGCCCGCTGCACGCGCCAGCTGGGCCAGACGACAGATCGAATCTTCTACTTCGCCCGGCGCTACCATCATCAGATCGGCAAGCTCATCCACGATAATGATGATCTGCGGCAGTTTCTCCGGTTTCTTCGGATCGTCGATATCCGCGATCGACTCAACCTTGGCATTGAAACCCTTAAGATCGCGCACGCCGTATTTTGCAAACTTCTGGTAACGGTCGGTCATCTCTGCCACCGCCCAGTTGAGGGCGCCGGACGCCTTTTTCGGGTCGGTCACAACCGGAATCAGAAGATGCGGAATACCGTTGTATACACTTAACTCAACCACCTTGGGGTCGATCATGATGAGCTTGACCTCGCTCGGCTTCGCTTTATAAATCACACTCATGATCAGCGTATTGATGCAGACTGATTTACCCGATCCGGTCGCACCCGCGATCAGAAGATGCGGCATCTTCGCAATGTCGCTGACAACCGTCTGACCTGCGATATCTTTTCCGACCGCGAATGCCAGCCGGGACGGATATTTCTTAAATGCCTCTGACTCCAGCAGATCGCGCAGCAGAACCACATGGTTCTCCTTGTTCGGAACCTCGATACCGACCGCCGCCTTGCCAGGAATCGGTGCCTCGATACGGATGTCCGCCGCTGCCAGATTTAACTTGATATCATCCGCCAGCGCTACAATCTTGCTGACCTTGACACCCTGCTCCGGGTGAAGCTCATAGCGGGTAACCGTCGGTCCACAGCTGATGTTTGTAACCGTCACGCCCACGCCGAAGTTCTGGAGCGTCTGCTGCAGCTTGATCGCTGTCTCCCGGTACTCCTGATCCGAGAAATCGGTCTGTCCCGTACCGCGTTTTAAAAGTGTCAATGGCGGGAATATGTATTCTTTCTGGATCTTCTTTTCTTCCTCTTCCTTGCGCTCGATCTGCTCTGGAACCGTCAGTTCCTCAACTGGAAGTGCTTTTCGTTCTTCCCGTTTCTGCTCCAGTTTTTTCTGTATCGCCTCTGTATCTGTCTCGATCACCTTTCCGGATGCGGTCACGACCGTTTTGGAATCCTCCGGGACAAAGAAACTGCCCTTTGTCTCGCCCCGCTCTGATTCCAGCGTCTTATAATAGCCATCGATTGGTTCGGAATCCGTTTCCCCAGATATAGGTTCGTTCCATTCATCCTCATTCCCCATCGAAACGGTTTCCCACTCGTTTTCCGATGGCTCAAAGACATCCTGATGCCCTAAATCTGTATGAACCTCCTCTGCGGTCAAACCGGACGCCGCCTCCGCAGCCGGTTTCTCCCGTGTCTCTACCGGATAATAGCCTGGACCTTTCTGACTCTCGCCGCCGGCAAATTCTTCCATCGTCCGGGTATCACGGCGTACATACAGGCGTTTCAGAAGCTGGTCGCTCGCACTGTCCTCTGTCTCTGCAGGCTCCTCTGCAAATTCTGTCTCCTTTACTGCCCGCGCCGTCTCGCGCTCCGATTCTTCCTGAAACTGGGATTCTGAACCAGCGTATGCATATGTATCCTGCTCCGATTCCACCGGCTCTTCTTCATGCTCCACCGGCTCTTCTTCATACTCCATCGGTTCTGGTTCTACCGCTCCGCCACCGTGGAATATCTGCCCGCGAAATACATCTGCCGGATTCTCCTTCTCTACTCCCTGTCCGGAATCCTGTGCCAGATTTTTTCCCTCTGCCGGAACATCGGTCCAATCATCATAAGCCGCGGCCTCATCCTGCAAGTTTTCCTGCCTTCCATGCATCTCACGAAATTCCTCCGGTGCATCCTCCGGTCCCAGCACGGTTCCCTCCGGGACTCCTTCCGAGAAATTCCGCATCACTGGCAGCTCGGTCAGCTTGGCACCCTCGAGATCAACGCCACGGACCCGCTGCTCCTCCCGCAGACGGCGTTTTTCTTCCTTTTTCTCCTCATGTATCTCACGGCGGCGGCTCATATCTTCTTTCGCATACTCATATGCCCTTCCGCTGCCCTGTTTAACGAAGTTTACCAGGGAACGCTCCGTAATGCACACAGCACCGAGTGCCAAAAGCACCAGCAGAATCAGAACTGCTCCGATCGTTCCCACTGTTCCGCACAACAGCAACATCAGAATGCCACCGATAAAACCGCCTCCGCCTGCCTGCGCGTAATAATCGCCCAGATTCCAGTCCAGATGCTGACCGCCTCCCATAAGAAGCTGGGAAAGTCCGCAAAATGCCAGAAGCACCTCGCCAACCGCCACCAACTTGGCTACGGCTTTCTGGTTGCCTCGGTTTGAAAGATAAAAACAAGTTCCCATAAATAAAAGGAATGGCACCAGATACCCCATCACGCCGAATACGCCAAGCAGAGTCGATCGCAGAAAACTTCCGACAAAGCCGCAAAGCCCGAAATTGCTCAAAAACAAAAGTACCGATATTGCAAATGATACAATAATCGCCACTTCCGTTCCCATAAATGCCCCTGTACCACTTTTCTCCACCGGCTCCGGCGCCTGGCTGGCGCGGCTTCGGCTTCCTGTTCCCTTCTCGGTACCTTTTCCGGACGAAGCTTTCTTCTTCCCCCTACTCTTTTTCTCGTTCAGCGTCTCCTCCGCTTTCTTCGCCGCAGGGGACTTTCTGGATCGCCCGGCTTTTTTCTCTGTCCCAGCTGTCTCCCCGGCACGCTCTGTACTCTGTCTTTTCCTGCTTGTATCTGCCACCTGTCTCATGCCTCCAACATTTCCCATGTATCTGCGGTTCCTCCTGTTTCACAAAATACAGCCTCCCGCAGACTGCTTTTCTCATTTTACATTCTTATTATCTCATTCAGTATACCCAAATTCAGGGAAAAAAGCAACGCTTTCCTAAAATTTTCGCACGTATGTTCTACCTTCTTTTCAAATTTTCACTAAAATCCGTGTTCGTCATCCGGTCGTGTGCATCTATTTCCTGTTTCTTCCCATCGATCGCCCGGTTCAGCCATGCAAGCGCTTCCCGGATCCCGCCGCATTCATCGATCAGTCCCTCCTGGACCGCCTCCCCGCCAACCAGGACCGTTCCCAGATCTTTTGTCATCATCTCCGTATTGAGCATCAGGCTCCGGAGGCGCTCATAGGAGATCTGACTGTGTCCGGACACAAAGCTTAAAATACGATCCTGAATCATTTCAAAATAATCATACGTCTGCACGGCACCGATCACCATCCCCGTCATCCGCACCGGATGTACCATCATCGTCCCGGTCGGGACAATAAAAGAGTGATCGACCGCCACTGCGAGCGGCACACCGATCGAATGGCTGTCTCCGATGACCAGTGAAACGGTCGGTTTGCTGAGCGAAGCAATCATCTCCGCCAGTGCCAGTCCACAGCTTACATCGCCGCCCACCGTGTTAATCAGGACTAAAACTCCCTCCGTCTCACCGCTCTCCTCGATCTCCGCCAGCTTAGGCAGAATATGCTCATATTTCGTCGTTTTCGTATTGCCGGACAAATTTTCATGTCCCTCTATCTCTCCGATGATCGAGATTAATTCAATGTGATTGCCATTCTTTCCCGTAATATCCGTCTGTCCATTTTCACGCTTCTGAATCGGATCCTCCTGCGCCTGTTCCCGACTTTCTCCCACTTTATCTGCCTGCTTGTCCCACGCTTCATTTTCCCATTCCCTGTTTTCACGATTTGCCCGAATCATATTTTCCTCTTTTCTGCGCTCTTTCCATCTTACACGCGGATTCAATGTTTTTTCTCAACTGCCTAATTCATTCTTAGTATTCTGTCTTCCTATTATCTTTATTCACTGAAACCGCTTTTTATACAAACAAGGATGTGCCTTGGCACATTCGGGCGTCTCGCGCGGTCACTTGCGACATGTTTCTGCTTCGCGCGAGTGCGCATCCCCGCGATGCGTTTTTTATTTCATAGGACACAATTTCCTATGAAACAGAAAAAGAGAGCTGGGAAAAGCTGCCTTTTCTCCCTGCTCTCTTTCAAATATTTTTTATTGACTTTCCATGGAATTAATCGCCCAGTACATTGACGATCTTCGCCGGGGTACGGTAATTCCAGGTGGAAATCTTGATACCATCCCTTGCATTCGATGCATGGCACACGCGCCCGCCGCCGATATAGAGTGCTACATGGTTGATCGTTCCACCGCTGTTTGTGTAGAAGATCAGATCACCCGGACGCATCTGGGAAGAACTGATACTTCTTCCTGCTCCCGCCTGGGAACCCGAATGATGCGGCAGGCCGACGCCGAAGTGTGCCATAACCGACATCGTAAATCCAGAACAATCCGTACCATTTGTCAAGCTGGTACCGCCCCATACATACGGATTCCCAAGGAACTGAGTCGCGTAGTTTGCGATCTGCGCACGCTTGGAGGAGCCGCTTGAAGATGCTTTCTGGCTGCCAGAACCACCGTTACTGCTGCTCTTGCTTCCAGAGCCTCCCTTGCTGCTCGCCGCCTTGGTCTCAGGCTCCGGGGTCTCCTCAACCGGTGTAAACTCGATCGCCTCATTTAACGCATACCGGACATCGACAAATTCAGTCGCTACATAGGCACTCGTCTCATCCAGTGCAATCTGCACCCAGCCATCCTGCTGGCTCATAACCGAATACCGCTCGCTGTTGGAAATCTGCGTCCAGATCGGCGCGTCCGTGTTCGGCTCCGTACGGGCATTCAGACGGTCAGTTGATACGATCGCCATCAGCTGTGCAACCTGCAGTGCCTCCTGCTTCGCCGCATCTCCAGTCAGAATAAATTCGGATTTAACATAGCCAGTAACCGGACCGGACTTGATCTTATACCAGCCGCCATCCTCGGTCGTTTCCAGAATCTCACCACCGGACTTGCTCGTCATCTTACCGATGATCTTCGCATCCTCCTTCGGCTCCACGCGGATATTTAAGTAGTTATTGACATTGGAAATACCCAGATTGTCATACATATTGAGAACCATCGTCCGCAGATCCAGCTTACGCGCTTCATTTAACGCATAGCGCACATCCACATAATCCGCTGAAATATAGCCCCCGCTGATCTGGATCCAGCCGTCCTGCTCGCTGACAATGGAATAACGCTCATTTTTCAGCGCCTGTTCCAGCACCTGCGCGTCCTCACTCGGCTCACTCCGGATATTCAGCTTGTCAGTCGTGATGACCGCCATCTTCTTGACCAGCTCAAATGCCTCTGTTTTTGCCGCCTCGCCGGTCTGTACAAATTCTGAACTGATGTAGCCCTCCAGACCGCCGGAAGATATCTGATACCAGCCTTCCTGGGAATCGTCCAGAATCTCGCACGCACTGCCGCCCATCAGTTTGCCAATGACATCGGAGGTTGTACTGGCGCTCTCACGCATATTAAGATAACCAGATACATCCACAATACCCAGATTCTGGTAGGACTCGACTACATTTTTCTTTTCTTCGTCCTCTTTTGCCTGTTCCTCATCCTCCGGCAGCGTCTCTCCGATCACGGTTCCCTGCGCCTCTGCCTCGGATGCCGATGCCACCCGGGCGTTTCCAGAACCTCCGAACGTGCCGCCCTGTGCCAGCTTCACGATGATAACCAGAGCCAGCACCACAATGACGGCACAGCCCCCGATCATGAACCAGTGCATCGGATCTTTGCCATTTCGTCTCTGACGTGCTTTCTGCAGGCGTTCTTTATAATCTTCTGTCTTTTGCTCTTCCATCTTATCCTCTCCCTATCAGTCTCCCAGCATATTGACAATCCGGTACGGATTCCGGTAATTCCAGGTAGAAATCTTGATGCCGCTTCTCCGGCTCGCCGCATGGACGATCTGACCATTGCCAATGTACATCGCCACATGGTTGACCGTTCCCTTGCGATTCGTATAGAAAATCAGATCGCCCGGACGCATCTTCGAAGAATCAATCTTCGTACCCGTCCGCGCCTGTTCCCGGGACACCCGCGGCAGGGACACGCCCGCCACATGGCTGTATACATACTTTGTAAAACCAGAACAGTCCACACCCGAATGCGGGTCATTACCGCCCCAGACATAACGGTTTCCGACAAACTGAAGCGCATAGTTGACAATCTGGGTCCGCAAGGATTCCTTTTCTTTTAATGGGGTAAATGGGATCGCCTCCGGCAATGCATAACGCACATCTACGAAATCAGTCGCCACATACGCACTCGTCGTATCGAGCGCAATCTCGACCCAGCCATCCTGCTGGCTTATAACGTCGTAACGCTCATTGTTAGAGATCTGCGTCCAGATCGGCGCATCCGTGCTCGGCTCCGTGCGGGCATTCAGGCGGTCGGTTGAAACGATCGCCATCAGTTCTGCAACCTCCATCGCCTCCTGCTTCGCCGCATCTCCTGTCAGGATATACTCCGCCTTCACATATCCAGTGACGGGACCCGACTGGATCTTATACCAGCCGCCGTCCTCGCTCGTCTCCAGAATCTCTCCGGCAGACTTGCTCGTCATCTTACCGATGATATTGCCATCCTCACTTGGCTGATCGCGCACATTCAAGTAATTATCCACACTGGAAATACCTAGATTTTTGTATAAATTCAGCACCATCGCACGCATATCCAGCTTCCGCGCCTCATTGAGTGCGTATTTGATCTCTGCATAATCCGTGGAAATATAACCGCTCGAAATCTGAATCCAGCCATTCTCCGGCTCACTCTCGACCACATAGCGCTCATTTTTTAATGCCTGACCGACAACCTCTGACTCCGTGTTCGGCTCTTTTCGGATGTTCAGGGAATCTGCCGTGATGAGCGCACGCTTTTCAACCAGTTCCAACGCTTTTTTCTTCGCCTCATCCCCGGTCAGAACAAACTCTGAGCTGATATAACCGGAAATACCGCCAGATTCGACCTGATACCAGCCTTCGGCTGAATCATCCACGATCTCACACGCACTGTCGCCCATCAGCTTGCCGATGATGTTGCCATCCGTGCTCGCCGTCTCACGCATATTCAGATAACCGGACACCTGCACGATACCCAAATTTTTATAGGAAGCTACCACTGCTTCTTTCTCTTTGATCTCCTCCGCTCTGGACTCTTCGGATGCCTCGTCCTTCGAAAGCTCTGATGCTGTCGCCGCCCCATTCTTTGCAGTTCCGGCTCCCGCCTGACGGCTGAGCAGGGACTTGCCTGCAAATGCTGCAACTGCAAGAGCAATCACCACCCCTGCTGCTATCACTCCGAAGCGCAGATTCTGACTCTTATCTTCGCCCTGGCGCCTGCGCGAATGTCCCGCGGATTCCCGGACCGGATTTGGTGTCTGATCCTGAGCTGGTTCTGATTCCTGACTCTGAACTGCTTCCGGCTCTTGAATCCGCTCCGCCGCTGGCACCTGTTCTGACTCCTGCGTTTCTTTTTTGTTTTCTTCTTCTAACATATGGATCGCTCCTGATTTTTCTTGAAATTATGACTTAATATCTTAAACGTAATTTTTATTTTATCATATTCGTAGGGAATTGCCAAGGAAGGATGTGGAGGAAAAAATGAATTTTCTATGAATGAATTATTACAGAAGTGTTAAGTTGTATATAAACGGTTAAGTCGTGAAAGGGGGAATTAGTTGGAAATATGGGAGAGGAGAATGCCCTCCGACCGCTCGCGCCGCCGGAGGGCATTCTTTCTCACTTATAGTCGTGGTTTTTAATTTGTTGACCCACTTTTCATTCCGTATACTTTTTGTCTGTTATCGGTTAATGATTTTGATAAAAGCCTTCAAATCTTATAACCCCTGCTTATTTGGCAAGCATCATACGATCATTCGCAAATTCTTCTCCGCTTACCTTTTCAAATCTCTCTAACAGGTCTTCTACCTGCAGATTCTTCTTCTCTTCCCCTGCTACATCGTAGATAATCCGACCTTCGTGCATCATAATCAGACGGTTGCCGATCTGAATCGCATCTTTCATGTTATGGGTAACCATAAGCGCGGTCAGATTTTGTTCGTCTACGATCTTTTCGGTAAGATCGAGGACTTTGCGGGCTGTTTTAGGATCGAGGGCGGCGGTGTGTTCGTCTAAGAGAAGGAGCTTTGGCTTCTGGAGAGTTGCCATCAGAAGGGTGAGCGCCTGGCGCTGTCCGCCGGAGAGTAAACCCACTTTGCTGGTCATACGGGTCTGAAGCCCCAGATCGAGCTGTGCCAATGCCTCACGGTAGAAGTCCTTTTCATTCTTTTTGATGCCCCAGCCGAGTCCTCTGGATTTGCCGCGGCGCAGTGCCATGGCAAGGTTTTCCTGTATCTCCATATTGGCGGCGGTGCCGCGCATCGGATCCTGGAAGACTCTGCCGATATATTTAGCGCGTTTGTATTCTGGCTCCCTGGATATGTTTACACCGTCGATCTCGATTTTACCAGAATCGATCGGATATACGCCTGCGATCATATTTAACATGGTGGATTTTCCAGCACCGTTTCCGCCGATGATCGTCACGAAATCGCCCGGTGCCAGGTGTAAGTTGATACCGTTTAAGGCTTTTTTCTCATTAACAGTTCCTTTATTAAAAGTTTTCTTTACATTTGTTATCGTCAGCATTACTCCTCGCCCCCTTCTGAATAATCTTTTCTCAGCCGATATTTAGCGAGTGCTACCGGAATACAGAGTGCCAGTGCTACAATGACAGCAGAGAGCAGCTTCATGTCGTTTGCATCCATACCCATGCGGAGTACAACCGCACGGATCACAAAGTAAATGACCGAACCGACAACCACGGAGGTCAGTTTCCAATAAAAAGAGGTCAATCGTCCCATCAGGACTTCGCCGATGACGATCGCCGCCAGACCAATGACGATCGCACCCGTACCACTTCCAACATCACCATATTTCTGGCTCTGGCAGACGAGTGCGCCGGAGAGAGCGACCAGGCCGTTGCTGACCATCAGGGATAAAAGCTTCGCCATACGAGTGTCCACGCCCAGCGCACGCACCATATCCTCGTTGTTACCGGTTGCACGCATCGCACTTCCGATCTCGGTTCCGAAGAACCAATAAAGAAACAGAATAGCCGCCACCGCCAGCACAATTCCAACGATCATCGATGCCTGTGCCTGAGTCATCCCGAAGGAAGTAGCCAGACCACTGATAAGTGTCTTGACTTTCAGAAGCGGCAGATTGCTCTTTCCTCCCATGATCCGGAGGTTGATCGACCAGAGGGAAATCTGGGTCAGAATTCCTGCCAGAATCGCTGGTATCTCAAATACAGTATGAAGAATACCCGTTACGGCACCAGCCACGACACCGGCTGCCACTGCAACTAAAAGTGCCAGCACCGGATTTACTCCTTTGTTGACTACCAGGACTGCACAAACGCAGGCACCCAGCGCGAAACTTCCGTCTACCGTCATATCCGCGATATTCATCAGGCGGAATGTAATGTAAACTCCCAATACCATGATTCCCCAAAGAACGCCCTGTGCGACCGCGCCCTGCAGGGATACTAATAAACCGCTCAAACTTTTACCTCCCCGTGTTTCGTATTTTCTTCACCTGATTAACTGTAAAGACTGCCAGATCGGCATATTTATTATATGCTTCTGATCTGACAGTCCATCTCATTTGAAGTTTAGATCTTTCTGGTACTCTTTATTTCTCGAGTCCAGATACATCGATTCCCAGCGTCTGCGCTGTCTCTTCATTGACACTCAGCTCGCACTTGGAAGCGTCCAGATAGCCGATCGGCATCTTAGAAATATCGGCGCCCTCAGTCAGAATTTTAACGGCCTGCTCACCGGTCATGTAGCCTAACTGGTAGTAATCAATACCGTAAGTAGCAAGACCGCCTGCATCTACCATGCCCTTCTCGCCGCAGATAACCGGAAGTTTATTCTCATTTGTTACCATCGTTACGGTCGCCATACCAGCTGCGATCATGTTGTCGGTCGGTGTGTATACGCAGTCTACATTGCCAACCATAGATTCTACAACGGTAGGAATCTCATTGGAATTGGAAACGGTGTAATCTTCATACTCAATACCGGCTGTGTCGAGTGCTTCTTTCGCCATGTCAATCTGAAGAACGGAGTTTGCCTCCGCGCTGCAATACAGAAGTCCGACCTTCTTTACATCTGGAATAATCTGCTGCATCAGGTCAATCTGCTCTTTAACCGGAGTCAGATCAGAAGTACCCGATACGTTGCCGCCCGGAACCTCGTTGCTCTCTACCAGACCGGAAGCCGCCGGATCGGTAACAGCGCTGACAAGAATCGGAATCGAATCCGTCACACCTGCAACTGCCTGTGCTGCCGGGGTTGCGATTGCAAAAATCAAATCATCTTTATCGTTGACCAGTTTCTCTGCGATCGTCTGGCATGCAGACTGCTCGCCAGCTGCATTCTGCTGGTCGATCTCGTATTTGATGCCTGCATCGTCCAGCGCTGCCACGAAGCCCTCATTGGTCTTATCCAGTGCCACATGCTGGGTCAGCTGTAATACGCCAATCTTATAAGTCTCGCCGTCTGCTGTCTGCTCTGCCTCTTTGCTTTCTTCTCCGTCTGCGGACTCCGCTGCTGTCGTGTCCGTACTTGCTGTCTGTCCTCCGCAGGCTGCTAGGGATGCCGCCATCGCGCCAGCCAGCATCAGGGCTGCTAATTTCTTTGTCTTTCTCATAATATCATCCTCCTGAACCTTTTCAACGTATGTAACAGATTTTCCTCTTATGCATCAAACCATGATTTATTTTTCACTTTAAAGAGCTGAACTGTTACGCTTTAAAGCAATCATACTACAAACTCCAAAAAGAGTCAACCTAAAATTCCGCTGTTTTTTAGGGAATTCAGGTTGACTCCTTTTTATTTTGCTTCCGCAATCTGCAGTTTCACCGTAAACGTTGAACCTTTTCCGACTTCCGACTCTACCTTCACGCTTCCATGATAAAAATTCACGATATGCTTGACGATCGAAAGACCAAGCCCGGTGCCGCCCTGTTTGCGGCTGCGCCCTTTATCCACCCGGTAAAACCGCTCAAAAATACGGCTCTGGCTCTCCGCCGGGATGCCGACGCCGGTGTCGCGGACCGTCAGTATCATATCCGCGCCCCAGTGCTTGACCTGCACCCAGATTTCGCCGCCCTCGTTGTTGTACTTGACCGCATTTGTCAACAGATTGTTAAACAGCTCCTGCATCTGGCGCAGATCGGCTTGAATCGTGAAATTCTCGCACTCTTTATGGACTGTGATGCCGCGGGACGCCGCCTGCGCGGCAATCGAGGACAGGCTGTCCTCCAAAAGCTCCACCGTGCGGATCGTCACGATATCCGCTTTCGCCCCGCGGGATTCCAGACGGGAGATCATCAAAATATCATCCACCAGGTTCGTCATCCGCATCGCCTCTTTTTTTATGCGTCCCAGAAAATCACGTGCCGTGTCCGGATTCTGCGCCATGCCGCTTTCCAAAAGTTCGACATAACCGCGGATCGAAGTGATCGGCGTTTTCAGCTCATGCGATGCATTGCTGAAAAACTCCTGCCGGATCTGTTTTTCTTTCTCGATGCGCTCCAGATATTTCTTCATATTCCGTGACATCCGCGTCGTCGTGTCCGCAATGACATTGATCTCCTCATACGGGCATTTTTCAAACTGAAAACGCGTGTAGTCGTCATCCATCCGCACCATTTCATTGGAAATTTCCTGCAAAGGGCGCGTGATTGACTGGGAAAACCGTTCCGCCTCCATCACTGACGCAAAAAAAGCTATTCCAAAGCTCAAAAATGCTGCCGGAATCAGCATCAGGATATATTCACCCAGCCCGGTTGAACTGGCAGAAAGGCGCAGTATGTATTTACCGTCCGATGAACATATCGCCGCGTACGCCATCTGCATTCCCAGCGTTCCGGAGCGGCGCACCGAATATCCATAGCCTGTCTCCAGCGCGTCCTTCACTTCCTTGCGCTCCAGATGATTTTCCATCTGATTCACCTGCGGCACTTCCGTATCCGCTACCACCGTGCCATCCATCCGGATCAGCGTATAACGGCTATTATTGTTGTTCGTAAGGTTGCTCAAACCCATCAGCTGTTCTTCCACATTTCCCGTATAATCCAACATACGGTCAACGGATTCCAATGCAAAATGCATGTCCTCCCTTGACCGTTTGAGCAATACACTGCTGGTAACCACCAGAGCGATAAATGTATTCAGAACCAGCGCCAGAAATAACAGATGAATAAATTTCGTCAAAATCGCTTTTCGCATCGTTTCATCACTTTCCCGCTTCTTTTTCCTTTAAAAACCGATAGCCCACGCCGCGCACTGTCTTGATCTGGGCTCCGGCGTCATGCAGCTTCTGCCGGAGTGTCTTGATGTGCATATCCAGCGTTCTCGTCTCCCCATCATAGTCATAGCCCCAGATATGGTCGAGAAGCTCGTCGCGCGTCACCACCCGGTTGATATGTTCCATGAGATATGTTAAAAGTTCAAATTCCTTGAGTGTAAGCTCCGTCCGGTCGCCGCAGGCAATCACCTCACGCGTCTCCCGGTTGATGCTGACTTCACCGATCGTCAGGCTGGAAACCTCCTCTTTTGCAGGTTCCACCCGCTTTAAAAGGTTTCTGACGCGCGCCGAAAGCTCCAGGATACCGAAGGGTTTCGTCATGTAGTCGTCAGCACCGTTGTCAAGTCCCTGTACAATATCCATCTCACGATCCTTTGCCGTCAGCATCAGAACCGGGGCTGCGGCAAAGTCCGGCATCTCCCGGATCTTGCGGATCGCAGCCATGCCGTCCATCCCCGGCAGCATCCAGTCGAATACAAACATCGCCGGATACTCCCGCTGCGCCTCCCTGCCTCTCCGGAGCAGATCCGAGAGGCTGTCAAGCGCTTCCTCTGCCGTCTCAAATCCGCTGGCGCAGTAACCGAAGTTTTCCAGTGCCACGCAGATCAGATTCCGGATATTTTCATCATCCTCAATCACATATATCCGATATTTCATTACTGCATCTCTTCCTTTACGTAGCCAGCTACATTCTTGGCATGATCCGCGATTCTCTCATAATTTGCCAGTGCATCCAGGAAGATAACACCGCCCTCAATCTTGCAGTCTCCATTGGAAAGACGGTTCATATGGTTATCGCGCATCTCCTCTTCCATACTGTCAACCTCTTCCTCCCAGCGGGCAGTCTGACGCACCTTCTGCATATCATGCGCCTGACGCGCCTCCACGGACGCCTCGACCGATTTAAGCGTTGCATCTGCAATCGTCCGCAGCTCTTCCAGCGCCAGATCCGAGAAATCAATATTCACATTCTCAATCCGCTTCTTAGCAAGCTCTGCCAGGTTTTCACAGTGGTCACCGACACGTTCAAGATCACCGATTGTATAATACATATTCTTGACGAGAAGATGCTGTTCATCATTCAAGGAGAGGTTGTTGATCTTTAAGAGATATTCGGTCAGCATTTTCTCCATGCGGTCGATCGTCTCTTCATTTTCAAATACCTGTTCACAAAAATTATCATCTGCATCTATTAAGGCTGCTGTCGCTATTTTTAAGTTGGCAACCGCTACCTTGCCCATGTTGACAACCTCGTTGCACGCCGTCTCAATCGCAAAGGACGGAGTTTCGAGGATACGGTCGTCTAAGTGACGGATCATCTCGGTCTCGACACTGTTTGCCGACCACTCTTTCTCCGTCTCCTTCGGTTTCGGAACAATCACATCCGATGCCTTTACCAGGAAACCGGCAAACGGAAACATAATACAGGTGTTGACAACGTTAAATACCGTATGGAAAATCGAGATTCCCACACTGTCCGCACGCGTCATCGCAAGTTCCGGATTCATCATAAACACGATGTATAAAGCAACGCCAAATACAACTGCACCTGTCACGTTGAACAGAAGATGAATGACCGCCGCACGCTTTGCCGTACGGGTCGTACCGATACAGGATAACAGTGCGGTCGCACAGGTACCAATATTCTGTCCCAATGTGATAAAAACTGCCGACTGCCAGTTTACCATGCCGTTGATCGCCAGCATCTGTAAAATACCGACGGACGCGGAACTACTCTGGATGATTGCGGTAACTGCCAGACCGACTAAAACACCTAAAAGCGGATTCTGTCCCAGTACCCGGAAGGACTCGGAGAAGATCGGCGCATCCCGGTACGGCTCAATCGAACCGGACATGAAAGAAAGACCGATAAACAGGAGTGCGAAACCGATCAGGACTTCGGCACCCTCTTTTTTCTTGTGGCTCTTCGCAAACATCGTGATGAATGCGCCGATACCGAAGAGAACCGGTGCAAAGAACTCTGGCTTTAACACCTCGCCCCACTCACTCATCGACACAATCCAGCTCGTCACAGTCGTACCAATGTTGGCACCCATGATGATGCCGGTCGCCTGCAGAAGATTGATAATTCCGGCATTTACGAAACCAACGACCATAACCGTCGTCGCGGAACTACTCTGAATGATCGCGGTAACGCCCGCGCCCACCAGCACGCCCAGCAAGCGGTTCGAAGTCAGGATCTCAAGCACACGTTGTAAACGGTTGCCCGCAAACTTCTGCAGACCATCCGCCATCGACTCCATTCCATACAGGAACATTCCCAGTCCTCCAATGAACTGAAAGAGTGTTCCCAAAGTACTAATAGACATACATATTCTCCCATCATCTTTTGATCTTTACACATAGTATGTCTTCACTATATCAAATAAATGTAAAAATAACCAGCAGGAAATGTAAAATCTGTGTAAAATCTGATATTCGCAACACTGTACTGCCTGAATGAGAGGATGGTTACAGGACAGCCCGGTACCAATCCTATAGTGCCGGGTTGCGAAAGCCATCTTCCACAAACCGCCCGCTCGCAAACATCGCCTGAACAGCAGCCCGGTAGTCAGACAGCTTCTGTGCCTTCTTAATCCTCTTCAATTCTTTTTCACATCCCGGAAAATGGCACTGGAAATAGTACCAGAGTTCCTTCATTTTAAACAAAGTATTCCGGTCGCCGGACATGATTTCTGCATAACCGGTCAGGAGGCGATCGTGGAACTGCTGGAAGGATTGGAGATGAGTCGAGGATGGCAGATTCCGCACCTCTCCAAAAATCCACGGACTTGCAACCGCCCCACGCCCAAACATCAACGCGGCTAATTTCGTTTTTTTCCGCATTTCGCCTTTGTCAGACGATTCATCTTGTCCTACAATTTCTTCCATGAGCGCAGACGCATCCGCCGCCGAAAAAAGATTTCCATTATAGCTGACCGGGCAGCGGCTCTGCTCCAGCGCATACGCAAATGATTCCATCCGTATTTTCCCCTTATAATAGTCCTCGCGCACTCTCGGATGCACAATCAGTTCTTCCAGCGGATAGTGATTATAGATAGCAAGCAGGCGTGGAAATTCAGACGCTTCTTTCATGCCGATCCGGGTTTTGATCGACAAACGCACCGGCTTTCCATCCGACGCGTGGATTTTTTCCAATCCGTTGCAGACTTCCTCCAGAAACAAGCTCAAATCTTCCGGCTCGGCTAAAAATCCCGCGCCCTTTTTCTTCGTAACCACCGTTCCCGACGGACAGCCCAGGTTCAGATTAACCGTCCTATATCCATACTCCGCCATTTCCTCGCAAACCCACAGAAAATCTTCCGCCGAATGCGTCAGAATCTGCGGGATCAGGCATAATCCCTGATTATGCTCTGGAAGAATATCGTTCCTCTCCCTGGATGTCAGCTTATGACTGGAACCTGGTGCAATGAACGGACTGTAATACCGGTCAACGCCCCCATAAATGACTGCATGCGCCTGCCGAAATACGTATCCCGTGATTCCCTCCATTGGTGCAAAATCTAATTTTACACTCCTTGCATCGTTCGCACTTATACGATTCGCGCCCACTTTTAATGCCTCTGGCTGAATCATTTTCTTCACGCTTCATTTCCTCCCAGTGATATGATATAGATCGGATTCTGCCCTTTCATCAAATGACTGGAACCAATCTTCTCCGCTTTTGCAATCTGCATGGACAGAATCTCCGCCTCTATCCCGCGCTCTTTCAGGTAACTCATAAGCACTGTCAGAGACTCCAGCGCAATCAGGTTGATCACAATCCGGATATCTGGGTTCAAGCGGAACAATTCATCCAGAATCTCGCGCATCTGTCCGGTTGTTCCCCCGATAAATGCCCGATCCGGTCGGTGAACACTTACCTGTGCAAATGTCTCCGGCGCCTTTCCCGGCACGATCGTGACCGCCTCTGTTCTGGCTTTCTCACAATTTGCCCGGATCAGTTCAACCGCCTCTTCCTTATATTCAAACGCACACACATGAATCCCCGGACAGCTTACCGCCGCTTCCACACTGACAGAACCCGTTCCCGCGCCAATGTCCCAGAACTCACAGCCCTCATACAATTCCAGCTTGGACAATGACACGGTCCGCACCTCACTCTTCGTCATCGGGACCTTGCCCCGGATAAACCATTCATCTCGCATTTGCTACTCCCCATTTTCTTGATTCTCATATAAATTCACTCAATTGATATATTTTTGCTGACTCCCTTTGGCACATACATCCAGCCATTTTCGCAAAAAATCTGGACAGGATGCATAATAGAGATGCGGAAATCCGCCAATCTGTCCTCCCTTTTCATGGATGCAGCGCCAGCTTCGGTTTCCGGTCGGTTTGACTGCCTCCCAGTCGGTGCCCGGATCTTCGCTCTCCCAGTAATGGAACTCATGCCCGTGAATTTCCTGACCGGATGAGGTCAGCAGACGCACATAGCCAAACCGGCGCAGGCGGTTCGTCCGGTAAGCGTCAAATGGATAAACGCCAGCCATTTCCCAGTGTTTTCCATCGCTTCCTTCAAGAGTACGGTGTAAATATAAAAATCCACCACATTCCGCCAGAAACGGCATTCCCGCCGCAATCGACCGCCGGATACTCTCACGCATCGCCGCGTTCTTTGCCAGTTCCCGTGCATAATTCTCCGGATAACCACCGCCAAATAAAAGCCCATCCACTCTGTCCGGGATTTTTTTATCCCTCAGTGGACTGAAATAAACCAGCTCCGCCCCCATCTGTTCCAGAAGGCGGAAATTTTCCTGATAGTAGAAGCAGAATGCCTCGTCACGGGCAACACCGATGCGGACGCGCGAGGTGACTTTTTGCTCTTGACATGCTGGGAATTTCGCTATACTTTCCGCCTCCATTGATTCGTTTTCTGCTTTTTCTTTCTCTTTGTTTTCTATCCTCAATGGCAGCATCCCTGCCACTTCCAGCATCCGCTCCACCGCAATCGATTTTTCCATCTGATCTGCCAATCGCCCGATCCGCTCGCGCAGCCGATCGATCTCGCCCGGCAGAAAAAGTCCCAGATGGCGGCTTTCCATGCGGTATTCCTCGGATTCCGGCAGATAACCAAACACCGGAAGCCCCGACGCCTCTTCCACGGCTGCTGCCAGCCGCTCATAATACATCGAAGAAACCCGGTTCAAAATCACTCCGGCAATATGGCTTTTTTTCCGGAAATGTAAAAATCCAGATGCCATTGCTGCCGCCGACAACGATGCGCCCTTACAGTCCAGCACCAGAATCGCCGGCGTGTCTGTGATCTCTGCAATCTCCCAGCTGCTGGCGGACGTTTCTGTTCCGCCCAAGCCGTCATAATAGCCCATGACACCCTCTAAAACTGCGATTCCCGCCTGTTCTTCCCGCACTGCATCCACCAAAACCTTCCGCACGCCTTCCGCTGGCATAAAAAAGCTATCGAGATTTCGCCCAGGAATGCCGAGCACATAGCGGTGAAACATTGGATCGATATAGTCCGGTCCACATTTGCACGCGATCGGATTCAGACCGCGGCGGCGAAGGATTTCAAGCAGTCCGCAGGTCAAAAGAGTTTTTCCACTGCCGCTTTTGGGGGCGGCAAGCATGATGCGTGGACATGCTCTGACAGAAGCCTCATGTGGCAAAAGTTTATCTGCATCATTTTTATATGATTCTGTTACTCGAACATCGGATGGCATTTTTTCTGACACCATTTTCTGTTCATATATCAACTTCTCTACATTTTTTGTTTCTGTATTGTTACCATCTGTAATCTTTTCCTCTTCGTTCTGCCCACGCTTTATTTCATCCGTGACTTCCAGCAGCATCAAGCTCAAATCCGCAAATTCCAATTTTTTCATTTCTTCCGCGGTTCCGCTCCGGATCTGCTCTTCCGGGTACGATAAGTTTTCACCAACCGTCACCTGTACATTTCCATATCCCGCCTGTGTCAGACGTTCACAAAACTGTCCAGCTCCATTTTTGCCGCCCATGAGGATAAACGCACGCTTAGCCGGTTCTTCTGGATCACACAGACGTTTCATCACCCGATCGACAGACAATTCTCTTCCATGTGCGGAATAAATCGCCGCATCTTCCCAGTGCGTCCCCAGGCGTGCCGCCAGATAACTGACACAGGATGTACCCGGATAGACGGTAAATGGATAACCAGCTTCCCGCAGCCGCTCTGCCATCCTGGATGCCCCGCTGAAAAAGCCGGTATCACCCGAATACAGGATGACCGCCTGCTTCCATTCCGGGTGCTTCGATACAATCTGTATCACATCGTCAGGAAGATATGCTTTATAGCACTTCGTTTCTTTTTCCACCGCAGCCGCTGATTCCTGTCTGTTTTCAGCTTTTCCTTCCTTGCTAATCAGCAAATCATTCTGCAGCGCTCTCTCCGCGGATTCCAGCATACGCCCCGCGCCAATCAAGGCGTCACTCTCTCGAATTGCCCGAAGGACTTCCCCTGTCATCTGGGACGGCTGTCCCATGCCAATTCCCGCCAGAATCAAATGTGTTTTTAACTCTCCAACATTCCCCTCATCCGCCTTCTTCAGCACCTCCATTGCCTCTTCCAGCGAAATACCATCCTCCTCCGGTCTGCGGATCACAACCACTCTGGTTCCATTTTCACGCGCCGCTTCCACCTTTTCCTGAAATCCGCCCGCACGCCCGGAATCTTTCGTCAATAGCCACTCCGCTTTTGTCTGTCGGAGAAATAGCGTATTCATTTCGGTGGAAAAAGGTCCCTGCATCGCAATCAGATGGCTGCCAGTTATCCCCAATTTTTCACATTTCTTCAAAACATTCGAAGTTGGAAGCACTCTCGCATACACCCGTTTTTGATAATCTGGTATCTGGCACAGGGCTTCCAGTTCTTTACTGCCGGTTGTGGCAAAAATCACGCCGGAAACAGAAGAAAGAAATGACACTGCCTCCTGAATGGAATCAACCTCGACCCAATCACGTGCTTTGTTTTGTTCGCCCTCTGCGCGCAGGCACCGTTCCAGGCGGACACCGGTCCGTCCGCACGCTTCCTGGATTTCTTCTGAAACAAGTCTGGCATGCGGATGTGTTGCATCGATCACAAGATGAATCCCCTGGTTTCGGATAAATTTTTCCATCTGGTAACGATCCATCCGTCCACGTAAGACTTTTATCACTGAGGATGCCTGAACCGTTTTCAAGTTTTTCTTTGCAAGGCAAGTATTGTGGTTCAAATCTGGATTCCCTGCATTCCCAGATTCCATCAGCTCCTCCTGCAAAAGCTCCTCTCCATACTCCGAAGCCACGCTGACCCACGCCTCAATCTTTTCCCGGCTACAATATTCCGCCAGCAGGCGCCCTTCTGTCGTTCCTCCAAATATCCATATTTTACACATCGCGGTATCCCCTCGGTGTCACCAGACATCCATTTAACATCTGCGTTTCCTTATTTCCAATAAATACGGTCGTAAACATATCCACCGGCGTCTTTTCCAGTTCTGCCAGTGTCAGCAGGTGCACCGCCTCGCCCTCGCGGCCAATATTCTGTACATATCCGCAGGCAGTCTCACCACTTTTATACTCTAAAAGAATCCGGCAGGCACGCTCCAGATAATCGTGGCGTTTCCGGCTGGATGGATTGTAGAGGCAGATAATAAAATCCGCTTCCGCCGCTGCACGCAGCCTTTTTTCGATCACTTCCATCGGCGTCAGAAGGTCACTCAGGCTGATCACCGCAAAATCATGTCCCAACGGTGCACCGAGAATGGCTCCGCCTCCCAGCGCTGCCGTCACTCCTGGAATTACTTCCACGTTCACATCCGGGTACGCCTCTGCCATCTGCAGCACCAGCCCCGCCATGCCATAGACGCCGCTGTCCCCACTGCAGATCATTGCTGTTTTCCGACCATCCTGCGCCGCTTTTAATGCCATCTCACAGCGTTCCTTTTCCTGGCGCATCGGCGTTGTCAGAAATTCCGCCTGTGGATAAAATTCTTTTACCAGGTCCACGTATACCGTATAACCGATGATCACCTGGCTTTCCCGCAAAATGCGGTCTGCCCGGACCGTCATCTGTTCTCTCGCCCCCGGTCCAATTCCGATCACGTATAATTTTTTTTCTTCCACTGCTGCCTCCTTACTTGCTCCGATGCCGGAACCGCTACTGCTGCCGTCACACCGTTAAACGCCATTTTCTGTACTCTCAGATCAATCGCAGGCAGATTTTTCTCATCCATCTCCCGTTCCCGGTAAATCCGGCGCACCCCCATGACGGCTGCACGCTCACAAACATTTCCTACCCCTACTGTCTTCCGCACAAACGGCGATTCTGCAAACTTCGTACCGGCACTTTCCAGCTCTTCCGGGGTAAAACTCCACAGTTCCACATCCCACTCCTTCGCAAGCGCCAGAAATGCCATCTCATTTTTCTTCCGATCTACCGTTGCAATCGCCCGCACCGCACTTTTATCAATCATCGCCCGAGAAAGTGCCACTCTTGCCATCTCCCGGACAGCATTCAGGGACGAATCCCGGCGGCATCCCATTCCAAGAACAACCGTTCGCGGATACAGGCGCAGAAGTTCCGGCGTACCTGATTCATTTTCCGACTCATAACTTTGCTCTTTCTTCTGCTCACTTTTCTGCCCAGGCGATCCTATATCGGATTTTCCGACAGACATATCTATCTCAGCCGCCTTCGCCGAATCGCCGGTTTCCACTGCCACTACCGCCGCTGCTTTGACTGCATCCCGCTGTTCCTTCTTCTCCTGCAGCCCAATCACCATATCCCGGCGCACCAGAGACGCTGGGGCATTTTTCGGGCATCCGCCCTGTTTCAGCGTCACATAGATGTTTTCCTTCTGCCATACGCCCGGAGTAATCTCTGCCGGAACGATTCCATCTACTGGATAATCACTGAAAAAGCCAATTTTTTCACCGCGCAGCTCCGCCGCGGAGATTTGTTTCGCCAGTTCCCGATCACTAATCACCAGCTCATTTTCCGCTGCAAATACATCAACTGCAAATGCCTGCCGCAGATCCGTTGCCGTCGTAATTACCGGTTCTGCCCCCAGAATCTGCGCCGCTGCCTCTGCCAGTTCATTGCATCCGCCCACATGTCCAGACAAAATCGGGATCGCATAACGTCCCTGCTCATCGATCACCAGCACCGCCGGATCTTTCAGCTTATCCTGCACCCACGGCGCAATCAAACGGACTGCAATCCCCGCCGCCCCGACAAACAAAATTGCTTCCTTCTCCTGAAATGCTTCCTTGACCACCTGTTTCAGCGGTTTCGAATGTTCGGATCCTGTATAATCTAAAAAGTCAAACGCCTCTTCCATCTGCTGGCTTAATTTCTCCAGCAGGCGCGTCGCCGTCTCTTTTCCCTGTGCAGTAAAGCAAATGCAGATACCGTTCCTGACCCGAAGTTTCAACTGCTCCATTTATAACAATCCCTTTCTATTACTCATATACAAAACCATCCGTCCCCTGACGGAATTCAGTTGTGAATTCTGGCGCATATAAACGTGAACGCTCGTATCCCGCCTGGGCAGTCACATCCCCGACGATAATCAGAGCTGTTTTTTTGATATTTTCCCGCTCTGCCGCCTCTGCAAGCGTGGCAACCGTGCAGACAACCCGCTTTTCATCCGGCCAGGTCGCTTTGTACACGATCGCCGCCGGCGTGTCCGCCTCATATCCGCCCTTTATCAGCTCTTCCGAAAGCTTCTTCAGCATTCCCGTGCTTAAAAATATAACCATAGTCGCATGATGCGCTGCAAACGACGCGATGCTCTCCCTCTCCGGCACCGGCGTCCGCCCCGCCATCCGGGTGATAATCACGCTCTGCGAAACGCCCGGCAAGGTATATTCCAGATTCAATGCAGATGCCGCGCCGCAGAAAGAGCTGACGCCCGGGCATACCTTATAAGAGATATTTAACTTGTCCAGCTCGTCCATCTGTTCCCGGATCGCACCATACACGCAGGGGTCGCCCGTGTGAAGCCGTACCGTCATCTTACCCGTCGATTCCGCTTCTTGGATCTTTTCGACCACTTCTTCCAGCGTCATTTTCGCACTGTCATAGACAACGGCTGATTCTTTTTTATAATCCAAAAGCTCTGGATTGACCAGAGAACCTGCGTAAATAATCTGGTCTGCCTGATTCAAAAGGCGTGCTCCCCGCACTGTGATTAAATCTGGCGCTCCCGAACCAGCTCCGACGAAATATACCATATATGTGATTTCTCCTTTTTTATTTAATATTCGAATCTCAACTTTTCGTAATTTACGATTATTCTATCTATCATTACTTCCATGTTTAGCATATATAAAACACGGAAGACTTTTTTTCATAGAGATATTTCTATATCTTATTAATTTTAATATTTAATATCTTCTTCCACGCCTCTCTCCATCTCCAGCAGCTCCCGCACATACGCATCCGCCCCAGCTGTCCGCGCCATCAGTCCATAATTGTTCGAAAATAGCATTACCTCTGTCTGAACGCCGCTCTCTTCTTCCAATACCGCTTTGACCTGATTCGCCACCTGCTCCATGACCTGTTTCAGATATCCATGTTCATATAGGAAATCTGCCGCTTCCTCAGTCGTATTCATCGGCAGCAGGGCATCTGCCTCCGGAAATCCAACGGTCCGCGCGCATGCAGACAAAATCTCCATCCGCCTGTCACCATACCGGGAATGTGTATTCATCACACCACCTGCCACTTTGACCAGTTTTCCAACATGCCCTGCCAAAAGCGCCTGGTGAATTCCTTCCTGTGAAAGCATTTTAAAGCTGGTCCCGATAAAATTACTGCACTTGATGAAATTTTCCATCG
The DNA here is from genome assembly GCF_027698965.1 of Clostridium fessum. Taxonomy (NCBI): domain Bacteria; kingdom Bacillati; phylum Bacillota; class Clostridia; order Eubacteriales; family Clostridiaceae; genus Clostridium; species Clostridium fessum. Next base: position 323,888 of record NZ_JAQEQF010000002.1, read on the forward strand.
AAAGCCCGGTTTCTTCTTTTAAAAATCGTTCTCCATAATTGCCTGGCGCCACTGCCAGCAGCGAAACATCCTCCTGAGCGTGCACCCGGATATCCAGCCGGATCGTCTCAACCAATGCTGCCTCACTCATCGGGTTCACAATCCCAGTTGTTCCAAGCACCGAGATACCACCGATGATCCCCAGATGCGGGTTAAACGTTTTCTCCGCCAGCTCCCGCCCGGCAGGGATAGAAATCTCAATCCGCAAAGGTAACTCCGGCATGCCCGCCTCCCGGCGTGCCAGAGCCGCCTCCCGGAAAATAGCCGTCCGCGGTACCGGGTTGATCGCGTAATGCCCCACCGGACACGAAAGACCGTCCCGCGTCACCATGCCGATGCCCTCGCCGCCGGTTACCTCAATTCCCGGATACGCCGGGTCTGTGTAACCGCTTTCAGTTATGCTATCATGACAAGCCAGGACGGCCCGTGCACAAACCAATGTCCCATTCGTCACATCCGGATCGTCACCGGAGTCCTTCTGTACACCGCATACTGCGCTATCTTCCTCCCGCTCTGCCCGGACAATCGGCAGAATCGCCCGGACGCCGGAAGGTGTCACTGTCTCTGCCGCCGCAGGTGCTTCCCCTGTGCAGAGAAACAACACCGCCGCCCGCGTACACGCCGCCGCGCAGGTTCCGGTCGTAAATCCGGTTCGAAGTTCCTTTTTTTCATCTGTCTGTTTCTTTTCCGTCTCCATCTGCCTCCCTGTATGCCATTTTCTGCCTGAAGATTCTTCTGTCCATTATAGGAGATTTACACCCGACTTTCAACTTATTACTATTTATCTTTATTTAAAATTCCAGTAACAATCCCTCATTTTCCCCTTGCACTTTCCTCAACTGTGCGGTACAATACGGAATATAAATAAGTAGATTTAATTACATATTCAAGAAATAGTTATTATAAATGTGCAAGGACAGCTAACATGTAAATATAAAAAACCGGAAAGATCTTCTCTTTCCGGCATTTTAAGTCTCACACACTTTAAAACAATACAGTTTTAAACAACAACGTGAAACATTATTTGGTACGGACAACCAGATGGGCATTGACATACTCCCAGGAGTATGTGCCCGCTTTGCCGCCGTCCTCAATGAAAAATGGAGTTACCATCTTGTAACCTTCATCCATCATCATGGTTGCAGCTTCCAGACATGATTCCTCTTCGTTTTCAAAATCAACATTAATGCATGGATTCTCTTCCATGGAAGGATTGTCCTCATTCGGATCTAAATGTGCAATTGCGTACTGCATATGAATTCTCCTTTTCCTATGATACTGAGAGTCTGAAAACTCCCTGCCACTCATTATAACTATCTTTCAATCAAGCGTCAAGCACCTGCTGGCGCACCTTTACTATATAAAATTTTGAGGTGAAAACATGAACACAATTATCAATTTAATCGAAAAAACCTACTATTTCCTCTGGGGTGACTGGATTCATCTGCCGCTTCCTGGCGGAACAACCATCAACCTGCCACTTCTGGTTCTTCTGCTCGTCCCGACCGGTATCTTCTGTACTATCCAGACGCGGTTCCTGCAGATCCGAATGCTTCCGGATATGCTGCGCGCGCTGCTGGAAAAGGCCGAAACCGGACACAAAGGTGGCTCTCTCTCCGCACTCCAGGCACTGATCGTGTCAACTGCGACCCGCGTTGGTATGGGAAATCTTGTCGGTATCGTTGCCGCTCTCTCCGCCGGAGGCGCCGGTGCGTTGTTCTGGATGTGGGTAACCGCGCTGCTTGGTTCGGCAACCGCTTTCATCGAGGCGACCTTAGCCCAGCTTCACAAACAGCCGGATCCGCTCTACGGCGGTTACCGCGGCGGTCCTGCTTACTACATTCACGACTGGATCAACAGCAAACGCCAGAAACAGGGAACGTCGGTTTCGAAGAAAAATCTTCTCTCCGTACTGTTTGCGCTCTCCGGTCTGATCTGCTGGTTCGGTATCAGCCAGGTCATCAGTAATTCCGTGACCTCTTCTTTTAAGAATGCATTCGGCATCCCGCCGATCTACTCATGCTTGTTTTTAGTTCTCCTTGCGGCAGTCATCGTTCTTCGGAAAAATGCCTCCGTCAGGGTTCTGGATCTGCTGGTTCCGATCATGGCAGGCATTTACATTATCCTGACCCTGTTTTTAATTATCGTGAACTTCCGCCAGCTTCCAGGCGTTTTTGCCCGCGTTTTTGAGGAAGCACTCGGTCTGCGCCAGGCAATCGCAGGCGGCTTCGGCGCCGTATTGATGAACGGTGTCAAACGGGGACTTTTCTCCAATGAAGCAGGAAGCGGTTCCGCCCCGTGTGCGGCAGCGACGGCAGAAACCTCCCATCCTGCCAAAGTCGGACTGATGCAAGCGATGGGCGTTTTCATCGACACGCTTCTCTGCACCTGTACAGCCATGATCATGCTGCTGGTCCCGGCTGATAAAATCTCCGGTCTGGAGGGCATGGATCTGCTGCAGGCGGCGATGAGCTGGCATTTCGGGGAATTAGGCGTCATTTTCATAGCCGTAATCCTGTGGCTGTTCAGTTTCACTACCTTCATCGGCATCCTCTTCTACGCCCGCTCCAATGTGAGCTACCTCTTCGGAGACACCTGGGCCGCCCAGACGGCGTACAAGATTCTCGCCCTGATCATGATGTTTGTCGGCGGACTGACCGCCTACACCTTTGTCTGGGATCTCGGTGATGTCGGTGTCGGTCTGATGACCGTCTTCAACCTGATCGCGCTGATTCCGATGTCGAAAGAAGCGCTTGTAAGCCTGCGGGATTATGAGGCAAAATATAAGAAATCATAGCCACTTTATTTCGAAATAAAAAGGGCGTGTGAAAAAAAACGAGAGTTTTTTCACACGCCCTTTTTCATTAATGATGGAACAGACGAATTCCCGTAAATGCCATTACAATGCCATATTTATTGCAAACCTCGATTACATTGTCATCACGAACCGATCCGCCCGGCTGTGCGATGTACTGAACGCCGCTCTTGTGCGCGCGCTCAATGTTGTCGCCAAATGGGAAGAATGCATCAGAACCAATGGTTACACCCTTCATGCCGTCCAGCCATGCGCGTTTTTCCTCACGGGTAAATACCGGCGGTTTTACCTTGAAAGTTTTCTGCCATGCGCCCTCTTCCAGCACATCCATATATTCTTCTCCGATATAAACATCGATCGCATTGTCGCGGTCTGCACGCTTGATTCCATCCACAAACTGAAGATTTAACACCTGCGGAGATTGGCGCAGATACCAGTTGTCGGCTTTCTGACCTGCCAGACGGGTACAATGTACACGGGACTGCTGACCTGCGCCGATACCGATCGCCTGTCCATCCTTCACGTAGCAGACAGAGTTGGACTGTGTATATTTCAGGGTAATCAAAGATACGATCATGTCGATCTTCGCGTTATCCGGCAGCTCTTTATTCTCAGTCACGATATTCTCCAGCAGCTCACGGTTGATTGTCAGATTATTTCTACCCTGCTCAAAGGTCACGCCAAATACCTGTTTGCGCTCCACCGGAGCCGGTACATAATCCGGATCGATTTCAATGACATTGTACTTGCCATTTTTCTTTGATTCCAGAATCTCCAGCGCCTCCTTGGTATATCCCGGAGCAATCACGCCATCCGATACCTCTCTCTTGATGATGCGCGCCGTATCTGCATCACAGACATCCGACAAAGAAATAAAATCGCCGAAGGAAGACATGCGGTCTGCACCTCGTGCTCTGGCATATGCACACGCAAGCGGAGATAAGTCTCCCATATCATCGACCCAGTAAATCTTACGCATCGTCTCGTCTAACGGAAGTCCTACCGCTGCACCTGCCGGCGAAACGTGCTTAAAAGAAGTTGCCGCCGGAAGCCCAGTTGCCTCTTTCAGTTCTCTTACCAGCTGCCAGCCATTGAACGCATCCAGGAAATTGATATATCCCGGTTTGCCGCAAAGTACCTTGATTGGAAGCTCACTGCCGTCCGCCATAAAAATGCGGGACGGTTTCTGGTTCGGGTTGCATCCATATTTTAACTCAAGTTCGTTCATCTTCATTCCTCCTGTATACCCATTTAAACGCATGATTCAAATGCTGTTTCAAGTCGAACGTCCGTGAGACTTGGCGCGTGATTCTGGTCAGCGAAGCTGACATATTCTTTACAGAATCACTGCGCATCCTCGCGGAGCGTTTATCTCAGTCGAAGAATGGACTCCCACTGAGACAAACTTGCTATTACTCACCACCTGAAGAGGTGGGAGTCTTCTCGACTGAGATAAACAATTTTGTTTCTGACCTGTTTTCATTTTCAGACGGTTTTTGACTTTTTTTAACTATTTTCCAGTCTGTTCCTACTTATTTTTATTAATGATCTTCGTCTGCGTTTCTCTGGTCGCAATATCAATATAGCGCACAAATAGAGATACCTTATTATCCGGGTTCAGATTCTCCCAGAGTGTCGCTGCAAACTCATCCAGGCTGTCCGGAATCTCGATCTTTTTCGGCTCGCCCTCGAAGCTCGGAAGCGGATTGCCGTCGTGCATATAGGTGTGGATGAAATGTCCCTCGCCTGCAACCGGATTCTCATACGCATATGTATAACGATGGCAGGAATCCGGATTGCCGTCGTTGGATTTCAGAATCGACATCGCATAGTTGTAACCGCCATCCTCGATATGCAGGATACCGGAAATACGAGGCGTGTAGTTCGGCGCATCCGGCTCGAACTCGCGGCTTCTGAGGGACTGCTCAAAGGTCATCTGACGGTCCATTCCCTCATAAATCGTATCCGTCTGATCGCCGTTGGTCACGATCGTTTTATTTCCCAGCACACGGACCGGTGCATAGATAATCAGGCTCGGATCTTCCAGCTTCGCCGGGTCAAATGCCTGTGTGCGGATGCCCTCACCTTCTTCTACAAACACACGGTTGCGGCTGTTCTCGCTTCTTCCCATGATAAAGTACGCCGTAACCGCCTTCTTTCCGTCCGGCGTCCGTCCAATGATAATTCCGCGTCCCGGATAAGAATTGTTTTTCAGTTCCTCTGCTATCGATACAGTCTTCATAATGGCAAAGCTTCCTCCTTCATTGTGGTGCAATAATTCACTACTTTATATTTTACCACATTCTTTTTTCATTTCCAGTTAGATTTATTGAATTGTTTTCAGAAGTATTACTTATATATAGCACAGGTATTATTTTTTGTTCTAATAAACATATAAAAGCACCTGCATTCTTTTGCAAATGCTCTGCACTACTTCACGACAAACCGCGTTACTGTTCACGCATACGTGCCCAGTAACGGAATTTGCCGTGGCTTCGCATTTAAATACGGCAAATTCCTGCTGCCACCACGTTTTCTTACGGCACTTTCGGTTCCAAAAGTGCCTACCCGTGAACAGTCACATCAAAACTTACATTATCAAAATACATCATAAAACAGACTGTTCAATCTGTACAATTCGGTGTATAATTAAGGAAAATATGCCATCAGGGCGATACATTTCATATATGTATACAGATTTTAGGAAATGACGGCATGAAGATAGCACAAAACTCGCAAGCGGTCTGCGCTATGCACCGTTACGAAAAACGTTCATCATCAAAATTCAAGAAAAGGCAGGTTATGAATATGAAAAATGTAACAATTCTCGACCACCCGTTAATTCAGCACAAGATCTCCATTCTCCGCAACAAAAACACCGGAACCAATGAATTCCGTTCCCTGATCGACGAGATTGCGATGCTGATGGGCTATGAAGCGCTGCGCGATCTTCCGCTGGAGGATCAGGAAGTAGAAACTCCGATCGAAACCTGCAGCACTCCGATGCTGGCTGGTAAAAAACTTGCCGTTGTCCCGATCTTACGTGCCGGTCTCGGTATGGTAAATGGTATTCTGGCACTCGTTCCGTCCGCAAAGGTTGGTCACATCGGACTCTACCGCGACGAGACAACCCATGAGCCGCACGAATACTACTGCAAGCTGCCAACCCCGATCGAACTGCGTACCATCGTTGTCACCGACCCGATGCTGGCAACCGGCGGTTCCGCAGTGGAGGCAATCGACTTTATCAAAGCACGCGGCGGAAAGAACATCAAATTCATGGCAATCATCGCTGCTCCGGAAGGATTAAAGAGACTTCATGAGGCACATCCGGATGTCCAGATCTATGTCGGTCATGTAGATCGCTGCCTGAACGAAAACGCTTACATCTGCCCAGGTCTGGGGGATGCAGGGGATCGGATTTTTGGTACGAAATAAATCAGAGTTGCCAACCTTCTCGGCATATCAGCAGACGACCTTCTCGTAGACAGTCTGACACACTCGGCTTCCACTGCCGATTCCGAGATTCACCGTCTGCTTTTGGACTGCAACACACTTGAGCAGGAGATTCTCACCCGAATGGTAAAGGAACTGAAAGCGATTTTATACGGATTGGGAGTATGATTTTGTAACCCGTTGACCACATAACACAAAAACCCGCATAAGCCACAACTGCACTTCGGAGCATGCCGGGGTGCTGTCTGTGGTTCATGCGGGATGAGGCAAAAAAAGAAGCCCACCAGCGTACTATGTAGGATTTACACGGTACACCAGTGGGCAAATCTTTATTTTAACAGATCTGATAAACTATATTCACCTTTAGGAATATTTGCGGTTCTACGGTACTCTTTTATTGCATTAACTAATGTCAGTGGATTACTAAAATAATCTTTTACAAAATCATACGATTTCACATTATGCATACGAAGATCTGATTTACAGAATTCACTCGTTTTCTTTCCTGAACGCTTAAATCGCTCATAAGCTCCTTCGCTATGAATAATCAGCATCTCTATCTCCGGAGCAGTAATAACATTGATCACATCAACCTTCTTCTCATAGGCTTTGCTAAGCCTAAACTCTTCTCTCCGAGAGTCAAGAATCCTTATAACAGAAATCTGATCTTTAAATCCTTTACGTAAGAAGCGTTCCTCAAATGTCTTAGCACTCCTGCAGCGAATAACATTTTCTTCAAGCATATCTTCTCTTGTAAAAATCAAAAGATTATTATCCACTAGAACATCAATAATTGCAGCTTCTGCTGATCCTTCACATACACACGCTATATATGGTGCTAACTTCATCCTACCGCCCCCTTATTTAATTGAAGCGGCCAGATTTTTCTTCAAACGCATATATGCTTCATACGCTGGAGTTGTTCCTTCCAGAAATCCGCTTTGATATGCATCGCTCTTCTTAATGTCATTGCGCTTTAGAATATAGCTCAAGTTTTCCACTGTAATGCCATTTCGATTTCTTACGATACAAATTCCATCATTTCGGTCATATTCATCCAGCAGTTCCGGATAATGCGTTGTAAAAATCAGCGTTCCGCCTCTCTTGTTAAGTCGGCTATCCATGAAGAAACGCATCAGAGTCGTTACAATTTCTTTATTAAAATGATTTTCAATTTCATCTACCAGAAGGTATCCTCCAGATTGAAGAACCTCTTTCACCATCGAAAATGTAATAATGCCCTTAATTGTACCAAAAGACAAATACTGCTCAAGATCTACCGCATTATTCAAGATAATCTCATCTTCATCTCTAAATTTCAGATGAATAAATGTTTTTCCTTCCGCCTGCTCAAAACATAGCTTCTCGATAGTCGGATCAAGAAAAGTAATTACTTCCAGCGGAATATCTTCTGTAAAAGGCAAAACATTCACATTCGTATATGAAAGAAGGCTAAACACCTCAACGGTGTCATTTACCTTTTTATTATGAGCGATAATAAAGCTGACATCATCTGAAAGGTAAGCTTCATTACTATTACGTGTGTCAACAGGCTCTATTCCATCGAAATCCGTCAAATATTTTTTCGACTTAACGCCTGCAATCGGCTTTTCCCATAGTCTTTCAGACAAGATTGAATACACATACTCGCCTGTCTTTACCTTTTTCGCTGTAATCACGGTTTCAAGACAGCAGATATATTTGCGCTTATCATAAAAGTATGTGCGAATCGCAGCTTTCTCTGACCCTCCAAGAATGGTTTTTGCCTCCACATGATTGATTGGCTCATTCTTTATAATGTTCAGTGCTAAATTTATGACTTTCAGCACAGAGGTTTTGCCAGAAGCATTGATTCCAATAAACGCACATGCAGAATGAAGGTAATAGTTGTCAATCAGATTATACAGATTATTCCTGTCATCTTCACTCACACGCTGCTGAGTGTAAAAGCAAATATCCATGTCTTCCTTAAACAACGGAAGCCCTTGTGCTGTAATACGAAGTATTTTCATGTACCACTCTCCCTTTCAAAAACGGATTTCACGTTTTTATTTTCCATCAAGTTCATTATACTCTATTTCTCAGAAATTATCAACGCCTTTCTCGTTTTTATTTTCTGTATTTCAAACTCCGATACGCATCCAGCACGAACTCCAAAAACTGGGGACTCATCTGCTCCAACATGCTCTTTCCATCCACATTCCCCAACATGGTCACACCCGCTTTTGACAGGTCATCTTCTCTCTTCCCCAACTCGTCTGCCACGGCCGCATCGATGAACGCCGCGAACTTTGCTCCGTCAACATTGCTTTGTACCGGCATCGGTGCACTTGACGAATAAAAATGAAATAGAGGAATTGCTCAGAATACGGGCAGAAGATAATAACTGACCAGCGCCCCAATGTGTATCACACACAGCGAGGGCTTTTTTGAACTCCAGAAGTTCTTTTTATTTCCGTTACAAACTATATACTTCCATCATAAGCCGTATCCCGACTTTCAGACCTTCCTCAAAAGCAGTCTTCTCCCATGCACAGCACACTGTTCCCTGCCGGTCCATAATCTTCTCCCAGAGGGGAATCTTTATCTCCGACATAGTCATCTACGAGCCTATTCATACCTTCCAAGCCACGCAGCCACTCTTCCAGTTCCTTTTCCTTGACCTTTGCGGTTTTCCCGGCAACTGTGTTTTTCTCTACTGGATTATTCTCCGTGTAATGTTCGTAGATCAGATCAAGCAGATTCTCCACTGGCGGATAATACTCTGGTTCCGTTTTCCTCAAATACTCCTCCAGCATTTTCTTCAATTTTTCTATAATGCTACCATCCTTCCCAACTGAGATTCACATCCCCAGTTATGGCACATATTACCGTAGACTTCTGTACATAGCAACCTATTTTTTGCGGTTTTTCGGATGCCCCATCTTCTCCTTTACTTCATCCGGCACATCGATCAGCCCGAACCGATAGAATATCCCATAAATGTAAGTCACGCCCCGGATATCGCCCAGAGCTTTCGGGCGGTCTACCACTTCTCCTTTAATATTCTTCAGCGCCAGCAGCACTGAACTCCACGCTAGACTTTTACTCTTCTCCTGGCGGTCGATCCACAGCTCTTTTGTGTACTCACCGTTCCTGCCTTTTTTAATTTCGTAAGAGAATGGCAATCCAGAGTATGTTTTAAATCCTACCCCGGCATAGGACACAACCATGCCCCAGAAGTTTTCTTCTGTCGGATCACCCCTCCACCGCTTCATTGCTCTGTATCTCCGCTGCCGCTCTGCTCCGACACTGATCTTCCCTTTTTCTGCTGTGCTTGGGAAGTACACACCTTTCCGATATGGCAGGTACGAGGTGACGGAGGCTTTGGAAAGTTTCAGAGTGTTTGCAGTTGAGAGTATGGAGGTTTTGTAGTCTTGTGTTTCACGGTATTCTTGAAAGGTAGCTTGCACCTTCTCCGCCACTTCAGATTCATACACACCGGCCGTGATGAGCAGCTTTCTTACTTTGATTGGATTTAATCCCAGTTCTTCGCCGATGGCCTGCAAGGACATCTGAGAATCATAAAGTGCCACAGCACTTTCCATCTGCTCTTTCAGATTTTTCCCAGCATCGTACTCTGGCTTCAACTTCTTCCGGCCACCGCCTGGTTTTCTTGTTTTCTTCATTTTACTCATGCAGCTCCAACGGCAGTCCGTCCGGGTCATGGAAGAAAGTCATCTTCTTGCCGGTGTAATCATCCACACGAATTGGCTCACATTCAATTCCTACCTCTGCCAACTCATTCACTGTCTGCTCCACGCTCTCCACACAAAATGCAAAGTGACGCAGCCCACAGGCCTCCGGGCGGTTCACACGCTTCGGCGGGTTTTCTTCTGCAAAAATCTCCAGCTCTATGTGTTCGTTAACACGCAGATCCAGCTTCCAGTCTTTACGCTCTGGGCGATAGTTTTCTCTGATGACAGAGAATCCCAGCTTGTTCACATAGAAATCCTTAGCTGCTTCGTAGTCAGATACGATGATTGCAATATGATGTATTTTTGATAAATTCATTTTATGTCACACTCCATTTCTTTTATTTCCGTTATAAACTATATAGCGACCTTCAAAAAAACCGTGTGCGCTTTCCAGCTCCCGGAGGAGCCTGTGTTCCTCACACGGCATTTATTTTCTCTTGGATTCTTGTTTTATTTCAGTTTTTCCAGAATCTCATCAGCGCTCATACCGCTGGCTAATAATCTCTTAACCACACTCTCGGCTTCAGCCTTCTTAGCTTCTTCAGCAGCCTTAGCATCTGCCTTTGCCTTCTTCGCTTCCAGGGATGCCACTTCTTTTTCGGCCTTCTTCAAAGCAGTCTTCTTCTCCTTCAAATCAGCCTTCAAAGTGTCAATGTTAGCGGTGATGGAAGCGATCTCAGTATTTAGAGATGCAACAGTCTCCTGCTTCTCTGCGATCTGGGATGCGTAGTCTTTGGTGGTATTGATTTTGGGACGGTTTTTGCTACCTTTGGTTCTGGGCATAGGTGATAACCTCTTTCTTTTTTTAATGTTTTAAGTATAGCACTGCAGAAATATTATTTCAACTTAGCGAGAATATCATCAGCACTTACACCATCTGACAGCATCTTTTCAATCACATCGTCTATCTCAGATTTCTTTGCTTGTTCCGCTTCTTGTTTCTCTGCTAATGCCTTTTCCTCAGCTTTTATTCTATCTTCTTCCTCTTTATTTTGAATTTCTTGTAGCTTTTGCTTCTGTTCAACAATCAAATTATCGATTACTTCAAGAAAACTATTTGCATGTGCCTCAGATATTGGTAAAGATTCAACTCGGCATTTATCCAAAATCTGCAATACACGCCGTTTTAAGGTTTGAAATCCCTCTTCTGGCAACTTAATCTTATAGTCCTGTGTGCATATATTAACCTGCCACATTCTCTTAAAGTAATCTACAAAGCTACTTTTTTCTGCATTTGTCACCTTTTCGAACCCATCCGCTGTGGCCTCGGCCATCTCGACATCAAACATATCAAACCGCTTATTCTGCGTTTGAGCCAGGGCATTCAAGGGTTTTTTCTTCATCAAGCTCACATAAAGAGCTTTGTTCTTTTCAAACATCAATGTGTTCGAACTCAAAAATTCATTAATTATTTTATATGCATTCCATTCTTCCGGCAAAAATAAATCCTTATTGTCATCACCAATAATCATACGGTGGCGTGGTTGCTCTTCTCCAGTATGAATCATTTTCTCAATCTGCTTATGAATCCCATCGCAAATTTTTTCCCACTTAATGTCTGGAAGCTGAATATTATACTTTCTAGCCCAACAACTATTGTACAGCAAATTCACATAATCATTTAACTCCAATGTGCCAGTATATGCTTCTTCTAAAAGTATCGGGTATCCGTCTCTTATATCAACTTCATCTAAATCTAAAAGTCTATTCATTCGCACTTTTTCTTCCGGGGTAATAGCTTTGTCTCTATTTATGACATAATCAAATTCTGCATCAAGAGTATCTTTCGCCCACTCTCCATGCCAAATCCATTGCTTAATTCCACCCGTAATGAATTTATCATCATAAAATCCAGGGTAAAGTATAGACACCTTTTCATCAGAAAAAAGCGTTCCATATCGTGCACTTTCTGGAATCAATCCCGCCCGGAAACACAATACATATGAAAGATATGTAAAAAGCCATTTTTCTCTATTATCAATATGCTTTTCATTAAGTAATATATATATTCTTTTAAAATCTTGAATTGCGCATTTAAGGCTTCGGATGTTATGCGGTCTATGTTTAAGCAACTCCTGAATTTTGTCTTTTTCACTTTCGAGTTCTGCCCTTGAATTTCCAGAATATTTCTTTGAGATCAACTGTTCTAGTGGTATTCCTTCTACTGATGCACCTGAAAAAATAGAACTAATAATTTCCTTATATTTTACAAGGAGTGCTTTGTATTCTTGAGAAACCACATCATCATCCTTACACTCTATACTATCAATTACATTAGAAACCACTGAAGAGTAATCCGGTACATAATGTATCGTTCTTTGGATAATTTTTTCCTTTATTTCACTATACTTAATTTTATCTTTTTCACTTGACTGTATTTTTTCCTCATTTGCCACTACGATTGTATTAATATGAAGATTTTCACAATAATCGTTGATACAGCCTAATAAATCAGACGTTGGAATATCAGTACGCTCCAAATCATCAAATATCAAGATTACTCTTTTATCTCCCATTTTAGGTTCGACTTTTACGAAATCAATAGCATTAAAAGATAATACTCCACTCACAATGCTTTTCCAAGGCTCTGGAAGGTGTTCAGCACCTTTATCCGCAACTGTCTTAAAAACTTCAGTATACTTTTGAGCCTTTTCAACCCATCCAGACGCTGGAGTATTTAATTCAGCTACGGTTCTAAGCCAACATTGCTTTACTTCTTTCTTTACCTCTTCTATCGACGCCATGCCAAATAGACTCACACGCAAAAACACACATTTATCCTTTAGCACATTTGATAAACTATTATTTAATAAATATGTTTTTCCACATCCCCACTCACCAGTGAGCATCAGTGCTCCCACAGGTTGTGGTTCATCACAGTAATATTTCAGTTCTTCTAAAGTATCCATATCGTAGCTCCTATGAGGTCAATCGCTCATTCTTCACATCTCAGCCGATTATCGAATTCCTGATTCTTAGATCGTTGCCTGCTGCCCACCACGGAGAGGTGTGTGATTATCAGAGCAGCGTAGGGAGCTACCGCTCCCAGTATATCACAATTTCATCCAATTTTACAGATGCTTTCTTGCCTTCATCACTGCACAATACATCAATCCGCCAATCATTCCACCTACTGTATTATAGAAGATGTCTGATAGCTGAAACGTACCTAGACGGAGCAATAACTGCAACATCTCAATGCTCACCGAAAAGATAAATGCTATCTTCCCGCTTTGCCACAGGATCTTCTTCCAACCGTTTCCTATCTTTTCTTCGAATGTCCACATCACTACGGCAGAAAACGGCACCATCATGATCACATTCTCAATACACTCCGTTGTCAGCTTCTGTTCGCCGTTCACTGTCTCCCAGATGCCCCAGCCGCCCATGACATCGGATAAAGGATTCATCCACAACTGACGGTTTAACAGAGTTCGGAACATAATAAGTGAAGTCACAAAGGCCAGGAAGAATAGTTTCCGAAAGAACACACTCTCCTTGAATTTCTGATACCATGTCACTATGGCACTCTTCCAACCTTTGCCTGCTGCGGTAGGCTCATACGCATACAGGTAGAAAAACATAGCAAGAAAAGAAAGCAAGAGTGAGAATCCAAACGGCTCATACAAAGCAATCAGGATGTTTGTGAGGATCTTTCCGAGTAAATCAATCGTTTCTTTCATCGTCATTTACAGATCACTGAACAAGTCAGCCTTGTACACACCATTCTCCAGCATCTCCTTGAAGCTGTCCTTTACAGCTGCGACATCCTCATGATAGGTCATGCCATACCATGTATCATTGGTTTTCAGAACCTTTACGGACATCCTGCCTTGCTCTAATAGCTCACCGATGAAGATAGGGATTAGATATTCTGCCTTCATAGGATTGCCGGGTACTTCTTTCCCAAAGAACTCTTTGAAGCCTTCTTCCAGCACACCCAGGAAATCAGGAGTTAATCCCCACATATTCATAGAAACAAGTGAATTAGCGTCGATCACCACACCATCTGCCTCTGCTCCAACAGCAGTTTTTACGATGTTCTTGGTCTCCATAACCTCTGTCAGGTTATGCTCCTCATCCATCTTGCAGACACCACGGGTTACACCGCCATAATCGGACAGAGTATTCTTCAGAACAAATCCCGCCATGCAGGACTCGCCGCCATTCACCAGATACTCATGAACAGCCTTGAATCCTTCTTTACCATAGTAGTCATCTGCATTGATAACTATAAACGGAGTCTTCAGCAATTCGTTAGCTGCCAGTACCGCCTGACCGGTTCCCCAAGGTTTTGTACGACCTTCCGGAAGTTCTCCTGGAATATCGTTAATATCCTGGAAAGCGTAATCTACAGTTACATTATGAGATGAGCAGATAGATGCAATACGGTCACCAATGACCTCTTTGAACTCCTTCTTGATATCCTTACGGATGATAAATACTACATGGTTGAAGCCAGCCTCAATCGCATCATGAATTGAGTAGTCCATGATGATATGGTTCGCATCATCCACCGGCTCTAACTGTTTAATTCCTGTTCCGAAGCGGCTGCCGATACCAGCTGCCATGATAAGTAATGTTGTTTTTATCATTCACTTTCCCCTCATACTGTTTATGTTTAACGCCGTACTAGCTGAATATTACGGTTCAAATGTACCCCTGTTCCGAAGGAACGGATACCGGCAGTCTGGCGCTATGATACCGTGAGTCCGGAACAGGGATACCACATTTGCTACATGTGAGTTTACTCGCTTAATGCCGGATCCAACCCGTATACTTCACGCATGGATCTGTAATTCGCCGGGTCCGTCGGGATGATGTTGATCTTGTACGCATCATGCTTGATGCGATCCAGGATCGCTTCCGCGAGCGGACTGTCATCGCCTCCCAGTTGATCGAACCAGCCATTGCAATCATACTGAGAACAAAAGATGGTTGACGACTTCTTGTGTCTCCTATGGAGGAGTTCCAGTATATCGTGCTCTTCTGATGCGGTTGGCTTCAACAGCAGCCATTCATCGATGATCAGTAGAATCGGATTGGCATATTTGCTCTGGACCTTTTTGTAAGTTCCATCGTTACGTGCCATCTCTAACTCCAGGAGCAGGCCCGGAAGTCGAACGTATTTCGTAGTGTATCGACGCTTACAGGCCTCCATACCGAAAGCGCATGCCATGTAGGTCTTTCCACTCCCTGTGGCACCTGTGATGAACAGGTTTCGATGCTCTGTGATGTACTCACAGGTTGCAGACGCTCGATCAGGCTGCGGTTGAGTTTCCGCCCGGAGGTATAGTTGATATCCCCAATGTATGCATCTGGCTGGTCGAATCCGGCATTACGGATCAGCCGTTTCAGGCTGTTGCTCTTACGGTTGCTGTATTCGATATCCACCAGCATTCCGAAACGGTCTTCAAAGGAAATGTCCCTCATTCGGGCGTCCTGCAGCTGGGTCAGGAATGCATCCGACATGGATGTTAGACGCATTTCGATGAGTTTATCTATAGTGCTCTGTGTAGTCATGGTTCCTTACCTCCTGTAGTAATCCGCACCCCGTGTAAGTGCGTGGCTGCTTTTTTCTGAGCTCGTATGGCTATCGGTTACCGCAGCTTTGTCAGCTGGCTCTGTTCGATCACTCCCGGTATCAAGTATGTTCTTGATGCTTTTATAGCTCGGAGTGGCTATAAAGGTGAGCGCCTTGCAGCAGGCGGCTTCCAGCCGATCGACAGAATACTTGTCGGCCAGCTTTAAAAGTCCCATGCAACTACGGTAGGATTGCTGTTCTACCAGCTTGGAGGTAAGGATTGCATCCACGGTCTGGTAGGTACTGGAACCGATGCGCTTCGCCCATTGCCGGAAGCGGTCGCCGTTCCACTCAAGATACTGCTGATGAGAAGGCGGCATATGCTCTGTGATTGTGCTATACTGACCTTTGCGACCATACAGTCGACGGTGGGACGCGATTCGATTGTGGTTGTAGAAAACCTCAATGGTCTTGTTTGTGACTCTCACATCAACTTTGCGCTTTATATACTCATGTGGAACGGAGTATAGCATTCCTGCAAACGCTATGTGATAATTGAACTGAACGGTGGCTTGTCTCCATTCCGCCAGTTCATATGGGGTAGCAGGTAACGGAGCCAGCAATGGCAGTTCTTCGTCGCGGAAGATTTCATACCGACTCCCCTCTTTCTTTTGGAACGGGCGATGGCTGAAATCTTCCAGTTTCTGCCGGATCGCCTGATTTAACTCACCGAGAGAAAAGAACTGCTCGTTCCGTAGCGCTGCTGTAATCCATGTGGAAATATTGCCTACACTGCCCTCGGCATTAGGCTTATCCTTTGGAGAACGGACGCGTGCCGGAATAATGGCGGTGCTATAGTGTTCTGCCATTTCCTGAACGGCATTGATCCGTGGATCATTCCAGCTTTTATTATTATGATCCACAGCAGTGCGACAGTTGTCTGGCACGAGGATCTTTGCAACACCGCCAAAGTACTCGTACATGTGGATGTGTGCTGCGATCCATGACGCCTGTTTCTGATCTATAAAGGCTTCTACGTATGGATACTGACTGTAGGTCATAACACCTACGAAAATCTGGGCATCCAGAATTTCACCGGTATCTGGGTCGATGATGTGCGCAGGATCACCTGCCCAGTCGACCTCAACCTGCTCCGCAGGCTTGCGGTTGATATGCATAGTGGCGCGGCGCTTCTGCTTATCCTGCTGGATGTAGTAGCAGAACTGAGAGTACATAAGTGGCTCTTCTTTGGAGAGACGGCATTCTTCAAGATACTCTGTCCAAAGGAGCTTCTTATTCACCCCGTTTCGAAGAAGCTCTTTGCGGACATGCTCAAAATCGGGCATCCGCTTTGAAGTGGCTGGCTTCGCTTTCACTTCAGGGAAAAGCAACTTGCCTAAGACTGGATCGCTAAGTTTAGGATCCAGAGGCCAGACAAGATTTTGCTATTTGGCTGCCTTCAGCACCTTGTTGACAGTTGTCTTGGATGCATTGCAGCTAAGGGCAATGTTGGTTTGGCTGAGATTCAATCCGGCAAGCCGGATGATCTCACGATACTTGGTCATAATGGTGACCTCCTTCGTAATGAATTTACGCTGCAAAGCGTATGAATTCATTATAAAGGAAACGGTACCATCTGACCGGAACCTCGGTATCCGATTCCCAGAATCGCGGTATCGTCTAAAACGGAACAGCGGTACTGTGGCGCCGGAACGGCGGTTCAGAATCGCCCGGAATACTCACTAGCTTTATGCGATATATCGTGTTATCTATGTTTTTGTTCTCCTAGCGCTATTGAATATCAACATCCAATCAGGTTTTGAGTTTAGGTGGAAAAAAATAATTTTGTTATTAATGTGTCCCACTTATAATTCTTTAATTTTTTTAGCAGGAACTCCACCGTAAAGACAATCACTTTCGCAATCTTTTGTCACAACAGAACCTGCTGCAATAACAACGCCATTACCAATAGTAACCCCTGGCATAATCAATGAATTTGCGCCAATCCAACAACCGTCGCCAACAATTATAGGCTTTGGATGATACATACCTGCCCTGCGCTCAGAATCGGCCACATCATGATCACTATTCATAAATGTTACATTCATTGCGATGTTGCATTTATTTCCAATAACAATATCTGCACCTAAATCAAACCAGCATTCATAATTAACAAATGTACCCCCCCCCCCATTTTCAAATGGCCTTTTCCCAGTCCCAAATAACATCTTGGCTTTATTTCACAATCCGCTGGAATTTCCGCACCATATAAACGATAAATTTTCATTCTTAACCGTCTATGACATAATACTCCGGCCGCAATTGAATTCAAAATAAAATCCTTAATTATTCCCTTCATCCTCATATGCTCCTTATCTATTTTCTTGCAAAACTTTTTTTAGGTAGTTCATAATAGTATCACGCTTAACAACAGCCATCACTATAGCAATACCAATCAACATATATTTTAACCACAGGATACTATTTACAGCCATTATTGCGAATCCACCGATTATAACCCCTATGGACAATATTAAAATAAATTTAATATCATAAATCTGAATTCCGTCAAGTAGTTCCTTGCACACTTTCTTATAAAACAAATAGTGAACAAAGCAAAAAAATAAGTAGCAAAAAAATGTTGTATATGCCGCTGCTTGATATCCGAAAATATTAATAAAAATATAGTTCAGTATCAAATTTAAAACTGCGCAAAAGATAGATGGAATAACAACTGTAAGCTTTCTCTCATAATATTCTTGAAGTCTTGCAAATAGCTGAAACAGGTAATTAAAAAATACACCTATACAAATCGGCACAATAACAGTAGCACTTTCAATGTATTTTTTTCCTCCAAAAATCAGAACCACTTCTTTGCTAAACAGCATCAAACATCCTAACATTATTGCCACAAACAATAAGACTTGATTAGCTACATTTGATAAACGCTCAAAATTTTTTGCTTTAATTTGTTGATATTGATACGGAGCAAATGATGAATTCAGAGCTCCTGTTATTAAATTAATTAGCGATCCTACTGAATAAGAAACACTATATATTGCCACATCGCGTGCGCCACTCATATAATTTATCATCAATTTATCGGAACTTTGTAATACAAACTCTGACAAGTAATGCGGCAGCAAACTAACACAAAAAACCAATGCAAATGACCACATTTTTTTATTATAAACTGTATAGTTGTGCTTAAATATTGATATATATATTCCCAATCCAATAATCGCAGTTACTATGCTTTGTGGAACTAGCCGACCTTCAGCAGTATCAGATACGAAAAGTACACACAATACTCCTAATAAAGACGAAACCGCAGTGAGAAGGATCGTAACTATAATCAGACTTCGATATTCATATGTATACCTTTTATAAACTTGCCAACAGTGAATGCCTGCTTGGGCAATAAAAGTCGCAAATAGGCATATAACCAAGGTTTTTGACATTTGCATCCATCTGGATATCTGATCTACAAAAGCTAAAGACACAATAAACCATACTAGTGTAAGAATTAAACTAAGTCCGCTTACTGCTGATAAAACTTGTTCTTTATTGTCATATTTGACATAGAGGTTCATCATTGCCTTATATAAAGATAATGTAGTGATTAAAATCAAGACATTCTGCCACGATGTAAAAGTTGACACCAGACCGTACTGTTCTTCCGACAATACTCTGGTAAATATTGGTGTCGTTATCATGGTGATACCACGTTGCATGAAATTGCAAATGGTAAACCAAAAGCCAGCCTTTACCGGCAATGACATATTTTTATATTTCTTCTGAAATGTTTTCCATATATTACTAACTCTATTCACGGTCATGTGGGCTACCTTCTTCACATCTTTTCCTTTAAGAAAATTTGTAGTTCCTCCGGTGTCCCAAGAACATGAACTTTATCAGAATCTACAATGCTGATAGTAACATCCATGCCCTTCTCAATCATATAATTATAAAGAGGTGCGATATATTTTTCATTTTTTTCCATGTGCCTGTCATCCACATAGTATTCTTGATATAAATCTTCATAAAGTTTGGCCGAAGAAAAATAATATGCTCCTAAGGTGCAGTTGTCAGAAATTCTCACTTTCTCCCGCACTTCTATGACTTTTCCAGCATTGTCAAGTTTTGCAAAACTCCAGTGGTCACCTTCTGCATGGAAGCATGGGATGTGTCCATCTCCCGAAATATCCTCATATTTCATTTCACCAGGCTCAACATAAGTGTCAATATTGTAAACCACAATTGCATCATTTAGATTACAATAAGGAATTGCCAACATACATGTAGTTGCCTGCCCATCTGTCATATGATCAATTTCCACAATTTTCACATCATGGATTCCGTATCTCGCGCAATGTTCTTTTATAAACGCCTCTGCTTCATCTTCTTTTCTTACCACAAACACATATCTGCTTACAATTTTGTTATATCCAATCAAACTATCCATTGACCAATCAAAAAGTGTTCTCCCTTTTGCGTCAATCATATATTTAGGACAGTTATATCCTACCTTGCGGAATCGACTGCCTAAACCAGCCATCGTGATAATTATAGTCATGCCCATATTTTATTCCTCCATCAGTAAAATCTTCATTGATACTACTTAGTTGCTCCGTTCCCTCGATTTATTACAAATTTCATTCAATTCGTCTACAGAACAATTAAGGAATTCATCTGGCCTTACAGTTCGATCATCAACATAAAATCCCATATGTCCTGGCCATGGTTTCCCATATAAAATTTCATCGTATGGAATTTCCCATTTATCTAGCCATGAAAGCAACACTTTTGCCGTGCTTTTATTTATCAATCCCATATTTCCATTGTAGGAATTCATGTTTCTAGATGTAAAAAGAATAATTTTAGCTCCGTGATCATGGTAAAATCTTAATTTTTCTACCATTTCCTTATAAGGAACTAAGTCTTCATACTTTTCATTCTTTTTTTTAATCGGACACAATGTGCCGTCTATATCAAAGACAAATGAATATTCATCAAACATTCTTTTTTTCTCCTATCTGTATATCAATTACTCTGTTTAGAATTTCCAATCCAGTGCCAAGCATAACCATTTGATGCCTAATGCTCTCGCCATGAAGCGGAATCATACTCAAGAAAAGCAAGGCCTCAATCAATTCAATTTTTTTTAAATCACTATCAATTTCTGCAGCAAATGTACTCAAAAATACCTTATACAAGTTAAATTCCCTTTTTCGATCCTGAATACGGTAATTAATACACGCTCTCTCCGAATTGTAATCAAGGTCAAAAAGATCTTTTATAATGAAATCATATTTTCCATCCACACTATGGAACAGTTTTGCGAGTTCATAACGAAAATCACCAAAAATATCGTAGGTGCCAAACTTTCCTCGCGGATCAATCACTTTAATAAACGAAAAGTTTGAATCCACCATAATATTTGCAAAACATAAATCTCCATGAATGATATTAAAAGTATCTACATCATACAGCATCTCAGGTATCGCCTTTTCCAGTGCTATGATAATTTCATTTAAAGGTAGATACTTTTTTCCATTCACTTCTATTGGTGACTCAAAAAAAGCTAAAAATCGTCCATCCTTTTTCATTTTTTCAAAACGCTGCAAAGTTTTTGTCAGGTACATTTCTTCTAATGCAGAGTGGATATTAGTATCCTTCACCGTGTAGCGTTTAAAATCATCACACACAAAACGAATTCGATTAAAAATGTCAATCCACTGCTGTAATGTCAAATCGCCATAGAGGAACAGCTCGTGGACAGTATGATATGCATAGTATTCCATAGAAACATATGGATTAACATACGATGTCGAATAATCAAAAATTCTGGGTCTGACATACTCAACGTCTGCTGGCAATTTTAAATACCATTTAATCTCCCCAATAAACTTATCCTTATCATCGCTTGTCTTTTTCAGAATGCCACGGTTTTTATCAATTGTAATATGGTTGAATTCTCTAGCACGTACCTCTAGTTTTGAATTATAGTACTTATCCTCATGGCCAATATCGAACCAGTTATTCGCCAGTACTGCTTTCATGGGATACTTTTTACTATACTCCTGTAAAGCATAATAAAAGGTACTCATCTGTAATGATTCTTGTTCAAAGGCCATTTCTAGGCATCTTCTAAAATAGACAGCATCAGTAAATTGAAATACACCAACAAATAGCTTCTTCTTTATTTCTTCCTTTACAGGTTCTTTATCATAAATCTGTACAATGGTACCGTCTTTTTCATCAAAATATGTCCAAGTATCAGACATATAGTCTTCCTGGCAAAAAAAAGCATTTCCCTTGATTCCTGTAACGCTATCTAAGACAATTGTATCTGCAAAATTAATAATAACTGTACCTACAGCATCTTTTAATCCAAAGTAAATAGTATGCCCTAAATCACTTAATTCTGGAAGAATCTTAATATTCACTTTTTTTCCAAGATAATTCTTCAACCTTCTTTGTACTTTATCTGCATTTTCATAACATATAATATCAATAGAATTCGTCTTTTCTTTATACTGTTCATACAAATAATCAAAGGTAATTCTCTGATTTATTGGGTAAATGATTGCCGGAAGTTTTCCTAATTTTTGGAGCTCTTCTGGAACCACTTTAGCAGATGGTATTATTAGCCTCATCAGATTTTTCCTCCCTTATATCTTCAAATTAAGTTTGTCACAGGTCTGCATATAATATTTTTCAAATTCTGGCTTGTATTTAAAAAATCCCTGATTGAGCAACAGCCAGTTCTGAAAAGTCCAATTATATTGCAGATATAAATCTGTATTGTCATTTTTACTATATGTTCGAAAAAGTTTACTTTCATTATATCTATCGTATTTCGGCCAAAACAATCCTATATCATCCCAAGAAACTGTAATTAGATAATTGCTAACAAAATCCCAGTACCCCCTCACTGTATCTTCCAAATTCTCTGTAATATGTTTTTTGATATAATTTTTTACAATTTTAATTTCTGGTGCAGTAATATTATAATAATCTCCAATTCTTGGATTACTACTTAATAAATCTCTCAACCATATTCTTCGCTCGTCTTTTGTTCTATTTGGGCTTACATCCAACTCTATGTCAAAAAGATTTCTGATATCTTGTACCGTTCCAAAATACAAGAAATCCGCAATGAAATACGGAATAAACATTCCTCCACCAACTGTTGTTTGGACTACTATAATTCGTTCCTTCTGTTTTGCACTGTCAACTTCTTGCTTTATTGGAAACTGATCTATTAATGTTTTAAAATATTCCAGCATGTGCGGTTTGTAAATCCGCTGATCTGAGCGTGTCTTTAAAATATACTTAGCACCTGCATCATCTGCACATTGAATGCCGCCTTTTGTGGAAACAATTTGGAAATTCATATTTCCCAGTCCAAAGATGCCCGGTGCTGCATTTAACACTATATCCGCTCCAGCTGTCTTTAGACTATCAATTTCACTCTTATTAGAATCATTCCATGTAGAAACAATGACCTTACATCCGGGATAGTAACGTTTGTAAAGTTTAACCGTATTTAAGGTAAAATGATTATCTAAAATTAGCGGTCCCTGTATCACGATTGCGACATCGCTCATGTTTGAGAGCATCCCTGAATGCACAATCAAATTTTCTGCCGAACCTGATCTTTTTCTATAAGAACAGTAATCTCCTGTTTCTTTTTCATAAGACATACAGCAATCCCGCATTAAAATATCTGCATAATGTCTATCTTTTTTTGTTACAATTGAAAAGAAAAAATCCGTGATTCTTTCCACCGTATGTTTTATTTTCATTGTCTATTTCTCCTCGTCCAACTCATCATTCAATTTGTGTTCCATATAGCACATAAGAAAGACCATACCCCATGTCCAACTTGGCTTATTCCACCAAAATGTAATATTGTATAGCAAGATTGTCAATGAAATAACAAAGCCAAGAGGCCAATATATATTTTTTATCTTATATAATTTCCAAGCACTTTTATATAATTTATAAAACCACTTGATAACAACACTTGCTCCTAGCAATCCATAAACATATACAAAAGCGAAAATCCCATTGTCCACCAATCCGATTCTTTCGTTTCCCACCGCAATATATGCTGTTGATGCAGTGCCAGAATATCCAATATTAGGATATCCGCATCCAAAAATTAAGGTTGCAGGACTTTGTTTAAGCTGTCTCACAAATTCATCTCTAGCTACTTTTCGGATTGCCATCGTGTCAATACCTGTTGTAGTATTATAAAATTGCATCTGCAAAGCTTCATTAAAACGTTCAAAAAATGCACTATTAATAAATACCACAACTGCAATAACACCAATCAAAATCATACATATTTTTCTAAATGAAAGCCTTTTCATCAGTAATATCATTACTGCATATCCAAGAACTACTGAAGCTAATTCCAATCTTGATTGTCCAATAATCAATTCGTATACAAGTTCTATCGCCACAAAAAACAGATATTTTTTGTTGTTCTCTTCCAGATATTTGCTAAGGCCCAAGAATCCGATAATAACACACATAAAACTGTCTACATATAAGCGTGTCACTCTTGCTGCCTTATATACATGCACAAACTGAACATAATCAATTAAATTCACTTGAAGCCAATAGATTATGACAGAAAGAACTCCACAAAACAGCAGACCGTTAACCACTGTATTGATATCGATTTTATCTAAAGCAATTAGCTTTCGGATAGTAAAATAACTTACTAGTATAAAGATATAATTTCGTTGTGGAGCAAATCCCATTGATAACGGTTGACCAATAAGAAAATTACATTGAACGATTGATATAATCGCCAAAACAATCAATGCACTAACATCGGATGAAAAATACATCCGAACAGATTTTCTATTTAACCTATATCGAATATACAAAAGAACAATTCCTGCCATAAAAAGCAGAAACCAAGTCATCGCATAATTAAGAAATATGATCCTAAATGTATCTGTATTGATTAGATAAAAGCAATGTTCCATCAACACAAAGACAAAGATTATAAAATATGAGTTTAATGATTTTGTTCCCACCTTAATTTCCATAAATTACTTTCCTCTACTGTTTATATTCGCGCAGAATGAACATAAAAATTCTCTAGTTGTTGAGCTGTATTTTTAATGTCGTATCCTGCATCTATTACTTCTGCTCTGCAATCCGAGCGTTTATCACAATCTGGCACAACTTTCAGCATTTGATCTGCCCAATCATTTGGATTCCATCCATGTACACGAATAAACTTCGGTGTAATATCAACTTCATCAACAATAGTGTCTGCACAAATCGTAGGCAATCCAGCAGCTTGTGCTTCTATTGCAACAATTCCAAGACCTTCAAATCTTGATGGGAATATGAACATATCCATAGCCTGTAATATGCCCGGAATATCATACGTCACACCATAGAAAATCACAGAATCTGCAATTCTCATATTTTTTGCCTTATCTTGAATGCTTTGAAGAAGTTCACCCTCTCCAACAAGCAACAATACGCTATTCAGACAGTGTTTGTGAAATTCCGCAAATGCTTCCAGAATAAAATCATGGTTCTTCTGATATACAAAACGACCTACATGACCTACTACAACCTTATCCTGTATACCAAGTTCTTCCCTGATTCTTTTTCTGGCATCTTTATTGTAAGCATACTGCTCAACATCAATACCATTCTTTACTAAGGTATAGTTTCCACTTTCGTACACAGATTTAGGAAACATAAATTTTGCTGACTTTTCTGAAATTGTGAAATAATCCGTTACAACTACCTTCATCAGCAATTTATAAATTGGGATAAAAGCATCTCTCAACGGCTTTTGACTTTGGAAATTATCATTATGCGAGTGCATGACAATCGTTGGAACGCCAGCGATTTTAGCTGCAATCGCTACCATGACATCATATGGTGTTGAAGCATCCACATGAACAACATCATATTGCTCCCGTTTGAACAGGTTGACCATGGCTCTCATTTTGATAAAAAATTTCAAAAAATCATTCTTTATGTTCGCAACATCAATTACCTGTTTTTTTCCACCAAGAGAAATTGCTTTATCCTCTAAAAATTCTTTTTTATTTCTAAAAACCAGATAATCAAATTGAATATTATCTGCTATCAGCTCATTGATCGTAACTGTAAGTTTTGAGATACCTCCGCTTCCCAGAGGTGCCATATGTATAACTTTTACGGTCTTTTGATTATCATTCATTTTCTTTTTCTCCTGTTCATTCTTACCTTTTTCATTGTTCTAAAGAAGAAATGCGAAAATGGCATCTTATGGATAATCGGCTTCAAAGCAGTCGCCATTTTGTCTTTTCTCGATGCAGGCAAATATTTTTGAATCAAATCATCATAAGACATTCGCCCAGAATCTTCAAAAAATTGCGATCTATTTTTCGGTATTTCAAAAGTATAATCTTCTTTATAGATTTTGCTTTTCAAATCATCGTTTTCTAATGTCTCAACATGAATCTTTTTAATCTTTTCCGAACCAATATCATTCAGAAAATCTTCACCTTTTCTTGTATTGATCTGTACAATGGATGTTCCTCTATCATCATCCATTTGCTTAGAGTAGTCACCAATCTGCCAGAAATCTCCAATCGTAAAATCTGACATCTTATTTCTTCCACGATAAACACACTTATAACAGGACGGTCTCAATCCTAGTTTGGAGAACATTGTCTTTGTATATGTTTTAACATCAACAATATCTTCCAATGCCTGTCCATTTTGCAGCATTACCTTAATATTGACACCTGCATATCCATATTTTTTATCGCGGAAATATACTCTTGAAACTTTACTGCCATGTTTTTGAGCAATATCCTGAATCCATTCTTTGTAAAGCCCTGGTGACGGAACACCATAGCAAACCAGATCAACCGTAAGCAAGTGTTCTTTTTCTTTTTTGCCAAGATAATATAGTAAACCTTCTACCTGGCATGGAGTACCTACAAACAAAACTGTTTTATCGCTTGTAATTAGTTCTTGTCTGATTTTTTTGAATGTGTCTTTCAAATCTGACTGAACATATTTCGAGCCATACAAATCATTCAGCTCATCAAACTCCCTTGCTTCCTTATGCACAACAATGGCTGTATCATCAAATCCTGCCGCCCAAATTGTGCCACCTGAAGAAATCACCTGTTCTGCCAACAAACCAAACATACCGCCACTTGTACTAACTTTGCGAACATTCTCATTTATGTTCTGACAAGCGATATATTTAACACGATCTGTTCGTTCTTCCTCATGTTCTGATAACTGTGAGCATATTCTCTCACACAGACCACAATTCACACATGAATCAGCATCAACTACCGGATACAGAAATCCTTCTCCATCACATTGCATTGATATGCAATTTTTCGGACAAACACTCGCACACGCGGTACAGCCGCAACATTTTGTTTTATCAGATATCTGTATCATCTTCTATCTCTCCTACTTCAGAGCTGTCTCCAAGTATTTAATTGAGTCTGCTCTTAATTTTTCCAGTTTTTCTTCAACAGCGTTGTAATTGATGTCCTTTTCGACATTCATAACGTCTCCGCTGTATCTTCTCTCACTAAGCCCCAATAAGGTACAAAGGCTATCAATTCTACTATTTCTTGAATTTGCTCCTGCATTAAAGCGGTTAAACGTCATAAATTTTTTGTGATTCAGAATGCTGAAAACAGAGCCGTGGAAAGAATCTGTCAAAATATACTCAGCATGACGAATCAAATTCACAAAGTCTACTGCATCCATATCGAAGAGCTGAATATCGCCAAAACTCAAATCACATTCCACATAATTATCCAAGAACGGACAAGTAATCAGTTTCAGCCCTGTCTTGTTTTTGAACTCATTAGCAAACTTTCTATGCTCTTCATTTGTTCCCAAAAAATAGCAGAACACATACGGTTCTTCTACAACTTCTTTTTCCGGAAGCATTTGTTTCCATCCCTCTGCGTCAAACAACAGAGTGGGATCGCATACTACCTGCGCTGTTTTCCCTGTTAATTCTTTAATGATTTTTTGTCCAGCAAGTTCTCTGGTACTCAAATGCTGAAAACGGTTCAAATATTTTGCGGTAGCCTTTTTTTGAGAATTTGGAATTTGGCTCACTCCAAAGCTCGTTGCATATGCAATCTTGGACTTATTATCGGGTGCAAACTCAAGCGTGTAGAAATGGCTTCCCAGATTATTCGGCAGCCAAAGCTGGTCACTTCCACAAAGAAATGCATCATAGTTTTTCTTGCATTTTGCCACAAGTGTTTCCCAACCACCATAAGATTCCGAAAACAATGGAGCAAAATACTTGTCTACAAAAGCATCAAAACGTTGATTTCGTTGTTGCACTTGTGCCTGATAAAAAGGTTTGCTTTTTAGTGCATTATCTTTTTGGTTCCCAGAAAGTTTCGATTTCAAAAACGAGATATTAAATAATCTAGGAATTGTTTGAACAATAAAAGTTGGCGTTATTTTTTTTTTATAACGAATTATTTCCGACTTATAACCAAGCTCCTCAACTTTTTTTACTGTGGCAAGCACCTGTAATTGACTTCCGAAATTTTTTGTGTCATAGCATACTGCTAATCCGATTTTTTTCATACTCTTTTCTCCTGCATCACATCAATATAATATTGAGCTATTTCTTGATGCATCGCGTCCATGCTGTACTTTGTATGAATAAGCGCAATATTATTTTTTCCTATTTTTTCTACTGTCTCTTGATTCATACAATATGTTATTAAAGCTTCTGAGAGCTTTTCAGTGTCTCCTGGCTCTATTAATATTCCATTTTCTTCTTTCACTACTTCTGGAATTGCGCCAACCGTTGTGCTTATAATAGCCTTTCCACAAGCCATACCTTCCAAAATCGCCATCGGAAGTCCCTCATTATAAGATGGAAGCACTAATACACTAGATTTTTTTAGCAGTTCTAATTTTTTATCAAAATCAGCCCATCCCACAATAAAGATATTGCTCTTGAGATTTTTTTCCTCAACGATCTGCTTGCATCTGTCAATATCCCCATCGCCAGCCAAATAACATTTAATGTCCGGTATTTGACCCTTAACTCGTTCTATTGCTTTGATGAGGTCATACGTTCCTTTTCTTTCTCCAAGTCGCCCAAGAGATACAAAAGTATGTGGATGATCTTTGACACTCGTTATAGCGGGTTTCAATCTCTCAGTGTCTATACCATTTTCAAGAACAACACAATTTTTTAATCCAAATGTTTCATCAAACTTCTTTTTCCATTCGGCAGACAACGCAATAACCTCATCTGCTTCTTTCAATATTGAAACAATCTTATCCTTTTGATTGCTTTTTTCATAAAAGAGCATATATTCAGCACCGTGAATATGTAAAATTACTTTTTTGCCCCACTTTTTCGCGGCATGAACATACAAACCTTTTCTGAATGTACTTCCGTATGAAGCTGCATGTATATGGTAAATATCATAATTTCTTTTTGTGAAATAAAACCTAATAAATGAAAATAGCGAAAAGAATAAAACCTTTAATTTATTTCCGTCAATATAGGATTCATAAATATCTATATTAAATTTAGAATTTAATGTCTTATCTTTTTCAATTTCTTCTATAACCGTTGCCATTCCACCCTTTGATCTTGTCGGACTTGGCCCAACTACCAAAATTCTCATTTTTTTATTTTCTCCACATTGTTTCTCTTAAAATAATCATTTTTCATTTTAACGGCTTCATTACTCAACAAAATAATACCAATAAGATTAGGAATTATCATCAATCCGTTAAATGTATCGGCCAAATCCCATGCAAAGCCGAGTGTACTTTGTGATCCAATTAGAATAATAACAACCCATAACGCCTTGATAATCGGCTTTATCTTCTGTCCAAAAATATATTCTCCAGCTCTTTCTGCATAGGTGTAATAACTAATCAAACATGAAAATCCAAAAAGAACAACCGAAGCCAGACAAATAAATCCACCAATTCCGCCAGGTAAAAGTGAATCAAAAGCTCTCATCGTCAGCACCGCACCATCAAGACCACTACTCCATAATCCCGAAAGTACAATTGCAATTCCGGTTACACTACAAATAAATACAGTATCAAGAAATACTTCAACTGGTCCCCATACAGCTTGTTCAATGGGATCGTTTACTTTTGCACCACAATGCACCATTGCCGCAGTTCCCAACCCAGCCTCATTAGAATAAATACCTCTCGCAATACCATATCTCATGCATACAAATACCGAACCCACAATTCCGCCAGTTGCCGCTTTCGGATTAAATGCTGCTGTAATAATTTCTACGATTGCTCCCGGAACCTGAGTAATATGAACAATCATGATTAGCAGCCCAGCAAGAATATACGCTCCGCCCATAAAAGGTGCAACAACCTCACAGACATGACCAATTCTTCCAATTCCACCAAATACAATAATCCCGACCAATACTGCTAAAATCACTCCAGTTACTACTGTCGGGATACTATATCGTTCATTTAATGTCAATGCAATTGTATTGGTATCAACCACACCAGATATAACAAATGCAAACGGAATAACCAAAATCGAAAACAGAATACCAAGCCATTTTTGGTGCAAGCCGTCTGCCAAATAATACATTGCACCGCCGCTGACCGTCCCATCCTTATGTATTTTACGATATTTAATACCCAGTGCAATCTCAGCAAATTTAGTTGCCATACCGACAAAAGCCGCTAAAATCATCCATACAAGTGCTCCCGGTCCGCCCATAACAATTGCCGTTGCTGCACCTGCAATATTTCCGGAACCAACTATCGCAGATACCGATGTCATCGCCGCTTGAAAACTCGTAAGTTCGCCTTGTGCGGTCGGCCCTTCATCCTTTTTCTTAAAAGCCTTTATAATTGTTTGCTTCACAAGCCATGCTGGATGGCGAAACTGCATAAATCCGAATCGGACTGTATAATAGACACCAGTTCCAAGAATCAGAAGCATAATGGGAACGCCCCATACAATTCCATTCACAAAATCATTAATCTTAATAAGTGTTTCCACAATAAACCTCTCTTAAATTTTATTTTTCCTGTAACACACGGCCCAATTTAATTCTTTTAGCCATTTCAAGATCAAACGAGCGTGGGGTAAACGGATCAGATCCTGCTCCATCTGTAAATGTCAACTCACCAAAATAAATGTGGTCGTTTGCCATGTACAAATCCACCCTTACAAACTGGAATGGTTTTGCCAGCTTTCGTACCACATCTATCATTTCAGGAAAATTTTTCCCTTGTGGCAGAACATAATCACTATTTTTTACTCCACCGTTAATAATACCCTCTAATTTATTTCCGTCCATATCGTACATATCAACAGTTTCATCTGTATAACGGTCTGTAAAAACGCCATAATAGAGAGGTTCTCCATCATAGCAGTAAAACTTATAATCTCTTAACGCTCCCGATTCATCTTCCAAATATTCTTCTGCAATTATTCTATTCTTCACGCCTTTATATTGTGGTTCTTTTTTCATCTTGTAAAAATCATCTTTCAACCACTTATTCATCGTAGTAGCGGCATTCTTTTTATTAAGAGAATTTTTATCTTTGCAAATAAGAACCGCACCACTTCCATTTGTGCACTTAAGTACAAATTTATTAGGCAACCTATCATAGTTGATTTCATCCGATCCGTTATAAACGCCATACAATTTATTCAAGTACTTATTCCCAACAGTTTTCTCTACAAAATCTCTGACTTCATATTTATCAACATACCGACTTAGCTCATCAAGATGCCCGTATAATTTCAACCACTGAATTTTTTCGCCAAAATACTGCGGATTTTTCAAATTCAGTATTTTTTGATATCCTCTAAAGTAAATCAGGTAAAGAGCCGGCTTATCCGGCAAAACACGCAGAATATTTCTATATAAATTTTTCGCAAATCCCATAATTATCTCCTCAATGTTTCTATATAATTTTCAATGCTTTTTACGATAGTATTAGTATTCGATTCGTATTCCGAATACTCTGTATGTTTCACTGTTTCTATTGCCTCTGCTAATTCATTTGTGTCTCCGCACGGACAAATCAGATTCAGATCATCAAACTGTTTAACCAACTGAAGCTGGTGGTCATCAACGTGTTCTCCATATTTTGCAAGACGTGGAACAGCAATGACTTTCTTTCCTTTTTTTACTGCACCAATAATCGCACCCGTTCCACCATGAGTAATCACTATATCCGCTTTACCCATTTCCACGCTAAATTCTTCTCTGTCCATGAAATTATTATAGCGATAATTTTGGGGAACATAATCGCTGTAACCAATCTGCGCAAATACATCTTTTCCGCAAATGATTTCTTTTTCACACAGCTTATCCACAGCTATAAGCAATCTATTGAATTGAAATTTCTGGGACCCCAATGTTATAAAAATTTTCTCTGCCATTTAATAGATTCCTCCTAAATATATCGCTTTAGGATAGAACTTCAGCATCGGTTTCCACTGCACATAGAATTGATCGGCAAACTTGTAAAGTAGCTTTCCTGTTTCAGTGGGCGAAGTCACCTTTGCAAATGATTCTATATAAATAAGCTTTTTCCCCATAAGTTTTGCAATAAGGCAAATTGGAATCATCGCCAGAACGCCCGTACAGATAACCACATCTGGCTTTTCTTTCCTATAAATACCAATGGACTTCCATGTATTTACAATCATTTGCCAGACAAAATCTTTTTCCCGGCGGTTCACTTGATTCATGTAGTATGTTTTTTCGCCTTTTGCCTTTGCGCTATAATCTGTTTTTTCGGTTATAACAAAACTGTCATATTTTTCCATCAAAGGTTTTAACATCATTAGCTGCTCATAATGTCCACCCGATGAAGCCGCAAAACATATTTTTTTATCTTTCATACTTCATCTTCCAAATTTCTATATTATTCTCTAAACCACACATTTCCGTGGTCACTTACTCGTATTGCAGGATTTCCCGCTATTGTACAGTTACCCTTTTCAAACGATTTATTTACGATTGCACCAGCACCAATCATCATATTATCGCCAAGAGTTATCTTGCCAAACATTTTGACACCTGGTCCAATCCAAACATTATCTCCAATTACCGGAACAGAGCCTTTTTCGATATTTTGTCCAATGTTCACACCTTGGTGAATATCACACCATTCTCCAATCCTTGCCAACGGATGCACTACAATCAGACCATAGTGATTTATTTTCAGCCCCCCCCCGAAACAGTTGCATGGAATTGAAAACCCCAATTTTAATCCTAGCTGCTTATGTCGCCATTTCCAAAAAAGTCCAGCCAATTTGTTCTTTTGAGTATTTCTATAAAATTCATCCATCCTCAAAGCGATTTCAAATTTCCATACTTCATCTCCAATAATGGACGGTCTGCTTTTCTTCATCCCCAAAGCTCGTTTATCTTTATCCAGACAATCTTGTAAATCATCTCGTGTTTTTATCATGACTTTTTCCTCAATCTCTCTGGAAAATATCTCTCGTGTAAACTTTCTCTTTTACATCATCCAGGCACTTGTCATAGCGGTTCGCAATGATGGCGTGGCTCATTTCCTTGAACTTTGCCAGATTGTTGACCACCACAGAGCCAAAGAATGTCTCTCCGTCCTTCAGAGTCGGCTCATAGATAATGACTGTTGCGCCCTTTGCCTTCACACGCTTCATAACCCCCTGAATAGAACTCTGACGGAAGTTGTCGGAGTTAGATTTCATCGTCAAGCGGTAAACGCCAATCGTGACGGATTTCTCCTTGTCCTCATCGAACTCATTCTCTGCATCATATCCATAGTAGCCAGCCAGCTTCAGAACGCGGTCTGCAATAAATTCCTTACGAGTACGATTAGATTCCACGATTGCTTCAATCAGATTTTCCGGCACATCGGCATAGTTAGCCAAAAGCTGCTTGGTGTCTTTCGGCAGGCAATATCCACCATAGCCAAAGCTTGGATTGTTGTAGTGACTACCGATACGCGGATCAAGGCAGACACCATCAATGATCTGCTGGGTGTTCAGCCCCTTGCTTTCTGCGTAGGTGTCCAGCTCATTGAAGTAAGCCACGCGCAGAGCCAAATAGGTGTTAGCGAACAGCTTGACCGCCTCGGCCTCAGTGAAGCCCATGAACAGCGTGTCAATATTCTCCTTGATTGCACCTTCCTGGAGCAGACCAGCAAACTCATGTGCGGCTTTCACCAGACGTTCATCGTTCGGGTCAGTACCCACAATGATACGAGAAGGATACAGGTTATCGTAAAGGGCTTTAGATTCACGCAGGAACTCCGGGCTGAAAATGATATTCTTGCTGTTGAACTTTTCTCTTGCACTTGCCGTATAGCCCACAGGAATTGTAGACTTGATAACCATAATGGCATTAGGGTTATATTCCATGACCAGCTTGATTACAGCTTCAACCGCAGACGTATCAAAGTGCTGGGTGTGGCTATCGTAATTTGTGGGGGCGGCTATTACAACAAAATCTGCATCGGAGTATGCTTCCTTTGCATCCAGAGTTGCGGTTAAATTCAAGTCCTTTTCTGCCAAGTATTTTTCAATATAATCATCCTGAATCGGAGATTTCTTGTTGTTGATCATATCGACCTTAGCCTGCACAATATCGACTGCAACCACCTGATGATACCGGCTCAGAAGCACTCCCAGCGAAAGCCCTACGTATCCCGTGCCGGCCACAGCGATTTTATAATTTCTCATAGTTCTGTTCTCCCTCACCAATTTTTTATTTGATAAAACAGCAAACAAGCCCACGGCGGATTGCTCAATGGCAATCCACCGTAGGCTCGATTCGTTCTCCTTAATTTTTTACTTGCTGCTCATTTTGTGGGTCAAAACAGAGCTGCACCAAAACCTCCCACCTATAACCTCTGGATTTCAGCTTCTCCGCAGCCTGTCAGCAAATAAACACTTTTGTCGAACGAGTCGAGCCGTCGAAATCCTTTATTTATCGTGGTTTTTCTTGGTTGACCCTATTATATCTCCATCCCCAGTGCCAGCAACAGCGATTTTGAAATTCTTCATAATATTTACTCCTCCGGTCTTCCTTGGACCCAATTCCCTCAAAAGGTGTTTTTATCTATGTACACATCCCGAAGGATGGTATTTCTTGCCAATCGTATTCTTTTACCCCTCAACTTACTTCACAGCACAACAACAAGCCTGTATACAGATTGCAACAACAATCTATACGCAGGCTTGTCCTCGTACCTCCTTATTCTGTTTTCTGCTCTATCAGCTTTCGCTGTGGTGGGTTAAGTATAGAGCGCAGCCAGAAGCCATTAACCCCTGAAAGCACGCTGGCCGTAACGCACCATGACAGGCAGAAACAAGTTGAGGTGAAAAGGTCAAGCCGCGCAAACCCGCATGAAATCAGGCTTTTCTCTGCTCTCAATCGAAGCCATCCACTTATGGATAACTTGTCCCCCCTTACACCGCCCCATCTCTCCTCAAAACCACCATCACCGTCTTCATCAGAATCTTTATATCCATTCCGATATTCCAATTAGTGATATACTCCCGGTCGAGGCGGACAACTTCTTCGAAGTCCGTGATTTCACTTCGGCCGCTGACCTGCCACATACCGGTAATACCCGGCTTGATCGCCAGTCTGGCTTTATGGTGCAATTCATAGAGATTGGTCTCTGAAATCAGCGGCGGGCGGGTGCCTACAAGCGACATATCCCCTTTCAGCACATTGAAAAACTGAGGAAATTCATCCAGACTTGTCCGGCGGATAAATTCACCGATTCCGGTCTTATGGCTTCCATCCGGCATGATTTGATTTCCGATCACGCGCGGGTCGAAATCAAGCTTGAACATCTTTCCATCGCCCAGCTTATTTTCTTTCATCAGCTCATCACGGCGTGCTTCGGCGTCCATGTACATACTTCTGAATTTGTACATTTTAAACCGTTTTCCGTTTTTTCCGACTCTTTCCTGGGTAAAAAAGATCGGTCCCGGTGATGACAGATAAATCGCAGGTGCAAGAAATAAAAAGAGTACCGCCGTCAATGCACAGCCGATCAGTCCGCCTATGACATCCATCATCCGTTTGAGAAAAAGCTGGAAAGACGACGCATAATTGATGCTCGTTGTCAGCACGGTATACGGTCCTATTTTCTCCACAAACTGTCTCTTTCCCGGCACACTTGTCACTTTTGCAAGGTTCAGATGCACCGTTACGCCGGTTTCTGTCAGCTGGTTCAGCAGCTTATCCGGATATGGCACCATCTCTGAGGTTACAACAATAACCTCATCAATCCATCCCTGGCAGACATAATGGGGAAGTTCTTCCTCATCCACTATCACGGGAATTTCTTCGATTTTTTCTCCTACATGCGATTCGTGATCTCCGATCAGGCAGACCCCCGCAATCATGTATTGTGCATAATTGTTTTCCTTGATCGTTTTGACCGTCCGTCCGGCTATGTCCTCATTTGTCACAATCATCAGAACGCGCTTGTTTCCATCGACTGTTTTTTTTCGCTGCAGATGCCATTTCCAGCATTCACGCACACTATACGCGGTTCCGATATAGAAGACAGCCGTCAGCATCAAAGCCAGTCTGGAATACTTCTGCCCTTCCTGCAGAAGGAACAGATATAAAAGAGCACTGCCTTCTATAAAAACGGCCTGCTTGACAGCTACTATAAATTCCACAAAATGGTCTCTTCTTATGACTCCCCGCATTGTCTCCCGGCAAACCAGCAAAATCAGATCCATCATTCCTAAAAAAATCGCCATATTCCGATACAAAATCGGTGTGTATATATCCCATCCATACCCACTGCATGCATAGGCAAGTATTAATGCCGCCTGCAGAGAAATCACATCCAGGATGATGAAATCGATATGCTTCATCCATCCGCCTGAATTTCTTCTGTACATATCTACCGCTCCCCCCGTCAATGCCTATTGCAATCGACTTTGTAAATCAGCCTCTCAAGGTACCGGCAGGTACCTCTCTTACCAGGTACCTGCCGGCTTCCGCGGCCTTATCAATTAGTTCTTATGAACTAATGTAAAGACTGCATTGCCCGGAATTGTTACATTAACAGAGTTTGTTGCATGATCAATCCCGTTGACCGGAGCTAATTCCCACTTATGATTGGTTTCACTGTAGTAGTAGATTTCTACATTCTGAACATCACCCAGAGCTGCTACTGCAATATTTACCGTGACCGGATCACTCACTGCAACGCCATTTGCATCGGTTGTCATGAGCTGCTGTGCCGGCATAAGCGGAGAATATCCAACCAGTGCCGGATCACCCGTTACACGATACAGCGGAACACCTGCATTGATCTCAAACACTTTTTCTGCAACAGCCCAGCTATTGCCGTCTTTGATCTGCTGATCGGATGCGAACCCAACCGAACTGCCATTTGCAGTATTTCCCTGCGAAACAGTAATACCGTTGGAACCATTCTGACCACTATTCTTGATACCCGTAGATGTCTTGTTGGTAATGGTTCCCGCATTTACATTGAGACCTGCGCTCTTGGAAGAGGCAGAACCTGAACTGCTTCCTCCGTGACTGACTGTCACATTTGTGTTCGGGCTCGCTGCCATTGCCAGTGTGCCCGGCACTGCCATGATTGCTGCTGCCATCATGAGTGCTGCGTACTTCTTTTTCATTTGAACCTTCCTTTCCGGCTTTCAAAGCCTTTGCTTTTTAAGCTTTTTCTTTATAAAAAAGATTGATGACAATCTCTTTTAGCTCATCCATATCTGGGTAAAACTCTTCGAATTTTCCCTGATATATTTTTCCCGACAGTTCAATAAAATCACCGTCTTCCATGGCATCCGGACTGTTCAAAAGCGCCAGTCCCATGTCCATGTACTGGTCCTTCGCCATGTTGGTGATCGCCAATTTCTGTATTCCATCCACCAGCCGGGTTATGGTGGTTTTGTCTGCCGCCTGACTTTCCTTTGCCTTCTGAATAAACGCTTTCAGATATCCTTTCTGCCGGTGAAGACGAATACTTGCGGACCCCTCTTCGTCCACATCCCGGAAGCGGACATATTTTTCTGTCAGATCTCCGGTCAGGTTGACTGTTTCTCCCATCTTGAAATCTTCTGGATACTGGTTTGCGACCATCTCATCATCCACGGTAACCGGCACACCACCGACTGCATCATTAAAATAGGAAATCGAATCCATATTGACTGCAAAGTATCCGTCGATCTTAAGACCAAATAAAAGTTTAGAAAGGGCTTCTGCTGTCAGTTCACAGCTTTCTTCCCGCCCATCTCCAAACGCATACGCCAGCGTCAGCTGCTGTGTCTCGGTCCCCAGAGGTTCCCCAAAATAGTCAAATACCTCTATCTCCGTCATTGTATTTCTTGGAATCAGTACAATCTGAGCCTGATCTCTGGACGCGTCCTCGGCGATCAGAAAGATGGCATCGGCATCGCCGCCTTTTCCCGAAACTGCCTGTGATGCCATCTCGCCCTTCGTATCAATACCCATACAAAGAATGGCTCTCATCGCTGTATTCCGGCGATATTTCTTTCCATTCCAGGTCAAAATCCCATTTTTCTGGTCTTCTGCATCCTCGTTTTCCTGCTGCCCACGTGCTTCCATCTCCTGCACGGCTGCTTCTCTCTCTTCATATCTGTAATACGCATGGATACCGAATCCCACGCAGGCGATTCCCACCGCCGCTCCGGCAATCCATCGAATCATATTCTGCTTTTTCATTTATCCGACTCGTTTTCGTAATATTTACTATATTTGGAATATTTTCCATAATATCTATGATAGTATCCGCTGCCTGCCATATCGACACGATTCAGTACGGCTCCTAAAATCCGGCAGCCTGTCCGCTCAAGCTGGTTTTTTGCTTTCTGCACCAGGCGATAACTGAGCGCCCCGCTTTCAACTACGAGGATAGCTCCGTCACAGCGCTGGGAAATAATAGCTGCGTCAATGACACTTCCAAGAGGCGGCGTATCAATGATGATCGTATCATATTCATTTCTTGCCCATTCAACCAGCCGCGCAAATGCGTCCTCTCCCAGCAATTCCGCCGGATTCGGCGCCATCGGGCCAGAGAAAATGATGTCAAGATTTGGCAGATTGGTATGATACAGAATATCCCCCAGCAGTTTCTGTCCTGTCAGGTACTGCGTCAGACCGTAAATCTGCTGCCCGAATCCGAAGCGGGATACCAGCACGGATTTACGGATATCGGCATCAATAAATAAAACTCGTCCCTCTGTCTGTGCCATTGAAATCGCCAGCTGGGAAGATGTCTCACTTTTTCCCTCATCCGGCATCGTGCTGGTCAGCATGATCACTTTCAATCCACTGCCCGAAAACTGAATGTTGGTACGGAGTGTTTTCATTGCTTCCTCATATTGATAGTCTTTTTTTTCATCCTGTGTAACCGGGATGAACAGATTCTGGTTTGCCATGCTCTCCTACCTTCTTTCGTTTTTCTCTTTTCCGGCAAATGGATTGATGATATCCCAGATGCCGGAGGTACGTTTTACTTTTTTCTCGCCTCTTCCGTGAATCTTGCTCTCCGGAATCACAGCCAGTACCGGCAGTTCCAGATATTTCTCCACATCTTCCTCTGACTGAATCGTATCATTCAAAATAACAGTCAGGCTGATGTATGCACACACCAAAAAGGCTGCTATCAAAGCGCCAATCGCAGCATTTTTGGTATTGCTCGGACTGGTCTTTTTAACAGCTACCTCACCGCTCTCGATGAGTTTCGGCGGTGTCATCTCCATGATTTCTCCTACATAGTCCGATGCCACTTCTGCCGTCGTATCAACGATCTTTTTTGCCATTTCCGCATCCGGATCCTGCGCTGAAATGCTCAGAATACGTGTATCTTTCGGATTCTCCACTTCAATCTTCTTAACCAGCTTTTTATAGTCCATGTCCAGATGAAGTTTATCGACTACCTCTTCCATGACCGAGCGGCCGGTAATGATCGTCTTGTAATCCTGCGTCAGCTGCGTGCCAATCTGCAGGTCGGCCAACGATGTCAGCGTTGTTTCTTTTGTCAGTACATAGATTTTTGCGGTTGAAGTGTACTGCGGTGTGAGCAAAAAGTAACTATATGCCCCTCCAATTGCTCCTCCAATCACAAGCGCTCCGATGATAATCCAGAGTTTCCGGAGCAATGCATACAAAATCTCTCCGACATCAATTACATCCTCATCATCCCACGCCTGTTTTTGACTCTCTTTCGTTTCCATACCTTACAAATTTCCTTTTCTTTCTTTTTTTCTGACCGGCATTCTGCCAATCTGTTTCAGATGTATTTTAGAGTTCCTCTTATAATCGTTCATCCAGGATTATTTTTTCTGGATTCTCCACTGACAATTGTCTGGCCAATGTATCCCCGCCTTTTTTTCGGATCCAGGCAAGTGCCCTGTCACTGTCCGGTGCACGGTGATGAACCCCATGCATATCGGTTCCCAGAAAACTGATATATCCCGCCAGCAGCACTTTACGGCACCAGCGCCGTTCCAGTCTCTCACGTAAATTCCAGACATTTCTAAGCTTTATCAGACTTCCGTAATTCATCTGAAGATAAGCGCCCTCCCTCTGAAGCTCTGTCAGACGTCCTGTCTTTCTTAGACACTGATAACGCTC
Organism: Clostridium fessum; assembly: GCF_027698965.1. NCBI lineage: Bacteria > Bacillati > Bacillota > Clostridia > Eubacteriales > Clostridiaceae > Clostridium > Clostridium fessum. The sequence goes on from NZ_JAQEQF010000002.1 coordinate 364,118, forward strand.
AATATGCGCCAGCACTGGGAAATATCCCGCCAGCAGCAGCTCCCGGACTGCATTCTGTATCTGGCTCCACTGCGACTGGGGAAGGAATTCTACCAGAACATAATGACTTCCCGCCAGTGTCAGCAGTTCTCCCCTCTGAAGCATATCAGCCATGCCTTCAAAATATTGTATTTCCTGCCCGCTATACAGTCGCAGCTCCGGCATCACCTTCTGAACCGCTTTTGCCATCTGCTCCATAAGTCTCTGTATCTGTTCCGGTTTTGTCCGCCAGTGATAGACGGTATAATGAGGGGTTGCTATCACATTGCGCACACCTTGCTGATATGATTTCCGAAGCATCCGAACACTGGCGCTTATGCTTTTCGAGCCATCATCAAGTCCCGGAAGAACGTGTGTATGTATGTCCGAAATTCTTTGTTCTTTTTTTTTCGGCTCTTCCTGCGATTTTTGCAACATTCTATTCTCTCCCTTCGCTCTCAGCGCCGCTTTGTTCTCCATGATATTTTTTTAGGAATGTATCATAATACTGTTTTTCTGCATTCGCGCCCTTGTTTCTCCCGTCAGATCCAGCCATCCATGCGTCTGCCTTTTTCTGCGATAACAGCCGCAGCTTTTTGTATGTCCACTTTTTAAATGCGTTCCGTAAACCAGACAGATGTTTCCGCAATCGCATTGGCACACCCAGTATCGGTGAACTCCTGTCTTCTTCTCGCTCTGTCTTATAATCAAAAGATGTCCATATTTCCGCCAACCAGATTTTCCTGCTTTATATATGTCCCTGTATATGACATAATATGTATTATGTCATTGCTGCATTCCTTTTTTTTATAAATTTTTTATTATTGTACTATAAAATATTACAAACTACAACCGCAACGCAAACTGGAATATTGCGTTTTTTTTGTTTTGAAAATAATGTAATCAGAAAATCAACGTTTTCCTTTTTTCTTTTCTCTCATCGGCTGTAAAAGTCCTCATATCACGGCACACTGTATATGACATGATACATATTATGTCATTGCCGTATTCCTTTTCATTTTACACTCTCTGATTTCTGAATATTTGCCTCTACAGCATTCACTGCAATCGGATCACTTACGTGATTTCCATTTGCATCCGTTGTCTGGCGAATGATCTACCGCGTAAATTTCTCCGCGATCGCACCGCTATAGTACGCATTCAGCAGTTTTTCCAGATCTTTGATCTTCTCTTTCAGTTCCCGTCCGATATCGGTATCCCCGACGCACTTGCGCTCCGGCACCCATTTGACCATACGGCTCTCGGAATGGATATCACTCTCCTTCTCGATCGCCGCCTCGGTGGACTCAAACGGATCGTGCGCTGCCAGAATCAGACCGTAGGAGTTGTAAATCAGCGTATACCCCGCGATACCGGTTTCTTTCTGATATGCCCTTGAGAAACCACCGTCGATGACGAGAAGCTTACCGCCGCATTTGAGCGGGCTCTCGCCGTCTTTGGATTTGACCGGGACGTGACCGTTGATGATGTGCGCGCCCTCCGGCTCCAGACCAAACTCACGGAGAATGCGGTCAAGCACTTCCTCATTTTCCAGCATATCGTAATACGGATTTTTTACTTCTTTATGTGTCTCTTTTTCTGCCAGAAAATAGCGCTCAAACGTTGCCATCTTGTCCTTGCCGAACAGCGGGGAATTTTCATTCAGCCAGATATACCACATCATGTCCCTGCCTTTTTCCCGCTCTGCCTTATCGACCGCGACAAACCCCTTGCGGACATAATTGTCCAGAATATCGTATAGCGCCTTTCCCTTATATTGCTTGCCGTAGATCTCTACCTCCTTGAAGGTACCGTCCTTATTTAACGGAACGCAGCCATGGTAGAGAAGATTGTTGTTGTATACTTTATAGAGACTTCCCTTCGCCAGCAGAAACTTCATATGCTGCTGCAGCTTCTCGCAGTTCATGAACGCACGTTCCAGACGTTCCATGATATCCGCTTCTTCTGGTGTAAATGCATATGGATCCTTTGGATCCACCGTCGGGAAATTCATATCAAGCATCTTGTACTCTCTGCCATCCATTTCCAGAACGCCGCGTTCAAAATCAATATGATGCAGAAGATTTCGTTTCTCCAGACCAAATTCCGGATGGCGCTTGATGATCTGCCCTTCCGCCTTGAACTGGATGATCGAGATCGCCTTGTGCATCTTCTGGTTCATCTCGCGCTCAGACGCACTGTAAGAGTCACTGCCCTTTAACTGGAAGCAGGTGCACGGGTCATCCCCATATGTATTGATCGCAAAGGTTGCCAATGGAAGAAGGTTGATGCCGTAACCATCCTCCAAAATATCCAGGTTTCCATATCTCGCGCAGATACGGATTGCGTTTGCAATACACCCCATCTGTCCCGCTGCCGCGCCCATCCAGAGCACATCGTGATTGCCCCACTGGACATCAATCGAGTGATAGGTCATCATCTTGTCCATGATGATATGCGGTCCCGGACCCCTGTCATAGATATCGCCTACGATATGAAGATGATCGACCGTCAGGCGCTGAATCAGCTCGCTTAGCGCTATAATAAAGGCTTTCGCCCGTCCCACACGGACAATCGTCTGGACGATGGCATCGTAGTAGGATTCCTTGTCCTGCAGATCACCGCGCTCAGTCAGAAGTTCTTCCAGCACATAGGCAAATTCCTTCGGAAGCGCCTTGCGGATCTTCGAACGCGTGTACTTGCTCGCTGCCCGGCGGCAGACCGCAATCAGACGATAGAGTGTGATCTTATACCAGTCATCCGGGTTCTTCTCCGTCTGCAGAATCCGGCTCATTTTCTCCGCCGGATAGTAAATAAGGGTTGCCAGTGACTGCTTATCCTGACGGCTCAGGGTATTTCCAAATACATCGTCAATCTTTCGCTTGACGGAACCGGAACCATTTTTCAATACATGAGAAAATGCCTCGTATTCCCCATGGATATCGGTCAGGAAATGTTCCGTTCCTTTCGGCAGATTTAAGATCGATTCCAGATTGATGATCTCCGTCGATGCCGCTGCAATCGTCGGGTAAAGCTCTGCCAGTCGATCCAGATAACGCGCCTGCAATGATTTCATGTTTTCTCTAACCCCTCCTGTTTGCGGACGCCCCTTTTGACCCTTTTTCACCCAATCCCGTGCGCCTGCTTCCGATGCCCGTTATGCATATAAAACACACGCAAAAGATACACGCAGAAAGATGGAAAAGAATTTGTAATGCTTGTTGCAAACAATTACAAAAAATCGAAATGGCGTCTCATTTTTAATTCTGATACTTGTATCTTATCACACTTCTATTAAAAACGCCATTTCGATTCCTATAATAAGTATTATTAGTATTTGCGGGCAATCACGTATTTCTTCTTAAATTTAAAACTTATACCGCATCTGATACCAGATCACGTTTCCATGCACCGATTCCGAGATCCCCTCATTCACAAATCCAAACTTGGCATAATAGGCTATCAATTTTTCCTTGCACGTCAACACAAGTCCCTTCCTCCCCTGTTTTCTGGCATCCTCGATGGCGCACTGGAGCAACTGTCCCGCATAGCCATGTTTCCGGTATGCCGGGATCGTATTGACACCAAAAATCATCTGCCATGCGCCGTTTTCATCGTGCATTTCTGCCCGTTCGTACATCTCATCCGTCAGATCCGGCTTGTCTGTGACGAAGCCGTCCACAAACACAATCAGCTTTTCGCCTTCAAACATGAGCCAAAAATGATTTCCATAATACTTAATTCTCTCCTCAAACTCCTCTTTCGTTGCGGCTTCCGCTGCCGGAAAGCATTCTGCTTCCACGGCTGCAATCTGAGCCAGATCTGCTATTGTCGCTGTTCTTATCTCCATAATATCTCGTATCATCCAATTATCCTCGTTCGAGGATAAAAAAATAATCTCCTTTCTCTCTTCAAAGGCATTCGCCCATATAATTCAAGTCGAACGTCCGTGAGACTTGGCGCGTGATTCTGGTCAGCGAAGCTGACATATTCTTTACAGAATCACTGCGCATCCTCGCGGAGCGTTTATCTCAGTCGGAGAATGGACTCCCACTGAGACAAATTTGCTATTACTCACCACCTGAAGAGGTGGGAGTCTTCTCGACTGAGATAAAAAACAGAATAATTTCGGTTCTTTCTTTGCAAATAAGCCAATGCATATAGTTTTCCCCCTACACATCGGCTTATTTCACGCATCAGGCGGATCTCTCGATCCTGCCTTTTACTTCATATTCAACTATTTCCGCAGCTGTGCCAGGCGCTCCTGTACCTGTGCCATCATCTGGCGGTATTTCTCCAGCTTCTCACGCTCTTCGGCAATCTTTGCCTCCGGTGCGCGGCTGACGAACTTTTCATTACTTAACATGCCCTCGGAACGGGCAAGCTCTTTTTTCAGCTTCTCCTCTTCCTTGGTCAGACGCTCGATCTCCTTGTCCAGATCCACCAGCTCTGCAAACGGCATATAGATGGTTGCCTTTGCAGTCACAGCCGATACGGCATCGTCTGCGATTCCGCTCTTGTCCTTCTGAAGGACAACCTCGCTCGCGTAGCCAAGAGTTGCGAAGAAGACACGGCTGTGCTCGAAGATGGCCAGAACTTCCGGATCTTCGGATACAACGTATACCTTTGCCTTCTTGCTCGGCGGTACGTTCATGGATGTGCGGACGCCGCGGATCGCGCGGACTGCATCCTTGATCGTCTCTACAGCTTTCTCCTCGTCTGCGAAATTCCACTCATCCTTGTACTCCGGCCAGGAAGAAATCATGATGGACGGTTCCTCATCCTGCAGGTTGCAGAAGATTTCCTCGGTGATGAACGGCATATATGGATGCAGCAGTTTCAAGGACTGGATCAGAACCGTTTTCAGGGTCCAGAGTGCAGCTGCCTTGGTGGTGTCTTCCTCGGACCAGAGTCTCGGTTTTACCATCTCGATGTACCAGTCGCAGAACTCCTCCCAGATGAAATCGTAAACCTTCTGGAGAGCGATTCCCAGCTCGTACTTATCCATGTTCTCGGTAACATCTTTTGCCAGCGTGTTGACCTTGGAGAGGATCCAGCGGTCAGCCATCTTCAGGTCAGAAAGCTTCACATCCGTTACCGGCGCTTTTTCGATGTTCATCATAATGAAACGGGATGCATTCCATACCTTGTTTGCAAAGTTACGGCTGGCTTCCACACGCTCCCAATAGAAGCGCATATCGTTGCCCGGTGCGTTACCGGTCATCAGGGTCATACGAAGTGCATCGGCGCCGTACTTGTCGATAACCTCGAGCGGATCGATACCATTTCCAAGGGATTTACTCATCTTGCGTCCCTGGGAGTCGCGTACCAGACCGTGGATCAGGACGGTGTGGAACGGCTCTTTGCCCGTCTGCTCCAGACCAGAGAATACCATACGGATAACCCAGAAGAAAATGATATCGTATCCTGTTACCAGCACGTCGGTCGGATAGAAATATTCATATTCCGGTGTATCCTTCGGCCAGCCGAGCGTGGAGAACGGCCACAGGGCGGAGGAGAACCAGGTATCCAGCGTGTCCTCATCCTGATGCAGGTGGGTGCCGCCGCATTTCGGGCATACCGCCGGTGCACACTTGGCAACGGTCATCTCGCCGCAGTCATCACAATAATAAGCCGGAATCCGGTGTCCCCACCAGAGCTGACGGGAAATACACCAGTCACGGATGCCCTCAAGCCAGTGCAGATACGTCTTTCCGAAGCTCTCCGGAACGAATTTAAGTCTGCCGGATTTAAGTGCCTCTACCGCCGGTTTCGCCATCTCTTCCATCTTGACAAACCACTGCGGTTTTACCATCGGCTCTACGGTTGTGCCGCAGCGGTCGTGGGTACCTACGTTGTGGGAATGCGGAACGACTTTGACTAAAAGTCCCATTTCCTTCAGATCCTCTACCATGGCTTTTCTCGCCTCGTAGCGGTCCATGCCCTGATATTTGCCCGGTACGCTGATGGTTGCATCGTCATTCATGATGCAGATCTCTTCCAGGTTGTGGCGTTTTCCTACCTCAAAGTCGTTCGGGTCATGTGCCGGTGTGATCTTTACGCAGCCGGTACCGAACTCTTTATCTACATACTCATCCGCGATGACCGGAATCTCTCGGTCGGTCAGCGGCAGTTTTAACATCTTGCCTACGATATCCTTGTAGCGCTCATCCTCCGGGTTGACAGCTACCGCAGTATCGCCTAACAGCGTCTCCGGACGGGTGGTTGCGATCTCGACGAAACGTCCCTCTTCGCCGACGATCGGGTAATTGATGTGCCAGAAAAAGCCGTCCTGCTCCTCATGCTCTACCTCGGCATCCGAAATGGAAGTCTGGCAGACCGGGCACCAGTTGATGATACGGGATCCCTTGTAAATATAACCTTTTTCATACAGTCTGGTAAATACTTCCAGAACTGCCTCGGAACAGCCCTCGTCCATCGTGAAACGCTCGCGGTCCCAGTCAGCGGAGGAACCCAGCTTGTGAAGCTGTTTTACGATACGGCTGCCGTACTCTTCTTTCCACTCCCATGCTTTCTCCAGGAAGCCCTCACGACCCAGATCATGCTTGTCAATGCCCTGCTCTTTCAGCTTATTGATAACCTTAACCTCCGTTGCGATCGCCGCATGGTCGGTACCCGGCTGCCACAGTGCCTCATAGCCCTGCATTCTCTTGTAACGGATCAGGATATCCTGCATGGTGTTATCCAGCGCATGTCCCATATGAAGCTGTCCGGTAATATTTGGCGGCGGCATCACAATCGTGAACGGCTTCTTGCCGTTTCTGCGTCCGCGCTCTGCATCGGCGTGGAAATATTTGCTGTCCAGCCATTTCTGATACAGGCGATCTTCAATATCCGCCGGATTATATGTCTTTTCCAGTTCTTTCATTGATCGATTCTCCTTTTGTGTTTTAACTCATCAAATGCTGTTTATCCTCGCATTCTATCATGAACCGCATCTTGTTTACCTTCATTTTGTGTAATTTCCGATGCAGTTTCTTACATCTGTTTCCGGACAATCTTGTACTCATCATCCGTCTGGTAGTACGGGCAGACAAAACGCTGGTTGCTTAAAAATGCCGCCATCTCGTCCTCATCCAGATCTGCCTCGCACAGATAATACCCATAATCATCGTCATAGACATAATTGCCGCACGTGTCACAGCTTGTCAGCGGACCTTGTTTTTTCATCTGTTTTGTCCTTTCCGAAGCGCGTTTCCTATGAAAAAGAATGTGCCTTGGCGCATCCTCGCGGAGCGTTTTTTGTTTCATAGGACGTAATTTCCTATGAAATGAAAAAGCCCCTTGCAGACATATCATCTGCAAAGGGCGTCATATACGCGGTACCACCTTAATTCAATCAGGATTTCCATCTGCCGGTGTTTTCTTCGCACACATCCAGATTTTATCCCAATCCTCTTGATTCTATAACGGGAACTCCCGGGATCTCTTATCCACCACTCTCTTTCACACCATTCCTAAGTCATAGCAGAACGCAGTTTTTCAGAAATCCGGCTCCGAAGCTACCTTCCACATCCGTTTCCCGGAACCGTCTCTCAACCTGCGCGGTTCTCTCTGTCAGGGCTTCTATGTGTACTCCTCTTCTTCACTGCCTTTCATTTTTCAGTTCCTTGTTATCATAGAGGTTTTTCGGGAAAATGTCAAGGTTTTCGGCACAGGTTGGTAAATGATATATGCCCGTTACTGGGCACGTATGCGTGAACAGTAACATATGCCCTGGCTCCCCCCACTTTAAAGACGCCCACCTGTAACAGCTGCACAGCCCCTACTTCGGCAGCGTATCCTTATACTGTGGATACGTCCCATCTGTCACCAGCTTTGCGTATGCATCATATGCCTCCTGCAGATTCTCATACTTTTTATCCTTCGAAAGATATTCCTTATACTGTGTTGGAGTCAGATGACCAGCGATTGCTACATAATTACCAGCTTTATTCACTCGCATAGCGGTAGTTGTTTCTGAAATATAAAACCTTCCATCTGCTGTACTGATAATAACCGGTATCTTCTTTCCTGCACCAACCGAATCTGAGGATATATCTACAGATGTCCAAAATAAATATCGCTTCGACTTATCCGTTGCATCTCCCAGATAGGCTCAGGTTCCCTTTTTTAACAGGCTGTCCCCCTCAATCTTCGCCTGTATCTTGGGAAGCATATTGGATTTTGTACAGTTGGAATCAATTTCAAAATTGTTGTTATTACCCAGCATTTTCAATATGCCGCTGTCATTCAAGGGCGCATGTACATCGCAATTGATATTAAACGCGTATTTCTGTTCCGAACCGCCTGTACCATTTCCGCTTTTCCAGTTAAGAAGCACTCCCGAATCAGGCCGATAGGAAACTTCGCACTCCCCATCCGGAACCGGATAACCAATCCAGTTGGCCGTATCACCCTGATCATTATAATGCATCACTCCACCTATCGTCACCGGGTCATGCGACTGCCATTTTTCTTTTTTCTGCTTCAGCTTTACAACCTTCACTTCATTCTCTGTATCCTCAATCATGACCGCTGCCATCACCTCTGCATATGCAGAACGGACATTGGCAAGATCCGTGGCCTCCCGGCTGGTCTCCAGCTGCCTGGTAAAAATGGGAATAGAAATTGCAGCTAAAATGGCAACTATCGCAACGACTACCAAAAGCTCCGCCAGCGTAAAGCCCTTTTTCCTGTTCTGCATATGAATTTCCATTCTTATCACCCGCCTGTCACCTTTATCTTTTTCTTATTCTATCACATGATTCAAAAAAATTCACGCAAAACATTTTTCATCTGACGCACATTCCCATAAATTGAAAGAAGAGACCTCCGCCTGCGGTTTTCACCGCAAAGCATCCGCCTCTTCCCAATTTCGTTGCTGTAATCAGGTTCCTGCCGTCAATTAAAACAGCGGAACAACCGCTCCATCGTACTTCGTCTCGATAAATTCTTTGATATCATCGCTTGTCAGGACTTCCATCAGAGCTTTTGTCTTGTCGCTCTCCTCGTCACCCTCACGGACTGCTACAACATTTCCGTATGTCTGGGCTGCCAGAGAGTCAGAAGCCTCTACTGCCAGAGCATCGGTTACCTTTAAACCAGCCTCGATTGCATAGTTGCCGTTGATAACTGCAATATCAGCATCCTGTAAGGAACGCGGAAGCTGTGCTGCCTCAAGTTCTACGATATCCAGGTTCTTCGGGTTCTCTGTAATATCATTGATAGTTGCGGTCAGACCTGCATCCTCTTTCAGTGTCAGAAGACCCTGATCCTGAAGAAGCAGAAGTGCTCTTGCCTCGTTGGTTACATCGTTTGGCACCAGAACCTCTGCGCCGTCAGCCAGCTCATCTAAAGAATCGCTCTTGCCTGCGTAGATGCCGAATGGCTCATAATGGATTGCACCTGCACTTACCAGGTGAGTGCCATTCTCCTCATTGAAGGTATCCAGATATGGTTTGTGCTGGAAGTAGTTTGCATCCAGATCGCCGGACTCCAGTGCGTTGTTCGGCTGTACATAATCAGTATACTCTACGATCTCCAGATCGTAGCCCTTGTCTGCCAGAAGGTCTCTTGCAGCTTCCAGGATCTCAGCATGCGGTGCCGGGCTTGCGCCTACTACCAGCTTCTCCAGATCGCCGTCTGCCTCTTTTGCCTCTGCGGTGGTCTCCTCTGCTGCCTCTGCAGCGGTCTCAGCAGTTGTCTCATTCGAGCTGGAAGAGCAGCCTGCTAAGGATGCAGCTGCCAGCAGTGCCAGGAATGTGGTTCCTAAGAATGATTTTTTCATAGTGATTTCCTCCTCTTCGTGTGTTTAAACAGTTCCTTTAAATTTATATTTCAGAAATGTCCTGCATCTGCCACAGACGATAGGCTGCATTTCATTTCTGTAAATATCTTATTAACGGATTCTCTTATCACTTCTTCTCGAACTCCGCGTAAAGATCTCCTGAATCAGCTGTGCGATAATAACGAGAATCACAACGGTAACCAGCATCATATCTGCCTGATAACGGTGGTATCCATATCGGATCGCCACATCGCCCAGACCGCCGGCGCCGACACAGCCTGCCATCGCGGAATATCCGAGGATTGTCGTGATCGATATCGCTGCGCCGACTAACAGGGACGGCTTGGACTCCGGAAGCAGCACCTTGAAAATAATCTGCCAGGTTGAAGCGCCCATTGATTTTGCTGCTTCAATCACGCCTGCATCAATTTCCTTTAATGATGCCTCTACCATACGGCTGATGTACGGGAACGCCGCGATTACCAGCGGTACAACTGCCGCATTTGCTCCGATCGTCTTTCCCACGATCGCGCGGGTCAGCGGCATTACCATCGCTAACAGGATGATAAACGGCACCGAACGGAGCAGGTTGACAATCACGCCCGCCACTTTGTTGAACAGCGGCACCGGACGGATGCCGTCTTTATCGGTTACAACCAGCGCCACGCCGAGCGGGATGCCGATCAAATAAGAAATCAGGGAAGAAAGACCTACCATATATAAGGTTCTCCAGGTCTCTTTTACCAGCATACTGACTGTCTTCGCATCAAATACCATCTTAGCGCACCTCCTCATAGGTCACACCGACCGTTTTTAAATAATTGCAGATACGCCCTGCATCTACCTCGTCCTCCGGGAGCTGCAGAAGCATCTGTCCCATCGCCTTGCCCCCAATATCGTGGGTATCCGCGAGAAGGATATTGACCGGAACCTTGCAGGCTAATACCATATTAGAAATAATTGGCTCCGAAGATTCCTGTCCATTGAAAATAACGCGGATCTGGCGCGCTCTGGCAAAGCTTGTCTTCTGCCCTGCCGTCTCTCCTAGAATCAGCTGCCGCCCAATCTCCGACTTCGGACCGGAGAAAATCTCTGATACCCTGCCAGACTCTGCAATGTGGCTGTGGTCGATGATCGCCACACGGTCGCAGATAGACTCAATAACCGCCATCTCATGGGTAATCACGATCACAGTAATGCCGCGTTCGCGATTAATCTTCTTGAGAAGCTCCAAAATCGATTTTGTCGTGTTCGGGTCGAGCGCACTCGTCGCCTCATCGCAAAGCAACACCTTCGGGTTCGTGGACATCGCACGTGCAATCGCCACACGCTGCTTCTGTCCGCCGGAGAGCTGTGCCGGATATGCCTTCATCCGTTCTTCCAGACCGACTAATTTTAAAAGCTCAGCCGCCCGTTTCTTCGCCTCTGCTTTCGGGACACCGGCAATCTCCATCGGAAAGCACACATTCTGGAGTACATTTCTCTGTGCCAGAAGATTGAACTGCTGGAAAATCATCCCCATCGACTGTCTGGCCTTCCGAATCTCCGCCTCCTTCATCATCGACAGGTTCTGTCCCTCAAAAATAACCCGTCCCGCCGTCGGTGTCTCCAGATAATTGATACACCGGACCAGCGTACTCTTTCCTGCACCTGACAGACCGATAATTCCAAAAATCTCGCCCTGCAGGATTTCCAGGTTAATATCATCTAACGCGGTCACCGTTCCGTTCGTTGTCTGGAATTGCTTTCCCAGTCCTTCCAGGCAGATGATCGCTTCCTTTCTCTGCTCCATTGTCTTTTCCCCTCTCTTTTTCCGAATATACAGCATTGATACCCTGTCGCATAAAAGATGCCACTACTGTTTTTCTGTCACAGGAAGCAGTTAGTGCCTTTTTGTGTCATAAGGAATTCCAAGGAATTTCCTATGACACAAAAAAGCCGCGAATCCAGTACGGATCGCGGCTTCCTATGCTATACTTACAGGTCTATCCGACCAGCCCGTTCCGTCTTTCATGCACACAAATATGACAGCACATCATACACATGCCGTTCATCATCATATTCATCTGCATGGCTTTACTCTGACGCATCGGACCTGTCCCCTTTCAGCTTATATTCCCTTATTCCTGATAGGAATTATTCGTTTATGAAGATACACCCATTTTCCGGGTTTGTCAAGTGTTTCCTGAATTTTTAAGAGCTATTTTTTAGAGCTATTTCACTCCTGCTCCGGTTTTTGCACAGCTTCTCTTCTTTTTGATGTCTGGAGTTCCCGTGCTTCTGCACGGCTGCGGCGCAAATTTTCTCCTGGCATCTCCTGTTTCCGGCTGCGCCCTTTCTCACGCTCGCGGATGCGATCCGGCGTGCGGCTCTCAATGATATAGCGCGGGCGGTGCTTCGACTCCAGATAAATCTTTCCGACATACTCTCCGACGATTCCGACCGAGAGAAGAAGCAGTCCGCCGATAAACCAGAGCGATACCATCATGCTCGCCCAGCCGGTGATCGTATTGCCCCGGAAGAAATCAACCACCGCCCAGATAAGGAATCCAATACTGACAAAAAATGCCGCAATTCCCATGAACGTAATCATCCGGATCGGCTTTGTGCTCAGCGAAGTGATGCCCTCGATCGCAAAAGCCAGCATCTTTTTCAGCGGATATTTGCTCTCCCCTGCTGCCCGCTCTTTACGGTCATAATATACCACATCGGACGGATAACCGATCATCGGGACAATCCCGCGCAGAAACAGATTGACCTCCGAAAATTCCGCCAGCCCTTCCAGTGCCCTCCGGCTCATCAGGCGGTAATCCGCATGATTATACACGGTGTTCGCTCCCAGCGCATTCATAATCTTATAAAATCCCAGCGCAGTTGTACGCTTAAAAAATGTATCCGTCGCCCTGTGACGGCGCACACCGTACACGATGTCACAGCCAGCCATATACCGCTCGATCATCGCGTCGCATGCGTCCACATCATCCTGCAGATCGGCATCCATCGAGATCGCCGCGTCACACCGCCGTCTCGCCGCCTCAAAAAGCCCGGCTAAAAGCGCGTTCTGATGACCGCGGTTGCGGCTCAGCTTCACACCTGCAAACCGCTCGTCCTTCTCATGGAGTTCCTCGATCAGCTTCCATGTTCTATCCTTCGAACCGTCGTCTACCATCAGCACCCGGCTTCCCGGATGAATCCGGCGGCTGCGGGTTAAATCATCTAATTTTTTACCTAAAAATTCTGCCGTCAATGGCAGAACTTCCTCTTCGTTGTAGCAAGGCACCACGATATAGATAACCGGTGCATTTCTCATACTGTCATCTCCTGCCCGGGTCACTGTCCCTTCTATGCAGACAAGTCCCCTCGTATTTTCAAAAGCAGGTTTCCAGATACAGGTATCTTGCCAGAATCCCCCTGTAGCTGAAATCTGCTTTTTCCGTATTTTCCTATTATATAGGAACTACATTAAAAAGAAAAGTAAATTTTTGACACATCCACCCGATTCCGGTATAATAGAATTGATATTTTTATCACTTTACTATTACTCGCCACCTAAAGAGGTGGGCGTCTTCTCGACTGAGAAAAAAATCAAAAAAAGCCATCTATCAGGAGGTATTCATATGTCAAAAAACGAAAAAGCAAAGGTATATTTTACAGATTTCCACACCATTGCATTTGGCGACGGTCTCCCTACCAAATTAAAAAAACTGATCCGTAAAGCCGGGATCGGTTCCATCGATATGGATGGTAAATTTGTCGCTATCAAGATGCACTTTGGTGAACTTGGAAATATCAGTTATCTGCGTCCGAATTATGCCAAAGCCGTTGTTGATGTCATCAAAGAGCTGGGCGGCAAACCATTTTTAACAGACTGCAATACGATGTATCCAGGCAGCCGCAAGAATGCGCTCGAGCACCTGGAATGCGCCTGGGAAAACGGATTTACCCCGTTGACTGTTGGATGTCCAATCATCATCGGTGATGGATTAAAAGGCACCGATGACATCGCTGTTCCGGTGGCCGGAGGCGAATACATCAAAGAAGCTAAGATCGGCCGCGCCGTCATGGACGCCGATGTCTTTATCAGCCTGACCCATTTCAAGGGACATGAGATGACCGGCTTCGGCGGTACGATCAAAAATATCGGCATGGGCTGCGGTTCTCGCGCCGGTAAGACCGATCAGCACAGCAGTGGAAAACCACACGTCAAGGAAAAGCTCTGCCGGGGCTGCCGCCGCTGTCAGAAGGAATGTGCCAACGGCGGTCTCGTTTTCGATGAAGCCTCCAGAAAAATGCACGTGGATGCTGAGCACTGCGTCGGCTGCGGACGGTGTCTCGGCGCCTGCAATTTTGACGCAATCGAATTTGACAACAACGCAGCCAACGAGCTGTTAAACTGCCGTATGGCGGAATACACAAAAGCCGTTGTGGATGGACGTCCAAACTTCCATATTTCCCTGGTCGTTGACGTCTCCCCGAACTGCGACTGCCACGGTGAAAATGACGTACCGATCCTTCCAAATCTTGGTATGTTTGCTTCTTTCGATCCGCTGGCACTCGATCAGGCCTGTGTGGACGCCTGTCTGGCCGCTGCTCCGATGCCGGGCAGCCAGCTTGCAAAACATCTTGCTGATCCGGATTTCCACGATCACCATGACCATTTCACAAATTCCACACCAGAATCTGAGTGGAAAAGCTGCCTGGCACACGCGGAGAAGATCGGTCTGGGAAGCCGGGAGTATGAATTGATCACACTATAATAACATCACCCCCATCTGCCAGCTGTTCCGCCGGTCTTTTTGCGGCCGCAGAGCTGTGAAAAACGGAGCCGCCCCGGTCTTTTCTGCCGGTCGGCTCCGTTTTATGCTCTTCTTTATTTCTGAATCCAGACACCATTCGCATCGACTCTATATCCGTCCGGTGTCGTTCCATTGACAAACAATGCTCCGTCAGCACTCACATAATACCAGTATCCATTCGTCTGAATCCAGCGGCTCTTCGCCATAGCCCCGCTTTCGGTATAATAATGCCAGGAGCCGTTTACCATCTGCCAGTCACGCGCCATCCACGCATCTGCATGGAAATAGTATGTCTCCCCCTTGATCAGGAGACTCTCATTTGCCGCGTAGGTTCCGTTTGCTTTCAGGTATTTCCATTCATTTCCAAACTGCTGCCACGCACCGTCGCCCTGAGCAGCTGCATTGCCAGCTCCAGAGCTACCCGGTCCACCCTGGCTGCCGGAAGATGAGGTGTTCGTGCCAGCCGGTGTGCCGGATGCGCTTCCCGCCACCGCAAAACCATAGTCCAGCAGCTTCTTCGTATCGTCATAATGGGTCTGCGAACTCTTTAAAATAACTGCAATCAGGCGCACGCCATTTCGCTCTGCACACGTTACCAGCGTGTTGCCTGCCAGGGAGGTATAACCGGTCTTTCCGCCTATGATTCCCTCATAGTACTGGGAATTTGCCGGATTGAGCATCTTATGTCCCATCGTAAGCGTCCGCACCGTCGGCACGCTGGCAGTCGCCGGGAAATCGTAATGCAGGGTCGATGCAACCTGACGCACCGTCGCATTATTGAATGCAGCATTTGCAATCAGCGCCATATCATGTGCGGTTGTAAAATGGTTCGCATTGTTCAGACCGTTCGGGTTTGCAAAATGCGTATGTGTGCATCCTAAAGACGCTGCCTTCTCATTCATCTTATCCGCAAACGCGCTGACACTGCCGGACACATGCTCCGCCAGTCCGTTTGCCACCTCATTTGCCGATTTTAAAAGCAGACCATAGAGACAGTCCTTAACCGTAAAGGTATCGCCCGCCTTGACCTGCAGCGTCACCGCGCCCGATTCCAGATTCGAAACTGCCGTCTGGGAAAAGGTTACCGTATCACTCAGATTACAGTTTTCCGCTACCAGAAGCGCCGTCATCAGCTTCGTGATGCTGGCTGGATAATACTGCGTATCCGCATTCTTGGAAAACAGGAACTGGTTGTGCGTCGCATCATAGAGCACTGCGCCCTGCGCTGCCACCGTCGGCTGAGCTGCATTCTGTGAAGTAACCGTTGCTCCCGAAGGAACTGCGCCGGAGACCGAGCCTCCTGCCGCCTGTCCCGGACCGGTCGCCCCATCTGTCGCAGCAAATGCCGTCCATGACACAGACATCATAAGTGCCATTCCCAGGCAGAGGGAACGCACGGATTTTTTCCATATATTCATCGTATATTGTCCTTCCTGTATGTATTTTCGCTTTTCTCCTACCCGCCAGCTCCCGCAAACGTAAAGTTACGTTCACTCATTGCGCGGACTTTAACGGATTTTGCCAGTGCTGCGCAGGTACAAATCATGCAAATCTGTCTTACATTTTACTTCATTTTAAGCGACAATACAAGTTGAAAGGAAAATTTGAAATTTTTACAGATACTTCTTCCGCAGATCTGCCCCACTCTCTGCCGACAGATACGCCGGTGCCACATCAAAGACGGTCTTGCAGCCCTTCTGGCCTTCCTGGTTCATCTTGTATGCCGCGCGTGCGTATGCCACGATGATGGAGGAAGTAAATTCCGGGTTGGAATCCAGCTTTAAGCTGTACTCGATGATATGGTGGTTCTCTTTGTTCCAGCCGGTCTTACCGCTGCGGAGTACGAAACCACCGTGCGGGAGACGGTTGTGATCGCGTTTCAGTTCTTCTTCGGTGATGAAATGAACCGTTGTGTCATAATCAGAAAAGTAGTTCGGCATGGTCTTGATCTCATTCTCGATCTTTGCCTGATCCGCTCCCTCTTCTGCCACAACAAAGCACTCTCTGGTGTGTTTTTCGCGGGTGGTCAGCTCTGGGCTGCTGCCGCTTCTGACTGCCTCCAGTGCACTTTCAACTGGGATTGTGTACTGTCTGGCATCCTTGACGCCCTCGATCCGGCGGATCGCATCGGAATGTCCCTGGCTGACGCCCTTGCCCCAGAATGTATAATTTTCGCCCTCCGGCAGGCATGCAGCTGCATAGAGACGGTTCAGGGAGAACATACCCGGATCCCAGCCAACGGAGATGATGCCAACCTTTCCGGATTTCTGTGCGGACTCATCGACTGCTGCGAAATGCTCTGGAATCTTTGCATGGGTATCGAAGCTGTCCACTACGTTAAACCACTGTGCATATTTCGGGGTCTGAACCGGCAGATCCGTAGCCGAACCGCCGCAGAGAATCAAAACGTCGATCTCGTCTTTCTTCGCCTCTGCCTCATTTACATGATAAACCGGTACGCCCTCGGTCAGGATCTTGACCGTTTCCGGCGCACGCCGTGTAAATACTGCTTTCAGTTCCATATCCGGATTCTGGCGGATCGCACACTCCACGCCGCGTCCCAGATTTCCATATCCTAAAATTCCAACTCGGATACTCATAGATATTCCTCCTAACGGTACAAAATTTGCCACGGATCCGGCTCTATTTTCCAGCTTACGCGATCCGATTTTACTTAAAAATTTCAAGTGTTCCCATTATACACTAGATCCATCCGTTTTTCAATATAGGTGAGTTCACGCGTACAGGAAACAAATTCTCATTTAATTCTCAACGAAAGCCTTATTCCAGCTCCTTCATTCCGGTATACAGCTCAAAATACCGCCCTTTCTGCGCCAGCAGATCTTCATGGTCGCCGCGCTCAATGATCTGCCCGTGCTCCAGCACCATGATCGCATTGGCGTTGCGGACTGTCGAAAGCCGGTGGGCGATGACAAAGGTCGTCCGGTCCGCCATCAGCCGGTCCATGCCGTGCTCGATGTGCTTCTCCGTCCGCGTATCGACCGAACTCGTCGCCTCATCCAGAATCAGGATCGGTGCTTTAGAAACTGCTGCCCGCGCAATGTTTAATAGCTGGCGCTGTCCCTGGCTTAAGTTTGCACCGTCGCCCTCCAGCATCGTGTCATACCCATCCGGCAGACGCATGATAAAGGAATGCGCCGATGCCGTTTTTGCCGCCTCAACAACTTCTTCATCCGTGGCATCCAGCCGCCCGTATCGAATATTTTCCCGTACCGTGCCGGTAAAAAGATGCGTATCCTGCAGAACCATCGCGATATTTTCCCGCAGCTCCTTCCGGTGCATCCGGCGGACATCGACGCCGTCCACCGTGATCGAGCCGCCCTGTATATCATAAAAACGGTTGATCAGATTCGTGATCGTCGTTTTTCCGGCTCCCGTCGAACCGACAAAGGCGATCTTCTGTCCCGGCTTCGCATAGAGCGAAATATCCTTCAAAATCACCTGCCCCGGCTCATAGCCGAAAGTCACATGGTCAAGCACCACCTCACCGCGGATCGGCGCGATCGAAACCGCATCCGGCGCATCTGCCGCCTCCGGTTCCGCATCCAGCACAGCAAACACGCGCTCCGCGCCTGCCAGCGCCGAAAATACGTTTCCAACCTGCATGGAAAGCTCGTTGATCGGTCTGGAAAATTGCCGCGAAAAACCTAAAAATACGGTCAGTCCACCAACATCAAAATTCCGGAACACACAGAGCAGACCGCCAATGCAGGCTGTCAGTCCATAATTTAACTGGCTTAAATTGTTCATGACCGGTCCCATCACACCGCCGAAAAACTGTGCCCGGATCTGTTTTTCTTTCAGATCCGCATTGAGCCATCCAAATTCTTCCTCTGCGATCTCCTCATGGCAGAATACCTTGACGACCTTCTGCCCCTGCACGGTCTCCTCAATATAGCCGTTCATCGCGCCAAGCGCCGCCTGCTGGGCAGAGAAATATTTCTGGCTCCGTCCGGCAACAAATTTACCGGCACTCAGCATCACCGGCATCATGGCAAGCGTAATCACCGTCAGCCACACGTTCGTGTAAATCATCAGCACCAGCGTTCCCACAATACTGAGTGCGCCGGATAAAAGCTGCACCAGCGTACTGCTGAGCATCATGCCGATCGTATCCACATCGTTTGTAAAACGGCTCATCAGATCGCCGTTGCTGCCGGTATCATAAAACCGGAGCGGAAGCGTCTGCATATGGTTAAACAGCTCTTCCCGCAGCCGCTGCAGCGCGTTCTGCGCCACCTGCAGCATGATGCGCGACTGCATATAGGAAGCGGCAACGCTGGCTAAATAAACCGCTCCCATCACGCACAGGGAACGGAACAGCCCCGCCACATCGCCCCGGCTGCCATCTAAAGGCACAATATACCGGTTGATGATCGGGCGCAGCATATAGGCGCCCGCCAGATTTGTCACCGTCCCCAGGATCACACAGAAAAAGGCGGCTGTCATCGCCATCCGGTCGCGTTTTAAGTATGAAAGCAGGCGCAGCATCGTCTGACCGCCCGCCTTGGGCTTTCCGCCCTTCATAACCGCCATCCGTTCCGGTCCCCGGCGGCGTTTCGGTGCGTCGGCTATGCGGCTGCCATATCGGCGTTTCAGGCTTTCAATCTGTTTTTCATCCATCATGCCATTACCTCCCCGCCAGCCCGTTTTCCATATTGCGTCTCATAGATCTCCCGGTACGCCTCACAGGATGCCAGCAGCTTCTCCTGCGTTCCCTCTCCGATAATCCTGCCGTCCTCAAGGACGAGAATCCGATCCGCGTATTCCAGCGAACTCAGCCTCTGTGCGATAATAAATTTCGTCGTATCTTTCAAATCTTCCCGGAATGCCGTCCGGATCGCCGCCTCTGTTGCCGTATCGACAGCACTGGTGCTGTCGTCGAGAATCAGGATCTTCGGCTTCTTTAAGAGTGCCCTTGCGATGCACAGCCGTTGTTTCTGACCGCCGGATACATTGACGCCGCCCTGTCCCATCTCCGTTTTGTAGCCTTCGGCAAACGAATTCACAAAGGAATCTGCCTGCGCATACACTGCTGCCCGCCGCACTTCTTCCTCCGTCGCCGTCTCATCACCCCAGCGCAGGTTTTCCTCGATCGTGCCGGAAAACAGGACGTTTTTCTGTAAAACCATGCCAACGCCGTCCCGGAGATTTTTCAGGGAATACTCCCGCACATCGATACCATCCACCCGCACACTCCCCTCTGTCACATCATAGAGGCGGGAAATCAGCTGTACCAGCGACGTTTTTCCGCTTCCGGTCGCACCGAGGATGCCGATCGTCTCCCCCGGCTCTGCCGTCAGGCTGATGTGGGATAGAACCGGCTCACCGCCTTCGCGGTAGGAAAAGGAAACATCCTTAAATTCCACGCGTCCTTTCTCAACCTTCCGGTCCTTCTGTGATGCATTTTCATCGCTCAAATCAATCGGCTCATCCAGCACCTCATCGATTCGCCGGATGGACGCCATCGCGCGGGAACTCTGCAAAAATACCATTGAGAGCATCATAAGTGACATCAGAATCTGTACAATGTAGGTCGTAAATGCCGTCAGATCTCCGACCGCCATCCGTCCGCCGATAATCAGGTTTCCGCCGAACCAGACAATTGCCAGTGTCGTCACATTCATCGCGAACATCATGACCGGCATCGTCGCAATTACGATCTTCAGCGCCCGCAGCCCTGCCTCCTTGAGCTCCCGGTTCGTGTCGGCAAACCGCTTTTCCTCGTAGTCTTCCCGCACAAAGGATTTCACCACCCGCACGTTCGTCAGCACCTCCTGGATGCCGCTATTGAGCGTATCCAGCGCTTTCTGCATGGCTGTAAACCGCGGGTAGGCAGTCCGTAAGATCCAGACGATCGCCGCCGTCAGAAGCGGAATCACCACCAGGATGACAGCTGCCAGTTCCGCATTCATCCAGAACGCCATCACAAGCGCCCCCAGGAACATGCCCGGCGCGCGCAGCATCATCCGAAGTCCCATCATAATCAGGTTCTGTACCTGCTGGATATCGTTCGTCAGACGGGTTACCAGCGATCCCGTGCTGAACGTATCGATATTTTTAAATGAAAACTGCTGCACTCTGGCAAATAAGTCGCGGCGCAGATCGCTGGTAAAGGAAATCGACGCCTTCGCTGCAAAATATGCCCCCAGAATGCCGCCTGCCGCCATCAAAAAGGAGGTAATCGCCATCACAAGTCCCATTTTGAGAATGTATCCGCCGTCTTTCTGCGCCACGCCATGGTTAATAATCATCGACATAAATTTGGGCAGCAGAATCTCACCCAGCACCTCCGTTACCATCATGAGCGGTCCCAGAATAAAGGCGCTCTTATATGGCAGTATATATGATTTGTATCGTTTCCATTGCTTCACGCTTTTTCCTCCTGCCCGTTATTTCTGCAAATTTTTTTATGGATTCTGTTCAAACAGCTCCATCAGTTCATTCTGGCTCAAATCGCCCAGTGAAACCATTCCCTCTGAAACCACCTGCGCCGCCAGCGCAAGCTTCGCATTCTGCAGCTTCAAAAGATTTTCTTCTATCGTATCCTTTAAGATCAGTTTGTATACCGTGACCGGCTTTTCCTGCCCGATCCGGTACGCGCGGTCGGTCGCCTGGTTCTGCGCTGCCACATTCCACCACGGATCGTAATGAATCACGATATCCGCCGCCGTCAGGTTGAGTCCCGTTCCCCCGGCTTTCAGGGAAATAAGGAACACCGGAACCTCATCCGAGGCAAACGCCTGCACCATCCGGCTGCGTTCCTCCTTCGGGGTCGCGCCGACCAGAAGATGGGACGAAATGCCCTCCTGTAAAAGGCGTTCCCGAATCCGCTCCAGCATCGAGGCAAACTGGGAAAAGAGCAGGATCTTATGTCCCGCCGCAGACGCTGATGCGATCAGCGAAACACAGGTCTCCAGCTTCGCCGATTCCCCCGTATAATCTTCAAAACAGAGTGCCGGATCGCAGCAGATCTGGCGCAGCCGCATGAGCTGGGAAAGCACTTCCAATTTTCCATTACCCGACCACGCGCCGCCAGCCAGCGCCTCTTTCAGTTTCAACGCCGACGCCGTATAAAGCTTCTGCTGCCGCCCCGACGCCGCCGAATAAACGATCCTCTCTTCCTTGGTCGGAAGCTCCCGCAGCACATCCTTTTTCAAGCGGCGCAGGACAAACGGTCCCGTCATCCGCCGCAGTGCCGTCAATGCTTCCGGATCCTGATTTTTCACGATCGGCAGCTCATACCGCTCACGGAACTTCCGGTAACTGTATAAAAATCCCGGCATCAGGAAATCAAAAATGCTCCAAAGCTCGCTGAGCCGGTTTTCCACCGGCGTTCCCGTCAGAGCGAAACGGGCATTCGCCGAAATCTCCTTTACCGCCTTCGCGCCCTGTGTCTTTGCATTTTTAATGACCTGCGCCTCGTCAATAATCTCATATTCAAACGTGCGTCCCAGATACGCCGCCCGATCCCGTTTCAACAGATCATAGGACGTGATGATCACCTGCGCCCCCTCAGACGCCTCCATCCGCATCTGCTCCTCCAGCTGTTCCTGCCGTTCTTTCGCCGTCCCGGCAATCAGAAGCACGCGGATCCCCGGCGAAAACCGGGCAAATTCCTGTCCCCAGTTGTAGACGAGCGACGCCGGGCAGACGATCAAAGACGGAAGAGGTAATTCTGACCCACTGCCTTCATTTCCAGCCGCTTTCTGCTCGGTTTTTTCCTGATAAAATGCCGTCAGAAGCGCAATCACCTGCAGCGTTTTTCCCAGTCCCATATCATCTGCCAGGATCCCACCGAAATGATACCGCGCCAGCGTCCGCATCCACGTATATCCGATCTTCTGGTATTCCCTCAGCGTCTTTTCCAGCACCGCCGGAACCGCATAGCTGACACTCTGCGCCGTTTTTAGATCGCGCACCATCATCCCGTAGGCTTCATCCCGCTGAAACAGTTTCATCCTGCCGTCGCCCGAGAGACTGTCCAGATAAAAAGCACGGTAAGCAGGTATCTTCGCCTCCCCCGCCTGAAATTCACTCTTTGTCAGTCCCAGATCCGCAGTCAGGCTGTCAAGCGCCTGCAGGCCGCCGCCCGAAAGCTGCAAAAATTCGCCATTTTTCATGCGGTAATATTTCTTTTTTTGGCGGTATTCACTGAGTACCTGCAAAAGCTCCGCCGGGTCGATTCCCGCCGTCTCAATCTTCAGATCCAGCCAGCCGCCTCCAAGAGAAACCCCCATCGACACTTCCGGCGGGGGCAGGACGCGCAGATGGCGGACAGACTCTGACAGCCATACCTCGCCCACCTCCTGAAACTGCGGCATTCCCTCGCTCAGAACCTGGTACAGCGCTTCTTCATCCCCGCGGATCACCAGCTCGCCGCTCTCATCCTCCCAGTAAGAGAAGTACCGCGTGATCAGGCGGCTGATATAAAATTCCGCCGGTACATCCCGGCAGATCTCCCGCGGAACATGCTCGTCCGCCAGCGGCGAAAACGTAAAATCTCCGTAGGAAAGCGTCGGACGCAGACGCAGCTCGTCCGGCGAATCACTGTCAAACTCAAACCGGGCTTTCAACGCCTCTGGGCGGTATTTCTCCCAATCGATCTCCGGGCTCTGCAAGATCCCAAGTGCCTCCATGCCTTCCAGCACCCGCGCATAAAAGAGCGGAATATCCCGGCTTCCAACCAGCAGCTCCCGCTTCTCTTTCCGGCTTCTGCACTCTCTTCCGCCCTGTTCCATCTGCTCCAGAAAAACGCCCATCGTTTCTGTATACAGTTCACTGCATCCAAACAGATGCAATCCATCTGCCACATACAGACGCTGTTCTCCCCGGAACGAGGTTAGAGCCGATGGAACCGTAACCGCAATTCCATCGCCCCTTGCTTCCACCTCCACCGGGAAACGTGGATCCTTGCGCTCAACCCGGCACACACGTTCAGCACCTTTCTCGTCCTCCGTCTGGACTTCTTTTCCCTCTAAAAGATCAAACAGCCGATCCCTCGCTGCAGATCCCAGCGTTAACGCCCGCATCACCGGAAGCGGCAGCCCCGCATGACCGCGCATCTCCTCATAATGGCGTATGTAGGCGTCCGCCTCCTCCAGCAGAAGATCTAAAAATGGGCGGCTTTCCGGCGCAAAGGCAGACGGGACGTGTTCAAACGCCATGCCTTTTCCGTATTCCACCCGTTTTCCGCTGTGAACCGCCTGTGCAAATTCCAGCAGGTTTTTCACAATATACCGTTTTTCCCGTCCGATCCGTGCCTCCAAAAGCACTTCGCCGCGCCGGATCTGTAAATAGGGATGCAGATAGACCGGTTCCCGCTCTTCCTCGCCCAGAATCCGCGCTACTTCCCGGTTCGTGTACTCCCGGATCATCATCCGGATCTCCGGCGAAGTCGAAACCGGCGGTGTATGCTCGGCTTTCTGCTGGCGGGCAAACGCCTCCTGAAGCGCTTTTGCATGCACGCAGGGACCCCGGAATGAATTTCCCTCCGCACAAGAACAAGAGTAGTCATAGATCTGACTACCCTTGATAAAAATTCTTGTCTGATATACCTTTGTCTCATCCTCAATCTGTCCCTGTACCCGTACTTCGCCCTTCCAGAAGGTATCTACGGACATTTTTATTATTTTCATGAGGATTCCTCCATATTACAGATTACATGTGTTCCGGCGATTCCATTCCGAGCAGATCCATACAGGTATCCAGCACCCGCTTGGTCAGCGTGATCAGGCTGATAAAGGCTGCCTGCTTCGCTGCGTCCTCCTCGGAGAGGATCTTATTTTCCAGATAGAATGCATTGAACGCATCCGCCACTGCCGCCATGTATTGGCAGAGCTTATGCGGCGCCGTCTCGTAGAATGCAGATTCTGTCACCTCGCCGAAACGGCAAAGCGCCATCTGAAGTGCTTTCTCTGTCTCGCTCTCAGCCGGACGGATCGGAACCACTTTAGCATCCGCACCGCGCAGTTCCTTGTATTTCTCCAGAATGGACTTGATGCGGACGATCATATACTGGATATGTGGACCTGTATTTCCCTCGAAGGAAATAAAGCGGTCTACATCGAAAATGTAATCTTTGGTCGCCTGATTCGAAAGATCGGCATATTTAAGTGCCGCCAGACCGACAATCTCCGCCGTGCGTGTCATCTCGTCCGCCGGAACCTTCTGCTTCTCCTGAATCTTCTCATATACCTTCTCATCGATATTCTTGATCAGGTGCTCCAGACGCATAACACCGCCCTCACGTGTCTTGAACGGACCACCGTCCTTGCCGTTCATCGTACCGAAGCCCAAGAAGATCATCGGCGTATCTTCTTTGACGATGCCCGCCTTCTTCGCCACACGGAATACCTGGATAAAATGAAGCTCCTGGCGCTTGTCTACGACGTAAATGTAGCGGTCCGGATGGAAATCCTGCTCACGTTCGATGATCGTCGCCAGATCGGAAGTCGCATACAGCGCCGCACCATCGGATTTGCGGACGATACAAGGCGGATATTCCTTCGCATCCCCTTCCTGTGCGATATCGACAACCAGCGCGCCATCGCTCTCATAGGCAAGACCTTTTTTCTGTAAATCCTCGATCAGTCCCGGAATATATGGCTGCGCATCGCTCTCGCCCTTCCAGAGGTCGAACGATACATTTAAATTGCCATAGTTCTTTTTCAGATCCTTCAAGGACACGTTCATGATGTGCTTCCAGATCGCATGGAACGGTGCATAGCCACTCTGCAGTTTGAAGGTTGCCTGCTGTGCCCGCTCACGAAATGCCGCATCTACCTTGGATTTCGCGCTCGCTGCCGGATAGATATCCTCCAGCTCGGAAATCGTAAACGGCGGCTCCGACGGATACTCGCCGGTATAATCCGGGTCAAAATATACCAGATCCGGCTGACGGTCATGCAGCTCCTCGATGATCAGTCCCATCTGCAATCCCCAGTCACCCAGATGCACATCGCTGATGACATGGTGTCCCATATAGCGGCTGATGCGCTTGATGCTCTCTCCGATGACCGCAGAACGTAAGTGTCCGACATGCAACGGTTTTGCTACATTGGCTCCGCCGTAATCGATGATGATCGTCTCCGGCTTCTTAGCTGCGTTGAGTCCCAGCTTTTCATCCTCTGCCACCTGCTGTACATAGGATGCCAGGTAGCACGGATTCAGGCGGATATTGATAAATCCAGGCATCACGGCATTGATCTCAGAAAACATCTTGCTTCCGGCTGTCTTTTCCACCACCTCATTGGCAATATCGATCGGTTTCTTTTTATACGCTTTGGCAGCTGCCATCGCGCCGTTACACTGATACTCGCAGAGATCCGGGCGGTTTGATACCGTTACGCGGATGTACTTCTCATCGTACCCGCAGCCGGTAAACGCCGGTTTCAGTTCTTCCACGATCAAATCTAAAATCGTTTTCATACTAGATTCCCTTTCATAATTTATATCGTATATTATATATCTTTCCGCATTGCCTTTTTCACATCCTTGCGGAACTGCTTCCAGGCATCCTCATGATCCACGAAATACTTCGGGCACGCCTTTCCAGTCACATCATAATGACGGATCACGTCTTTCGGACTTAAATCGAACTGCTTGCACAGCCATGCAGTCAGTTTTACCAGCGAGTCATACGTCTCGTCTGTGAACTTTCCGTCTACCGCCGGATGGCAGCACTCAATCGAAACGGTGTCCGCATTCCTCTCATTGGAGGCATATGCCTTCTCCCCGACCGGAACGCACTCAATGATCTCGCCGTCCAGACCGATCACGAAATTGCTGCTGACGGAAACAGTGTTACTGCCGCTCTGATCTTTCAACCCCTCAAAATAATCATGGTTCTGCTGTGCCGTCGTCCCAGGATTTGCCACATAGTGAATCACGATCCCGTTGATGACCGGGATATTCGTCCCCGGTCTGGAATATCGGTTGACCGTGAGAAGCTGCTCATCAACCCAGTTTGGCATCTCGATCGTGGACGGATCGATCAACTTGCGGATCATTTTCCCGCGCAGCGTCCAGCCTGTTCCCGCACCCAGGAGGAAAATAAGCAGACACAAAAACAGCCGCATCATCACACGGTGCTTCTTCTGCTGCCTCGTCCGCTCCCGGCGGATTGCCGTCTGCCTGCCGGATGTACGCCTCTTTCTGCCACCAGATCTGCGCCCCGGCTCATCCTCTTCCCCCAGACGCAGACGGTCTTCTCTTCCGTTCTCCATATTTATCACTCCCCATGAGCACCGCTCACTCCGAACCTGCTCTCTGAGATGAACCAACGGACGCGTCATAGACGCCTCCCCGATATGTTAAGCAAAAAAACTGTTGTAAAATCTCGACGTTTCCTCCGGATCTTACAACAGTTTCTCTGCTTGCTACTGTTCATGCGCTGCATAACCAGCAAAGGAAAATGCCTGCCACAAACAGTAATCTCTGTTTCCAGTCAGAAACCTGTCAGTGACACGACTGCCTCCCCACAAGGGTACAAACGGTATCGTGAAGACCTTTCTGACGTATATGTTATAACTTAGACTCTGGACAGATATTCACCAGTACGTGTATCGATCTTGATCTTATCGCCCTGGTTTACGAATAACGGTACATATACAGTAGCGCCAGTCTCTACAACTGCCGGTTTGGTAGCGCCTGTAGCAGTATCGCCCTTGAAGCCCGGCTCTGTATCTGTGATCTCAAGCTCTACGAACAGCGGCGGTTCTACGGAGAATACCTTGCCGTTGTAAGAACAGATCTTGCACATCTCGTTCTCTTTTACGAACTTGAGTGCGTCGCCGATTGTCTCCTGGTTTAAAGCTACCTGCTCATATGTGTTTACATCCATGAAGTTGTATAAGTCGCCATCGGAATACAGATACTGCATATCAACTCTGTCGATTCTGGCAGACGGGAACTTCTCGGTCGGACGGAAGGTTTTCTCTACAACGCCGCCATTCATTACGTTCTTAATTTTAGTACGAACGAACGCAGCTCCCTTTCCCGGTTTTACGTGCTGAAATTCCATGATCTGGTATACGTTGCCATCAATCTCCAGTGTGATGCCGTTTCTAAAATCGCCCGCTGATATCATAAATGATGCTCCTCCTTGAAAATACTCGCTTTATCTTTTTTATTTTATACTATAAAATCTTCTTTTTCAACTACTTTTTTGAAAACGCAGGGCACATCATGTCAATTCCGCCCCTTATTTTTCTAAAATTGCCGATATTTTTTCTGAAAACAACTGATTTTCCACCGTTTCCGGCACTCCTGTCAGCATCCGGTTCTGCCGCCTGGCAAGCTCTTTCAAACCGTTCAAAAACACCCGGCTACAAACTTCCGCTATTTTTTTCCTGTCTTCTCACATAGAACCACAGGACAATTTTCTCCAGATACCGCTTTAACACAATCTGGATCTCTTCCTTCGGATTGATCGGCTTTACAAGAATCGAATAGATGCCTGTCCGCCTCGCCCCGTACACATCCGTAAAGAGCTGATCCCCGACAAACATCGTCGAGCGCTCGCCCGTTCCCATCCGGCACATCGCCTGTCTGTATCCGCTGCGCTTCGGTTTTCTGCCCTTGTAAATATAATCCGAACCTACCTGTCCGGCAAACGGGGCGACCCGCGCCTCCTTATTATTCGAGAGCAGACAGGTGTGGAACCCTATCGCCCGCAAACGTTCAAACAGCTGTACTGCCCGCTCGTCCGCCGGGGCACCGTGCGGCACCAGCGTATTGTCAATATCAAATATGATACCCCGCATTCCCTTCTGGTAAAACTGCTCATACGGGATATCATACGCAGAATCCAGCCATTCATCCGGATAAAACGCATTTCCCATCATCTGGTCTCTTCCCCGTTCTTTCCAGACTCATACGACGGCACATTCCGCTGCTGTATCTTCTGCAGTTCCTCCATAAATGTATCGACGTCTTTAAACTCCCGGTATACCGATGCAAACCGCACATAGGTAACCACATCCAGATCCTTTAACCGCTCCATCACAAGTTCCCCGATCACCGCGGTCGAGATCTCCCGTTCTTCCCGGTTAAATAAATTGTTTTCCACATCGTCGATCAACGCCGAAATCTGTCCCTGAGAGACTGGGCGCTTGTGGCAGGAATGCAGGATTCCTGCCTCTATCTTCGCCCGGTCGTACATCTCCCGGGTATTATCCTTTTTGACAACCATCAGAGGGATCGTCTCAAGTTTTTCATATGTGGTAAAACGCTTTCCACAAGTCTCGCACTGTCTCCGGCGTCTGATAGAACTGTTGTCATCCGCAGGCCGTGAATCGATTACTTTCGTGTCAGCCGCGTTGCAAAATGGACACTTCAATCGCTCTTCCCCTTTTCTGGTTTTATTGATATGCCCCCGCCAGGTTTTCATAACATATCATACTTATTATAATATCGCAGGAAGTGCGCTTCTGCAAGCAGAAGTTTTCCGCTATTCCTTCTTTATTCGTTACTGTTCACACATGCGTGAACAGTAACGGAATTTGCCGTGGCTTCGCATTCAAATACGGCAAATTCCTGCTGCCACCACGTTTTCTTACGGCACTTTCGGTTCCAAAAGTGCCTACCCGTGAACAGTAATCTTTATTCCTTCTTTTTCTCTTCTTTCAGCCTCACCAGAATAATGTCATCCCCTATCTGGCAGATGTCGCAGAATGGAATTATGTACTCCTTTTCCCGCCCCAGAAAGCCCCAGACACAGCCCGGTCCCGGCACGATGATCGCAAGCATTTTTCCCGTGCTGATGTCAAAATCGACGTCGCCCACAAAACCAAGGCGCTTGCAATCTTTTACATTTATAACTTCCCGCTGTTTGAGTTCACAGATACGCATAGACATAAACCTCCCGGATCCTTCTGTAATTAAAATATGTACAAAAGGACCGGGAGGTTCTTCCTGGACAGGTATTTCTATCTACTTTTATTTCGTAACTTCTGATAACGTCACGCTGTCAAAATGCAGCGTATAATCAATCAGATGCGGCTGGCTCATCGCCACCGTCAAGGCACTGACCGCCACATCCTCATCCAGCGTTACCGGAATCTGGAACTCGGAATTGCCCTCGGTCTGGATCGGATCATACTGCACGTCATCCACCAGCATATACTCATAGTTCGGGCTGCTCCAGACAATATCGGCAGTCACCTTTCCATCCTTGACGATAATAGTCGCCGGGCTGTCCACCGATGCTCTGCCGGAACCTCCCTGCAGGGTTACCTCACAGGTATAAGTGCCGTCTGCCACATCTGCAGTCTGCCCTGCCGGTTTCTGGGCATCTGCCGCATCATCGCTATTCTCCGTCTCGGATGATGCCGCTTCCGCGTCCTCTGCCTCTCCGGAAACCGGATTTTCTACCCTTACTTTGTGGTCGTACCAGGTGCCCTTCTTACCAATCAGAGCCAGGTCAAATTCTTCTCCGAGCGCCGGAACCGGCACATCGAAGCCGTTGACCTCCTCGCTCAAACCGTCGCTGTAAGTAACCGTGTCCACGGTTGGCTGCAGCCAACCGGCTTCATCTTCCTTTGCCTCGTCCGCAGTACCCAGATACAAATTCACGATATTTTTCGAGGTCAGGCTGATATGGAGTGTCGCCTCGCCATCCTTGACCGTCAGGACGCCTTTTCCATTTTTCGATTCATTGACCTTGAACATGCTGCTGTCCGTCTTAAAATCGACGGTGTAGACGCCGTCTGCAAGGTCAATGCTGCTCTTTTGATCGGCATTCTCGGTTTCTGCGCTCTCTGTCTGCGCCACGGTGTCAGCTGCGTCCTGTTTCTGTCCTCCGCACGCTCCGAGAAAAGCGGCAGCAAGCAGAAGCGCCGCTAAATTCAATTTCTTTTTCATATACATTATTTCGCAATAGAATCAATGGCTGTCCGTGTATGAGCAACATAGAATGATTCTACCGCTTTAATTCTGCCCAGACCGGAAATCTGAGTATCTACCTTGTCAAATGCACCTGATGCCTCAAACTGGCTCTTCCAGGAATCATCATCATCGCCTGCCATATCGTTGTTTGCGTGATCACCTGCAACTACCATCAGCGGACGAAGAACGACGTTCTTATAACCAGCTGCCTTCACTGCCTCGATAACAGACTCACAGGAGGTCTCTTCCGGCTCGCCCTCTACGGTACCGATAAATACATTGCTATATCCAAGATTCTGCATCTGGGTCTGCATCTGGCTGTAGGTTACCTTTGCAACATGTGCGGTACCATGCCCCATCAGAACAAATGCAGTTCCCTGATCGGCTGCGTCAGCTGCATCTTTAAAACCTGCTTCCGAAGCTGCCTCTGCTACAACTGCTTTTGCAACTGCCTCTTTATCTGCATTGATAACGGTTGCATCGTCGCCAACCTCACCCAACAACGGCTCTGCGACAGCTATCTGCTCGAATTTATCCTGATACTTCTCGAGCGCCTCAACCATCTCGTCATACTCAGCACCGTGCATCAGGTGGGTCGGCTGGACAACCAGCTCTTTAACTCCGTTCTCCACGGCGCGCTCCAGTGCCTGATCCATATTGTCGATGCACTCGCCGTCACGAGCCTCAACGTGGTTGATAATGATCTGTGCGGTAAATGCACGGCGGACTGCCCAATCCGGGAATGCATCCTGAATGGAATCCTCGATACTCTTGATATCTTTCACACGGCTGTCGTTGAAGGAAGTACCAAAGCTGACTACCAGGATCTCCTTGTCGCCAATCTCATCCTGATTGCGCGGATCGTCCAGGCTCGCGTCGCCGGTATCACGACCAAAATAATCTGGATCTGCGTTCTCGCCTTCTACCAGCTCCTTCTGCTCGTCAGTCAGGGCATCCCATGCCTCTTTGGCTGCCTTGCACTGCTCATCCGTGTCATCGGTGCGCTCCTGTACATAGATGTCATCGATCAGCTTTGCCACCTTATCTGCCGCTTCCTGATCGGAATCGGCGCTCTCAGCTGCCTCGGTCTCTGCCTCAGAAGCCGCCTCCGTCGAGGTTGCCTGGCTGGATGTACTGCCGCCGCAGGCTCCAAGCAATACGGACATCGTAACTGCCGCTGCACTTACAACTACTTTTTTGTTTTTTCTCATGTTTTCCTCCTTGTGTGACTCGCACAAAAATAGTTTTAACTGATATGTTCACGACAGCCGGCAGGTTTCCTGGCTTTCGGGTCATCATGCACGCCGCGCCTTCTCACTTTCGCAATGGCATCTGCGGCGCCACTCTCCGGTTCACAGTGACGAGATCGCACAGGTTTTGCACCTGTTTCCCTTTTACCCCCTGTCCATGCCTGCCAATCCGAGCAATCTGACTGGTCTGGCACAAACAGCGGCACCCACTGCCCATATCAGCTTGTTTCATTATAGATGGGGTATGTTTAAAAGTCAATTTATCCTGAAAATTATATTGAAAAAGAATGTGCCTTGGCACATTCTCGCGCCGAGCGCGGTCGCTTGCGACATGTTTCTGCTTCGCGCGAGTGCGCATCATTGGCACGTTAGTGCCTTTTTGTGTAATAGGGAGTTCCAAGGAATTTCCTGTTACACAAAAAAGCACCTCTCATCCGGATAAAAGGTGCTCTCCTCCTCTTAATGATTTTATATTTTTTATGGCATAAATTTCCGGTAAATCGAAATAATTTTCTCATTCTTCACCGTCACAGCCGTGTTGTATGGCTTAAACTCCCCGATCAGCCGATCACGGATCGCGAATAATTCTTCCGCGGTATACACCTGCGGCGGTGTATCCGGGTCAGAATCATCTGTCAGGACAAAGTTCTCATCCATCTGCAGCGTAACCTCTCCCAGCTTATGGTAACTTCTCCCGACTGCCATCTCCGAGCCATAAAAGGAATCCTCCTCTACCATTCTCAGCTCTTCTCCCCCCTGTGCCGGACCGCCATTGATCTCGATCCGCCCAGACTCCTGTCGGTCAATCGAAGTAATGAGACATTCTTTCCCATCGATGAGCAGCGTATCTCCCGCCTGCAGTTCATCGATATCTGCCTTATGAAAATGCTCATAGTCATAGACCGTCAATGTGATGATAACATTGCTTTCATCCTGATGGATCTGCTGCGGTTTGAACCCAGCTGCAAAGGTACAGTTGTCAAAATGCGTCATATTGAGGGTTTCCCGGACTGGTTCAACCGTGAGCGGTTCCGTCCGCTCAGTTTCCTGCGTTTTATCCCGTTTGGGCTGCTCCTGCGCCTGATCATTTTCAGCCACAGCCTCACGGATCGCCCCCTGGCTCTCCTCATCGACAGCCCCTTCCTGTGTGGCTGTCTCCGATGCCGCGCCCGCACAGGCGGTCATCCATACACTCATCCCAAGTGCTGCGGCGATCCATGTTTGTTTCAATCGTCTCATGTTTGCTGCCGCCCCTTTTCGGCTTCTCCTTTTTCCTGCCATTTTCGTAACTGTTCAGTACCTTCACAGTCACGCGCAAAAATCCATCAAAAATTGCCTACGGCAATGGGATTTTTCTGCTTTTTCTTCGCCGCCTCAACCAACTTCTCCATCTCCCGCATTACCTCTTCAAAATTCAACGCAGAAGTATCCAGTAAAATGGCGTCCTCCGCCTGCTTGAGAGGCGACAATTCCCGGTGCATATCACGGTAATCGCGCTCGATAATATCCTGCTCGATCGCCTCCAGGGAACAGCTTTCCCCGCGTTCGGTCAGCTCTTTATAACGGCGTCCAGCTCTCACACGGCTGCTCGCGGTCAGATATACTTTCAGGGTCGCATCCGGCAGAACCGCCGTTCCGATATCCCGGCCATCCATCACGACATCCCGGCGTCCGGCTAATTCACGCTGCAGCTCCACCAGTTTTTTGCGGACCGGCGCATAGACAGAGGTATTCGAAGCCATATTTCCAACCGCCTCCGTCCGAAGCTCGCGGCTGACATTCTCCCCATTTAAATAAACCTGCTGGATCCCATTTTCATATTCCAGTGAAATGGAAACCGTCTCACAGGCGCGTCCGATCGCCGCCTCATCATGGCTGTCGATGCCCTGGCGCAGAAAATACAATGCCATCGCCCGGTACATCGCCCCCGTATCAACATAAATATATCCATAATCTTCCGCCAGCTTCTTTGCCACTGTGCTCTTTCCAGCCCCGGCTGGTCCATCAATCGCTATATTAATCGGCATTTCGTTTCCCCTTTTTCATATCGTTATAATTCATGATTTTCCGCTGCGCTCCGTCCCGCCAGCATGCCGGTCGACCACGCAATTTGTAAGTTGTAGCCGCCGGTGACTGCATCGAGATCCAGCACTTCCCCTGCAAAATAAAGCCCTGGAAGCTTCTTCGACTCCATCGTGGATGGATTCACTTCTTTTACCGTCACACCGCCCTGGGTAATGATCGCCTCATTGAAACCTCGCAGCCCGGTCAGCGTCAGTGTAAAATGCTTTGTCACCTCCGCCAGCCGTCTCCGCTCTTCCTTCGTCACGGCGTTGACCTGCTTGTCCGGCTCAATGCCGCTGCGGCGAATTATGACCGGTATCAGTTTTGATGGGTACAGATGGTTCAGCGCATTTTTAAACTGTTTATTCTTCTCCGTCTCAAAATCGCGCAGAATCCGCGCATCGAGCTGTTCCATGGAAAGCGCCGGTTTCAGATCGATCATCAGAGTCAGCGGACCCTTTTTCAGTTTTTTCGCCGCATAACTGCTGGCACTCAAGAGTACCGGACCCGAAACGCCGTAATGGGTAAACAGCATCTCACCAAATTCACGGTAAACCTCTTTCTTTCCATTTAAAACAGCAGCTTCCACGTTCCGCAGGGAGAGTCCCTGCAGCTCCTTCACATCTTCCTTCGTCTCAAACGGAACAAGCGCCGGCGAAAGTTCCGTCACCTTGTGCCCTGCTGCCTCCGCAAACCGGTAACCATCGCCGGTTGAGCCGGTCGTCGGGTAGGACAAACCGCCCGTCGCCACGATCACTGCATCCGCAGCTATGTAGGAGTCCTTTTTCCCACGCTCATTACCGCCCTGCGCCAGAATCACACCTTTTAATACACCATCCTCCAGCCACAGTTCCCGGACTCCCTGATTCAATTCTACTTTCACGCGCAGTTCCCGCAGCCGTCTTGCAAACGCCGATGTCACATCCGATGCCCGGTCAGACACCGGAAAGACACGGTTGCCGCGCTCCACCTTAACATGACAGCCGTTCGCCTCCAGAAAATTCTTCATATCCTGGTTACTAAAACCGTAAAATGCACTGTATAAAAAGCGGCTGTTTGTCACAACACTGTCAAACAGGCCTTCCATATCACAGTCATTCGTCACATTGCAGCGCCCTTTTCCCGTGATATAGATCTTTTTTCCCAGTTTCTCATTCTTTTCATAGATCGTTGCCGCGCAGCCATTTTCCGCCGCCGCAATCGCAGCCGCCATGCCGGCTGCCCCGCCGCCGATCACGATTATTTTTTTCATATTGCTATCCTTTTCGTTTTTATATCGCCTGATGCTATCAATCCTGTACCAGGTGGATCGCAAATCCGCCGACTTCTTCTTTAAAATAGGCGAAAATACAGCGCCCCTGCTCATCAAAGCGCTTCGTCTCTTCCCGAAGCGTCATACCGCGGTTCACAAAGTATCGGATCGCCGCCTCGCAATCATTTACGCCAAAGCCAATATGGCCGTAGGTTCCGTGGCTCTCCACCTTCATATTTTCCGTCAGGTCACCGCTGAACACAGCTTTCTCCGTCTCGCGCGGCATCAGCCCCATCAGGCGCGCCAGTGTCTCAGCAACCTCCCAGGCCTCGTCTTCCGATTTTGTATTGATTCCCACGTGTTTTACGTGCATATGAAATAATTCCATCGGGGTTGGATCCCCCGCATGCTCTGCCATAAATGCTAGTGTGCGCTCTTTTGCTGTCTGCTCCATTTTGTCCGCTTCCTTTCTATCGCTACACTTAACGCAAAGTTACACAAATGTTTGTGTTTTTCAAAATTGCCGTCTTTTTCTTTAAATATTGATTTTACTGTATCTTACGAAGAATTGCAACCGCGCTTCTTCATATTTCCACACATGATTACCAAATCGGCCGTCCGCTTCTTTCTATCACTTACGCAGCTTTTTTACCTCACGGATCTTCTCCTCCATCGCCTCCACAACCGTTTCCAGCACCTTGACGCGCGCGAAATATTTGGAATTTCCTTCTATGATCGTCCACGGGGCATAGGTAGTAGAAGTCCGCACCAGCATCTCATTGACTGCCTGCTCGTATGCGTCCCATTTTTCACGGTTGCGCCAGTCTTCGTCCGTGATCTTCCACTGTTTTGCCGGAGCCTCCATGCGCTCCTTAAAGCGGCGTTCCTGCTCATCTTTATCAATATGAATCCAGAATTTCACGATCACCGCGCCAAAATTCGCCATGTGCTCTTCCATCTCGTTGATTTCCTGATATGCCCGTTTCCAGTCCGCCTCACTGCAGAAGCCCTCGATCCGCTCCACCATCACGCGCCCGTACCAGGTGCGGTCGAAGATCGCAATATGCCCCGCTTTCGGCATCTCCCGCCAGAAACGCCACAGATAATGGTGTACCTTCTCCACATCATTCGGTGCCGCCGTCGGATTGACCTTGTAGCCGCGTGGATCCAGGTGGCTTGTCAGGCGCCGGATCGCACCGCCTTTTCCCGCCGCATCCCAGCCTTCAAAGCCGATCACCACCGGAATCCGCAGCCGGTACAGCTCGCCGTGCAGCACCTCCAGCTTTTTCTGCAGCTTATCCAGACGTTCCTTATATTCCTCGCGTGTCAGCGTTTTCGTCAGATCCACGCCGGAAAGCACGCCATTTTTAAACCGCTCATCTGGAAGTTTGACCGGCGGATGCACCGCCCCTTCCTCGCGTTCCATTCGGCGGCGGTTCAGCTCATACTCCAGCCGGTCTGTGACGGTGGATAAAATCTTGACTGCCGCATAATTTTTATCAGTCGCTTCCACGATCGTCCACGGCGCGTACCCGGTATCCGTCCGCTGCAGCATTTCCTCATTCATCTCCAGAAATGTATCGTAATCCTTGTTGCGCTTCCAGTCCGCCTCCGTCACACGCCACGCAGTCTCTTTGCTTTCTTCCAGCCGTTTAAAGCGCTTTTTCTGCTCGTCCCTGGAAATATACAGAAACAATTTGATCAGAATCATGCCGGAATCTGCCAGCTGCTTTTCAAATGAAAGGATATCCCGGAACGCCCCGTTTAGCTCCTGCCGCTTCGTCTCTTTGTCAAACCGGTCAACGGTAACCTTATCGTACCAACTCTTGTCAAAGATCATCATACGTCCATCTTCCGGTGTCTTCGTCCAATACCGCCAGAGAAATGGACGCATCCGTTCCTCCTCCCCCGTCTCCCGGCTCGCATAAACATCAAAGCCGCGCGGATCCAGCGGCTGGATCAGGCGGTTGATCTGCGTTCCCTTACCGCCTGCCCCGAATCCGTCAAATACGATGACAACCGGGATCTTTTCCTCCTTACAGGCGCGCTGCAATTCTCCCAGCTTCACATCCATCTCTTCCCGAAGCTTCTTGTAGTTTTCCTTATCCACTGATTTATTCAAATCAACTTTTTCCAGCATCTTTCCACCTCCACATCAAGCAGTAAAATGACCTTTCACCAATCCCATGGCATCACAATGCTTCGTCTTTACCTTTCCCCGTCATCATCTCATGCTCTTTTTTGATCTCTTCATATAATTGTACCGAATCCCACTTCATATTATACGGTGTCAGGACTGCTTTATAATCGATCCGTCCGACTCCCTTTTTTCGAAGTGCATAGATAAATGCATCGATCTGGGTGGAAGAAAAGCCTGCCATGATCGCCATCTCATCCGAGAAATCTATTTTCCTGGAAGAATCATTCTCCGGCACTTCTCGCTGCAGCCTCCCGTCCGCCTGTTTATGAGCGGTCCCTTCTTTTTGCGTTTCCTCCCCGGTCTCTATTGCCTGTCTGGCTTCCTTGAGGACATCCTCATCCAGTCCTTTCACGCCAGCCAGCACGCCCACCGGCAGCCCGTACTCCTCCTTTTTCACTGCCCTTAAACGGAATCCCAGTGGCATAAGCGCCTGCTGCACCTTCATTTTTCTTTTGGAATCAGTAAAATTATACAATAATACGGTTGGTTTCATCGTAATTTATCGGTTCTCCTCTCTGTTTCTTATTCCCGCCTCATCAATTCTCCGGCTTCTCAATATGATTCTCTATTATATCCTTTTTCTCCCCTGCTGTGCAAGAAAAACAAAAAATGGCACAACCCTTCCTCGTAAAGCAAAAAGGCAGCGGCATCAGCCACTTGCTTTCGCTCGTCCGCTGTCTGCCGCTGTCTGATTTTTATCTCAGTCGAGAAGACTCCCACCTCTTCAGGTGGTAATTAATAGCAAATTTGTCTCAGTGGGAGTTGGATCTGCAGCCAGATACCTCCTTAGTGAAGAACACCATTTGCATCCGCTATCATACCGTTCGGAGCTACCATGTTAGTCCAGAGTGCTCCGCTATTCAGGTCAAACAGATACCATGCGCCATCGATGAACTGATAGCCTGTCTTTCTTGCACCGCGAGTGCCGTCGGATACCGGATTCAGATAATACTTGTACGGTCCAATCTGCTGCCAGCCGGTCAGCATCTTGCCTCTCGTACCATCGGATACCGGGTTTAAATAGAACCAGTTATTATCAGTATAGATCCAGTCTGTATCCATGAATCCGTTTGCATTCAGATGATACCACTCATTATCAACATATACCCAGTTGTTCTTAACCGGTACACCATTGATGTAGTAAGACCAGCCGTAAATGCTGTTTACCCACTGACCATTCGCATTTGCCGGAGTGGAACCACCAGAAGAATTATCGGTCGGAGGTGTACCTGTATACACATCTGAAGAATTCATATAATATTCATCGGACTCGTCACTCCACTCACCCTTATCGCTTCCGTCAACCGCGCGCACCTTAAAGGTATAATCGCCGGTTTTCGTCATGTATGGGTAGAAATTGTAGCTTGTGCCTGTAGTTGTAACAGTCGTTACGGTAGAACTGTTGCGGTACAGTTTAACTTCATACTTGCTTGCATACGATACGCTGTCCCAGGTTGCGGTACGATTGCTCCAGCTAAGATCTTCGACCGTATCCAAATCGCCGTCAACAGCTGACATCGTAATCTTAACTTTCCACTCGCTCTTATCGCCAGATCGCTTCGTAACTTTGTAAGCCGACTTGGTTGCAGAAAGCTTTGTGCCGGATAACTGATAACCGTCCTTTGCCTCGATCGTCAGGTAGATGACCGGCTTATCACCTCTCTCCCACTCGCTGTCGTCATTGTCAAACTCCTGCTCGGTAATCTCAACATTACCCTTCGTAACTTGTACATCCGGATCCCCGATGCTGTCGCCCGCTTCCGGTTTCGCATTGACACGGAACTTAACTTCCGAGATCTTTTTGTCAGCCGCGTATGCCGGAATACTCATCGCCAGCGCCGCCATGATAGCAAGAACGGAAACCGCCGCTGCCTTCAGGTTATGTCTCATATCCCATCCTCCTTTTTTAATGTACTCTCGCGTACAAAATCTTGTTTCCATTATAACAAACATATCCGCCTGCGTCAAAATAAACTGTCGGTATTTTCAAAATTTTCCCCTTGTTTTTTTGAAGTAGATGTCTGCTTTCTGTTATTGACAGGATAGCACACTTTTATTACCTGAGAATAACTTTTTGTTTAAGGTTTTCTGACATTTTCGTCAATGGTAGAATTTATATCATAATTGATATTTCCTGTGACATAAAAAAGAATGTACCTTTTTGTGTGATGGGGAATTCCAAGGAATTTTCTATCACACAAAAAATAGACCGGGGCAGATTTCTGCGGTCCGGTCTATTTCTACCTTACTTAAAAGCAGGTGTTCATTTTATTTGAAATACTCCACACCTGAAGCAAACAGCTGCATATCCTGATTTCCATAGATATTCATGCCTGTATCGCTCCAGCAGCGCTCGTTGTGACCCATCTTACCAAGAATACGTCCATCCGGGCTTGTGATACCCTCGATGCACTGGTAGGAACCGTTCGGGTTCCACTCCTCGCTGACGGATAAGTTTCCGTTCGGATCGCTGTACTGGATCGCGATCTGACCATTTGCGCGAAGTTTTGCAAGCCACTCCTCGTTGGCTACGAAACGTCCTTCACCATGGGACATCGGGTTGCAGTATACGCCTCCCAGCTCTGCTTTTCTGAGCCACGGGGACAGATTAGATACAACCTTTAAGTATGCCATGCGGGAAATGTGGCGTCCAATGTTGTTGGTTGTCAGAGTCGGGGAATCTGCTTTCTGAGGCTCAATCTTGCCTCCGGTTAAAAGTCCCAGTTTGATTAATGTCTGGAAGCCATTGCAGATACCCAGTACCAGGCCATCCCGGTCATGAAGCAGTTTGTCGATCTCCTCCATCATCGCCTCGTTGCGGAATACCGTAGCGAAGAATTTAGCCGAACCATCCGGCTCATCACCTGCGGAGAATCCACCCGGGAACATAATGATCTGGGATTTCTTGATATCCTCTTTGTACTGCTCGATGGAAGAACGGATATCGGATGCATTCTGGTTGCGGAATACACGCACAATCGTCTCCGCTCCGGCTGCCTCAAACGCTTTCGCGCTGTCCAGCTCGCAGTTGGTACCCGGCATTGCCGGAATAAATACGGTTGGTTTTGCCACTTTATGTTTGCATACATATACCTTATCGGTATTGTAAAGTGTCTCTTCTGCTGCCTTCATCGGTGCGCCGGAAGCGGTCGGGAACACTTTCTCCAGGGTTCCGGTCCATGATTTCAGAGCCTCTTCCATGGAGATCACGGTACTGCCATACTCGAAGGCTCCCTTGTCGGTTACCTCACCGATCACGGTGTACGGGATGGACAGCTCGCCTACCTTGCCGTCCGGAACCTCGCAGACGATATTGCCCCAGCCAGCGGCGAAGAAGTCTCTCGGATCTACATTGTGCTCAATCTTTACGCCCAGGCGGTTACCAAATGCCATCTTGCTGACAGCCTCTGCCACACCGGCACCCTCAACCGCATATGCGGAAATAATCTTTCCAGCCTCCATATCGCGGTAGATTTTCTCGTAACCATCCATGATCTGGCTGTAAACCGGCAGGTCATGTGCATCTTTCTCGATGGTAAAGAGAACAATCTTGCTGCCCGCTTTCTTAAATTCCGGAGATACCACGTGTTTGGTATCGGAAATATCAACTGCAAAGGAAACCAGTGTCGGCGGTACGTCGATTTCGCCGTGCTCTTCATCATAGAAGCTGCCGGACATACTGTCCTTGCCGCCGATGGACGGAAGTCCAAATCCGAGCTGCGCACTGTAAGCACCGAGCAGAGCGGAGAACGGTGTGCCCCATCTCTTCGGATCTTCCGTCATACGTTTGAAGTACTCCTGGAAGGTAAAGCGGATCTTGTGGAAATCACCGCCGTTTGCCACGATCTTAGCAACAGAATCCAGCACTGCGTAAGTAGCGCCGTGGTACGGGCTCCAGCTGGACAGGTACGGATCATAGCCGTAGCTCATCATGGTAACGGTAT
Source organism: Clostridium fessum (assembly GCF_027698965.1). Taxonomy (NCBI): domain Bacteria; kingdom Bacillati; phylum Bacillota; class Clostridia; order Eubacteriales; family Clostridiaceae; genus Clostridium; species Clostridium fessum. The sequence goes on from NZ_JAQEQF010000002.1 coordinate 405,341, forward strand.
CGCATTTGCCCTTGCTCATCGGCAGTTTTGCCACCATCGCCTGTGTCTCGGTCATCTGGTGGACACCGCCGTATGGCAGGAATACACTGCTTGCGCCCACGGTGCTGTCGAACATCTCAACCAGACCCTTCTGGGAGCATACATTTAAGGAAGAAAGCATGGACAGCCATTTTTCTTTGACATCCTTTACTTCCTGTTTATCAAATACATTGCCTTCCCTGGTCGGAACCTCAACGGTAACGGTTGTCTCCTGATGAGCACCGTTGGTATCCAGGAATGCACGGCTTAAATCTACGATCGTCTTGCCTCTCCAGTTCAGAACCAGGCGCGGGGACTCAGTAACAACGGCAACCGGAACTGCCTCCAGGTTCTCTTCTGCTGCATAAGCAAGCATCTTATCAACATCTTTCGGGTCTACCACCAGAGCCATACGCTCCTGTGACTCGGAAATCGCAATCTCCGTTCCGTCCAGACCTGCATATTTCTTCGGAACCTTGTCAAGGTCAATCTGAAGTCCGTCAGCTAACTCACCGATCGCTACCGACACGCCGCCGGCGCCAAAGTCGTTACACTTCTTGATCAGACGGCTGACCTCTGGGCGGCGGAACAGTCTCTGTAATTTACGCTCGGTCGGTGCATTGCCCTTCTGAACCTCTGCGCCGCAGACCTCGATGGACTCCTCGGTATGTACCTTGGAAGAACCGGTTGCGCCGCCGATACCATCACGGCCGGTACGTCCACCCATCAGGATGATTACATCGCCCGGATCGGAAGTCTCACGGATGACATTTTTGCGCGGAGCTGCTGCCATAACAGCACCGATCTCCATACGTTTTGCCACATAATTTGGATGATAAATCTCTTTTACATAGCCGGTAGCAAGACCGATCTGGTTACCGTAGGAGCTGTAGCCATGTGCTGCATCCTTTACGATGCGCTTCTGCGGAAGTTTGCCGTGCAGTGTCTCCGACATCGGACGGGTCGGATCAGCCGCACCGGTCACACGCATAGCCTGATATACATAGGTACGTCCGGAAAGCGGGTCACGGATAGCACCGCCTAAGCAGGTGGCAGCGCCGCCAAACGGCTCAATCTCGGTCGGATGGTTGTGGGTCTCATTCTTAAAGTTTACCAGCCACTCTTCTTCCTTGCCGTCGATGGTAACCGGAACTACGATACTGCACGCATTAATCTCCTCAGACTCCTCCAGATCCTCCAGCTTGCCCTCACGGCGAAGCTTCTTCATAGCGAGAACAGCCAGATCCATCAGGCAGACAAACTTGTCATCGCGATCTTTGTAGAGAACCTCGCGATCTGCCAGATACTGTTTGTAGGAAGCTTCCATCGGCTCATTGTAATCGCCCTTTGTAAAGGTAACGTCCTTTAACTCAGTCTGGAAGGTCGTATGACGGCAGTGATCGGACCAATATGTATCCAGCACGCGGATCTCGGTCACAGACGGATCTCTCTTCTCTTCGTTCTTAAAGTAGTTGTGGATATGCTCGAAATCCTTGAACGTCATCGCAAGGTTCAGGGAATCGTAGAGTTCTTTTAACTCTGCCTCGCCATAACCGCAGAAACCATCGAAAATCTTGACATCCTCCGGCTGCTCAAATACCGTTACCAGCGTTTCCGGCTTTGCGTTGTTATTCTCACGGGAATCCACCGGGTTAATGCACAGGGACTTGATGCCCTCGATCTGCTCCGCGGTCAGTGTTCCGGAAATAACATAAGTTGTCGCGGAACGGATCACCGGATTTTCCTCTTCATTCAGAAGTTTCACACACTGTTCTGCGGAATCGGCTCTCTGATCGAACTGTCCCGGCAGGAACTCAACGGAAAAGATCGTATCGCCTTCCTTGGACGGGAATGCCTCCTCATAGACAAAATCAACCGGCGGCTCAGAGAAGATAGTAATCAGCGCTTTCTGATATGCATCCTCCGATACATCCTCAATATCATAGCGGATCAGTACGCGGACATCGGTGATCGTGTCGATCCCCAGATAGCTTGCGATCTCCTCTTTCAGATCGTGAGCCAGTACGGCAAATTCCGGTTTTTTCTCAACGAAAATACGTCTTACGCTCATGTTTTCCTCCTGTTTTTTCGTATTTTAATGTTTCATGTTCTGTAAAATACATTCATTTTTTAGCATAAAAGGCAAATGCCTTCTTCTAGCATCTGCCTTTATCATACACAATTTTTATAGATTAGTAAAATTAATATATTTAATATTTTTTATTAACACATCTTATTGGTTACTGTTCACGCATACGTGCCCAGTAACGGAATTTGCCGTGGCTTCGCATTTAAATACGGCAAATTCCTGCTACCACCACGTTTTCTTACGGCACTTTCGGTTCCAAAAGTGCCTACCCGTGAACAGTAACTCTTATTGTATCTCTTGCCTTATTTCATTCCTGCTTTTTCATTTTGAAATCATTCTTTAAAACGATTTTTTCTGTTCCAACGTCCCTGTCTCATTCAGTGCAAGCAGCTTTCCCATCCCCGTCGAACGGTCATACGAAACAACCGACAGACTGGCATTCGCCACAATGATCTCCTGCGGCTCCCGATGGAAACGGAGCAGATAATTCATCAAAAAGACGAGGATCCCACCGTGCGCCACGATCACCGCATCCCCGGCTGTCTCCTCCAAAATCTGTCGGATCGCCCGTTCACTCCGCGCCTCGCAAGATTTTCTTGATTCTCCGCCGGACGGGATGCCGACCATCGGCTGTTCCCTCCACAGATGAAATTCGTCCGGGTACTCTGCTTCCACCTGCTGCCAGCTTTTGCCTTCCCAGCATCCAAAATCGCGCTCCCGCAGCCCCGTCAGGCGGCGGAGCGGTAATTTTCCTTCCTTTGCCAGGATCTCCGCCGTCTGGAATGCCCGCGCAAGCGGGCTGGTATAAACCGCATCGATCCGCGTTCCCGCCGGATAGCCACTCCTCTCTTTTAGAACAGCGGCTAGCTGCTCCGCCTGCTGCCGTCCTGTCTCATTCAGCGGAATATCCGTCGTTCCCTGTATCTTTCCCGCCCGGTTCCAGTCAGTCTGACCGTGGCGCACCAAATAAAACAGCATTTTCTATTACTCCTGTTCATCTATCTCTTTCTGAGCCATCTCTGCCGCCTGACCGCTGACCTTCATCGCATCCATCGTCAGCTTCATGATGTCACGGATCTCATCCTCGCTCATCTTCATGCGCTCTGCCAATTCCGCAAGGGTCGCCTCGCGTCCCAGCTCCCGCGCCATGCTCGCAGAAATATCCTTGAGGACATTAACGCGCGCCGCCATCTCCTCCTCAATCTTCGTCTCGCGGTTCTGAATCTGCAGCGCATCCTCGATCGCCGCGCGCACCCGTTTCTCCATCTGTGCGTCAAAATCGCCTCCCTCATACTCGCCTGCAAACAGGAACAGTGCCATATTTGCCTCCTGCACCAGATCGCCCGCCGGAAGTCCCCGATCGTGATACTCCTCCGCGATCTGAACCGCCTTCGTCAGTTTTAACTCCGTCAGACGGGAAACCGCTGTCTTGTCCCCCTCCGTCAGTTTTTTCAGAAGCGCCGTTTCCTCCTCCGGCGTGCCCTGCGGGAGATTTTTCAGTTCCTCTAAGTAAATATCATAAAATGTATTAGATTCCATGTGGTATTCCCTCCTAAAAAATACATACTTCTAAGATGATTCCGTCATTTTATCACAAACAAGACACAGATACAATCATTATTGACTCCGCCCTCCAATCATGTTACACTGAATACAGTTCTATAAGGAGGACTAATAAATGGATATCAACTATGAATTATATAAAGTATTTTACCACGTAGCCTCGACGTTAAGCTTCTCCGAGGCATCCAAGCAGCTTTTCATCTCCCAGTCGGCGGTCAGCCAGTCGATCAAGGTACTGGAGAAGAAATTGAACCAGACTCTTTTCATCCGCAGCACAAAAAAAGTACAGCTTACCCCGGAAGGCGAGATCCTGCTCAAGCACGTGGAACCGGCGATGAACCTGATCCGTCAGGGCGAAAACCAGCTGCTCGACTCTAACAGCTTAAACGGCGGTCAGCTCCGCATCGGCGCAAGCGACACGATCTGCCGCTATTATCTGGTGCCATTTTTAAGCGAATTTCACAAGCGCTACCCGAATATCCACATCAAAGTTACCAACCGTACCTCCATCGAATGTGCACGGCTTCTGGACAACGGACAGGTTGATTTTATCCTGACGAATTATCCAAACTCCGGGCTCGGTGGAACGCAGAATATCCATGTGCTGCGCGAATTCAACGATATATTCGTCGCTAATGAAACCTATTTCCCGATGAAAGACCGCCCGGTTACACTGCACGAGCTGCAGGCGCTCCCGATCCTCATGCTGGATCGCAAGAGTACCACCAGCGAATTTCTGCACAACATGTTCCAGAAGCACCAGCTCGACCTCGTACCGGAGATTGAATTAAGCAGCAACGATCTGCTCATCGATCTGGCGCGCATCGGTCTCGGCATCGCATTTGTCCCGGATTTCTGTCTCCCGGCTGGCGAAAAAGAACTTTATGCCCTGACCCTGACCGAAACCCTGCCGCCGCGCCAGCTCGTCGTCGTCCACAATGAAACAATGCCGATCTCGCAGGCATCGCGTGAATTTATTGAACTTCTGGAAAACGGCTCCAAAACGCCTGAAGCTCCTGCTCCAGAGACGAAAGACTGACCCGTTTGACATCGCTCCATTCCCTTGGAAATAATTCCCGGTACTCCCGATGCCAGAACCGGTCATCCAGTAAAAGGATGACACCCTGATCGGATGCGGTCCGGATGACCCGCCCTGCCGCCTGGAGTACCTTATTCATGCCCGGATACTGGTAGGCATATGCAAATCCGTCTTTTCCCGCTTCTTCAAAATATCCCTGCAAAATCTTCTGCTCCGTGCATACCATCGGAAGCCCGGTTCCTACCACGATCACTCCGATCAGGCGGTCGCCCGTCAAATCGATTCCCTCCGAAAACAGACCGCCCATCACACAGAACGCCACCAGGGAAGTATCACGTTCAGCTGTTCGTTCGGGAGAAAATTTCTGTAAAAATGCTTCCCGTTCTTCCTCGGTCATGTGAGAATCCTGGACCAGGATTTCCATACTTTTTCCGTTTTCCCCGGAATGATTTTTCATTTTTTCATTATCATCCAATTCAACCTTCTGATACGCATATTCCCCTTCACACACCTCACGCACCCGGTTCATATACTGATACGATGGAAAAAACACAATATAATTGCCCTTTTTCACACTTGCCATCGTCTGGATGTACCGCAGCACCCGCCGGTATTCCAGCTCATTGCGCCGCGTATAGCGGCTCGTCACATCCGTCGCCGCCAGCAGAAGACGCTGCTCCTGTGGAAACGGGGACGGCACGTAGACTGTATAGTCCTCCTCCTGATCTGACAGAAGCATCCGGTAATACCGGAGCGGCAGAAGTGTTGCCGAGAAAAAAACCGCCGCCTTTCCCTGCGACAGGCACTGTGCCAGATTTTCAATCGGATTGACACAATAAAGCCGGATGACAAATTCGCCGGATGGCAGAAGTTCCGTGTAAATCCGGTAATGCTCATCGACCCGCTCATACATATTTAAAAAATGGCGCACCGAAAAATAAAAATCCAGAATCGTGTCCCGTCCATCTTCCCCGCCCGGCTTTTCCAGATACTTTTCCATTTCCCCAAAAACACCGTTTAACACTGAAACCAGATGTCCGGCATCCTTGAGCAGCTGGTAGCCGCCGCACTCCCGCTTCATCTCCAGAAGCGCCTTATTTAACCTTGTAAGCTGCCGCCCCAGCGCCGGCGCACGATGTCCCAGTACCTTTTTCGTCAAAAGCACTTCTTCCTTTATAATAGAAGCACTGTACATTTCCCGCGCGCGCGATACCAGATTGTGAGCTTCATCCATCAGGAAGAAATAGTCTCCCTCCGCCCCATCCGCAAAATAACGCTTCAAGCGCACATCCGGGTCAAAGACATAATTATAATCGCAGATGATCCCATCCACAAACGAAGAAATATCAAGGCAGAACTCAAACGGGCAGACCTGAAATTTTTCCGCATACTCTAAAATTACCGAACGCGTGATTCCAAATTCCTGATGCAAAATTTCATACACCGCATCGTTGACACGGTCAAAATGCCCTTTCGCACGCGGGCACATTTCCGGATTACACACCGGTTTTTCCAAAATACACAACTTTTCCTTTGCCGTGATCGTGACCGAACGAAAATACAGCCCGCGTTCCCGCAAAATCGCCAGCGCCTCTTCCGCCACCGTCCGCGTGATCGTCTTCGCCGTCAGGTAAAAGAGTTTCTGCCCATGCCCTTCCCCGATCGCTTTAAGCGCCGGAAATACCGTCGAAAGTGTCTTTCCAATCCCGGTCGGGGCCTGGACAAACAGCCTGCGCCCGCGCTCCAGCGTCCGGTAAACCGCCACCGCCAGCTCCCGCTGTCCCGCCCGGTACGGATAGGGAAATTCGAGCGCTTTGATTGATTCATCACGTCGCAGCCCGTTGTGATAGAGGTAACGCGCCCATTTGACATATTCATGGATCAGACCAGCAAACCATTCAGAAAGTTCGTTCATCGTCTGGATCTCCTGAAAGCGGCGGATCTCCTCCGTCTCCAGATTACAGTAGGTGAGCTGCAGTGTCACTTCGTCCAGCGCTTCCTGTAATCCATAGATATAGCCATAACAGCGCGCCTGCGCCATATGCACGCCAACCGCTTCTTCCAGACAGTTTACATCCTGGTAAACACACTTGATCTCATCGATCGTGACATCTTTTCCATCCCGGATGATTCCATCCGCACGCCCCTCGACCACGATCTGGAATCCGTCCTCCTCCACCGAATGGCGCAGCGACACCTCCGCCTGATACCCTGATCCCATCCGCCGCTGTATCTTCCGGTGCATCCGTCCTCCAGCTAACATCGCCTCTTTCTGTGCACCCGCCGTGCGCCGGTTATCAATATCCCCCGAACGCAGAACGAACTCAACCAGATTGCGGACGGAGATCCGTATCTGCCTGCCGGTCAGCTCCATGTGTGGTTCCTCCCTTCCCCGTACATGTACTCTCGGAATCTTTCTGTGCTTGATTTTGTGAAATGATTTTTTGTCAGTTGTGCCCAAATTTCTGAGGCGTACGCGGTGCGTACGTTGATGAAATTCGGGTGCGGCTGGCGGAAAATCAGCCACAAAAGCACGTGCAGAAAGACTCCGAGAGTACATATATATGTCTATCAAAAAGACTGCAGACACCATCTTCTCTCCGGCACCCGCAGTCTTTCTTTATTTTCGTACTATCAACTTTTCTTTCATCATGCCGATTCGAGCCATACATATCCTTCCAAAATATCTATGATATCTATGTTCCACTTGAACCAGCCTTCCAGCCCTTTTATGCCGCTGTCACATTGTCCGCTTCCATCGTGTCAAGGAACGCCTCATACTCTGCATCCTCGCCCGTGTACTCAACGGTCAGAATCTGTGTCAGATCCAAACTCATAACTCCCAGAATCGACTTGGCGTCAATGACAACACGGTTATAAAAAACATCAATATCAAAATCGCATTTCATAGAAGCATTGACAAATTTCTTTGCATCTTCTATCGTTTTCAGCATAATTTTTCTCTGTTTCATAATAAACAACTCCTTTTTCCTGAATGTACCAACAGAATTTTTCCCTCCGTTTTTTAGGCACATTTAAAACCATAAAGATTTATTCAGTGTTTATAGCATGATTTTTGTCGAATGTCAATTTGATTTCTTTTATACCGCATATTTTTAATACATGATTTTTACCAAAAAAGCAGAGTGTTTCTTGGTAAAATATTCCGACGTCTAGAACTATCGTCGTATTCATTTCATGATATATTGTCATTATTTATATACATCAAATGGTTTAGCGGATTGTTTTTGGGCAGTTGAACTAAATATTCATTGTGATTTTCCACCCAGCATGAGCACACAAATTCTCTTTTACCAAATTATCCTGATCTCTAGTTTCCATATAAAATGATGAATGATACTTAATAAATGGAAAAAAATATATTAAATCAAAAAAAATGAAAAATTATAAAAAAATTGTTGACTTTTCGTTATGGCTATGATATCATAACTGAGTCAGCAGCGAAGGGGAATAGTTCAATGGCAGAGCAACGGTCTCCAAAACCGTTAATGGGGGTTCGAATCCCTCTTCCCCTGCTTCTAAAGGCGTCAGTGATTCAGAGATGAGTCATTGGCGTTTTTTGTTTTTTTAAACAATAAAAGCTTGTAAATAAAGGCTTTTCAACGTTTTCTTTTCATCTAAGCGCACATCCTGTAATCATTTTCAGCTCGTCATTCTTGAGATCTTTCTTATCTAATACCACTTAATCCTATCTGTTTTAGTATTAAAATGTCACTGAAGTGTCACTGATTTGTCACTGAAGTGTCACTGATTTGTCACTGATTTTCCTATCATGATTTTTGGAACGAACTTCCGTTTGATTATAGCACAGACTTTCGTTTTTCTACAAGATAAAATCTCCTGTACATCATTATACTGTCAAAAAAAGGCGTTTCTACCTATTATAAAAGGACAGAAGCATTTCTCCACTTCTGCCCTGTTACAATTACTATTTTCTTATACCTAACACACCATCCATGAACCTGTTCCGATAATTTTCATCTTTGCCATAAGCCTCTCTCATAGACTCAATCAGTGAGCATGGCTTTTTTCTACTTTTTCTTCTTGCTCCTGTTCTTCATCCAGTGTCACTCTTCTCATGAACACAATGTCCTCTGGTTTGACATACTCATATGATCTACTCCACTTGTCAGAAGAAGTGTCAATCACAATCATGATTACTTTCTCGCCGTCCTCTTCTTCTGGTATTAACCCTATCTCAATGATTGTTCCAAGACATTCCCTATCCTCTGTTCCGCAATAGACAATATCACCCTTGCAGAAACGCTCTGTCATATTATTTTCTGTATATTCCATACATGGAATCATTTCAATTTTACCCATGATTTTTTCCTCCTATATAAATAAGGTGGCAGGAATCCCCACCACCAATCAACTAAAATTTAAACTTTGATCGTTGCTGTGCCATTGTAAGACCAAGATTTTCATATAATGCTTTTGCGAATCCATCTGGATCTTGTACATTTTGAAGTACAATTTTATCAATCGGTGCATTCACAGTGTAGGACGTATTATTGACCTGTGTACCGCTCTTGGACATAGCTTCTATGCCCTTCTTCAATCCATCTGTGTAGGCTTGTCCATATCCTTTATCCACATTTGAAATCAGTCTATGACGCTGTTCTTCATTGATAACCTGTTCGCCAGCTTTAAGAATATATGGATACTCTTTAGGATCAAGTTCTTTTAATCCCATCGACTTCATCCAAGCCTCTTCACTGTCCTCATTGTTTTGTCCAACTACACCAGCTTCCAAACCACTATGAGCGATACCAGCTTTCTTACGATTGATTTCTGCACCGGGTCCATTGTTCTCATCTTTATTAGACCATGCGCTCTTTCCGGGTCCATCAGATTTGCTAGAATGTTTCTTCTTAGAACTAGAATCGTCATCTTCATCGTCCTCGTCATCATCACGTTCAGACTCTTTTAGTGCTTTCTTGACATCTTTTAGAACGCTCAACATCTCAGATACATCTTTTGTAAGTTGTTGCCAACTGGTAGTCTGTTCTCCAATTAATTTAGAATTTTCTTCGTACTGTTTTAAAGAAGTAATGAGATTATCTCCAGATGTTTTCAAATCGTCTTTGATACCAGCAAGCACTTGTTCCGCACTAGAACCAGAAGCACCTGTTACATCTTTGCTATATTGAAGGACATTCATAAGATTAGCATCAGCAGAAATTAGACCCTTATTAAGCTGATTTAAAAGTTCTCCAATCTGTGCCTGTGCTTCATTCGCTGTAATAGTACCAGCCTTATATGCTTCGATGTAACTATTCAGAAGATTATAGATTCTTTCTGTAGACTGAATCTGATCCTCATATGCTTTGAGCTGAGAAGCATTCTGTTCATACCGATTCTTAAACACAGTATAAATATCATTATCATTACCAGATAGAACCTTATCTTTCCATCCAGAACCAAGATAATCAGTAGCAAGAGTAGCATTCTGAGCCTTGGTTACGTTCTCGGCAATCTCAGACCACTTATCTTTGATTTTGTCTAAGGCTTCGATCTGTTCGTCAACCTTATCATTGTAATCATCTAACTGGTTGTTTAGCGCATCCAACTGTTCTTGGAGATCATTCTTGGTTTTAGAGAACTGTGCGTCTTGATATGCTTTCTGTGCATCACGAATCTTATCAGCGTCAGTGGTGTACTCGATTTCGCCATTGCGGATAATTTTTTGCGTTTTCTGGTGTAAAGCCTGCTCCAAATCCATAGCACTTTGTTCTAGTTGATTTTGAAGCTGTAGTTTTGTATTCTGCTTATCTAATAAATCAATCTTATCCTGAATAGCATCTTTCTGTTTCTCGATGTTCTTCTGAAACTCTTTCTGCTGATCTTGGATAGCTTTCGTCTCATCATCAATCGCACCTGTAACAGCACTAATGACAGTCGAATAATCATCCTGTAAAGAAGATAGAGCATCCTTGACTGTATTCAAATCAGAAGAATAATTGCTAATCTTAGTTAATGGGAGTTGGAGTAATTCTTCATTCCATTTTTTCAGATTTTGAATCATACTGGACATTTCGCCATTGACGTTCTGAAGCTGACTGTATAACTCGTTCCAGTTATCAGAACCAACATCGTAAGTATCCATAACATCTTTGATAATTCCAGCCTGTTCTTTGTACTCACTGATGATGGTAGAACCATTCTTGATAAGTTCTTGGTAATAATCTGCGGTCAGAGCAGTACCAGATGCTTCTAATTCAGCACCCCAGTTCTGAATAGCAGTAGAAATATCCTTATACATATTAATGATGGTTGTCATATTTGTAATAGGCATTTCTTTTAATTCTTTATTGTATTCTGCCTGTTGTTCTTCCAGATCAAGAAGCTCTCCTTCTGCATCAGAAATACTCTTTGTCAGTTCATACCATTCTTCATCCCCGACTTCCAGACCTTCATCCATAGCCGCACTTAGCTTTTTCTTACGGGATTTGATAACAGATTTGGTATTGCCGATCTGTGTTCTGGTATTGCCGATCATCGTCTCATAGGTAGACGCATCGACAATATTTCCACGTGCTTTCAGTAAATCAATCTGCTTCTGAATTAAATCATTGTTGCTACTTAGGCGTTCATTCTCTTTGGTAGCCTGTTCAATGATTTGTTCATAATAACTGCTCTTATCTTCACGAAGTTGTTTCTGAATCTCCTTGGCATTCTTTTGAGAATCAAGATAACTGTCATATGCTTTCATGGCATTTTCGACATTTGTTTTCTGATCCCCTGTCATGGATTCAATATCAATACCACCATTCTCAATCTTATCTCTGTATTCTGGTACTTTAGAAACCAGCTCTTCATAAGACTGCTTATAATAGTCAAGTGATTGATTTGCTTGGTCTAAACGGGATTGATCCACTACCATCAACTGTTGATAAAGGCTCTGTCTGCTTTCCAGTCCATTGTTTTCAGAAAGATTTTTTAGTTCTTCCAGACTGATACCTAGTCTATTTGCATAATCTAAAAGTTCCTGCGCTTCATTTGAGTTAGGATCAAATGGAAGAGAGAACAACTCCTGTACACGTTTGATATCTTCTTCTGATAGTCCTGTATATGCAGTCCATGTATCGGAAATGGCAGTTTTCAATTCTTCGCTCTTACGTTCTAGTAGTTCTGCACTTCTGGAAATCCAGTCGATTGTAGAATTTTCTTTTGGATCTGATTTTCCTTTGTTACCTCCACCACCAGAACCTTTACTTACACTTGGATTGGTAGATTTTGGTCCAGTATATCCTTTTACAGGAGCAATATCAGCTAGTAAATTTTTTTCAAAACTGGTCGCAGTTTTTTGGATTTGCTTTTCTGCTAAACTGGATATAACACGACTATATTTTGCACCTTTATGTAATGTTCCATCGGCATTATAATATTTTCCGTCTTTTAAAGTTAATGCATTACCAGTAGCTCTATCAACCATTACAGATTTGCTTTTATAACCAGATGCATCCGTTTGCTGTGTTGCGCCAGCTAATGCAGCCATATCTTTTTTCGCAGCGTAATATTGTCTCCATGCATTTATGCTAATTCCTAATTGAGAAACTTCTGCGGCTAAAGCTGAAATATCTCCAGAGGTGTCAATTACACTATTAATTAATTTTTGAGCAATATAAGCAGCAAAAGCTTGTCTTCCTACCTCCGTCTGTTCTGATTCAGCAGCTAATTGTTGAATTTCTTCCGCTGTAGCATTAGTTAAATCTTGTGCATTCCAAGCAGCTTCGGCATGAGTAGCTGCCAAATTTGCAGATACGATCTCCTCGGAGTTTTGAACCCCCATAAGTTCCAGATACTTAGTTGTTACATTAGCCGTATCATCACTTAATCCATCTAATACATCAGAATTATAAAGAAAAGCAGTAGCAAGATTATCAAATGCCTCCTGACAGGCTTGAATATTTTTAGGATTTTCAGAAACCGTATTGACAAAATCATTATACTCTGTTGTGAAACCAGAAAAATTTTCTTTGAAATTCTTATTATCAAGAATAGAATAATCAAATACATCATCTTTCTTCTTGATAGAAGTCATAACCTTATCAAGCTCTTCGAATCCCTCTGACAGACTATTGATTTGAGAAATCATTTCTGACTTAGTAAATGGTGCGCTTACATTGCCCTGTTCTTTTTCCGCTTGAACCAATGAATAGATATGGTCGCACGTTTCTTTGGCTGTCTTACCCGTGGCATCCAATAACTGACGATAGCGTTCGTTATTAGATAAGGTAGATTCATCCAGTGTGCCAGCACTCGCCATCTTTTCCAATTCTTCTTTTTGAGTTCGGAATCCATCACTATCCCATACAGATTTGAACCCTTCTTCTGGCGATGCCCCACCAAATAACTGCTGAAATAGTGTGGATATTTCTTTCAGAATACCCAGTAATTCCTTATCTTTTTCTACATCCAGGCTACCATCAAACTTCTGAAAATCAGTCATGGTATCACTTAGGGTAGATTTAAGAGTAGAAAGCTGGTCTTTCACATACTTGGAATGCATCTCCAAATCGGTATAGGCATCCATATTCATATAATCTTTCGGATGCTCTGTCTGGAAATCAAGAATCTCCTGTTCTACCTGCTTTTGTTCTTTCAATAAGGATTTATAATCTTCAAGCTGTTGTTTCGCAACGTCTAATTGTGAACCAGAATAAACATCCTCTTTTGCTGTTCCATATCTCTCATTTCCAGCTTCAACCTGTGATTCATCCCATCCTGTATAACGGGTCATTCCTTTTGGTTTGGAGTTGAAATAATCGACTGCTTTATCATGTGCATCATCTTCTGCGATGTTTAATAATGCTCTCTTATTCCGAAGTTCCCGTTCCAATTCCTCATTGGTTTCTTTTAGACGATCTAGTTCTTCCTGTTCTGTAAAAGACAGATGATCCTTACTATTTAATTCATCGATCCGCGAACCTGTTGTTTTCAGCTCATCATTGATAGACTCTACATCTGATTTCAGATCCTCATATTCATCGGATGCTTCTTCTGCCGCATTCTTCAGATTTTCGGTTCTATTGGCAACTGCATCATACGCAGTACCTATCGCCCAGATTGCCGCAGAAATAGCCGCTGTCAGTCCCATATTTAGAGCCATATTTAAAGCTACTGTCTGTAATTTTAGTTTAAGACTTGCCGCCGCTGTCATATTCAGTGCATTGGTATATCCTTCCATACCGGCTTCTGTACCTTTCAAACTGGAAAGATATTTCTTCATGTCCATATCATCCGTCAACTTATTGATCGCTTCTTGACTGACGCACTGTTTCTGAACAAGCATATTATAATTGGAAATAACAGATTGAGCATTAGCGATTGGCTCTTTCACTTTGGATGTGAAAATACCACCAAATTTCTCTCCTGCCGCTGATGCCTGTTGCATTTCTTCCATTGTCTTACCAAGGAATGTAATTTCAGAACCATTGTTATCAAATGCTCCCAGATTGATACCTTTTAATGCCGCACCGCCTGTAATTGCGCCTGTGGCAACGGATAGCAGACCCAGTTTATCAATCAGAGTAGAAATCACATCCAAGAATCCAGATGCCGCATCTGCCGCACCTTTAAGGAACTCACTATTGGCAATCACAGATGCCAGATGTTCATAGGATGCTGTCAGAGAATTGATATGCGCTTGAACGGTATCGGTATATGCAGAGAACTTCTCCAATGCTTCATCACTGGAATTTGCCGATACCTGTGTAAGTTTCTGCACCTTGTCCCAGTTAGAAAGAAGGACTGCACCTTTATTTTGCTGATATGTACCGAACATTGCTGTATTGACAGCGTTTCTCTCCACGTCATTCAATGAAGAATATTTTTCTGCCACATCCTGTAGTACATCCCCAAGATCACGATAATCAGTGAGGTTATCACGAATCTTCACACCGATTTTCCCAAGGACAGATTCTACATTTGACAGATCCTCTCCTGTCTCATAGTCCACAAATTTATTTGCTTTGATTTGGGAATACCTTGCAACAATGGATTTAACCGCATTACCGATTTCTTCATCCCCTGATTGTGTAACGTCCTTCAGTGTTGCAATGATACCGATCAGCTGATCCAGTGATATTCCAACCAGACTCGCAGACGTAGCAGTTCTACTCATTGATTCTGCCAGTCCTCCTGCATCGGAAGCTGATTCGAGGTCTACTGCACTTAGCTTTGAAACAACCGCTAATGCAGATTCAGCAGACATTTTATAACCATTCAGAACAGCGGTCAAATCTTCCGTAGCATCGGACGCGTCAATCATACCGATTTTAGAGAGAATCATAGAATCTTTGATAAGAATATTTGCTTCTTCAATACTTTTACCCTGTCTTAACCAAGCATCCGCACCTTCAGCAATCTGTGTTGTGGTAGAACCTAATTCTTTCGCCATCTGATTGTATGTATCAATCAGTCCTTTTGTCTCTTCTCTGGTCTGACCTGTCGCAACCTGCAAATTAAACAGAGCATCGTCAATATTTCTTGCAGTACCAACCATTTGTTTGAATGTCTGGAACGCCGCAGTCAGTGATATAACACTCGTTACCGCGCTTTGAAATTCCGATTTCATTTGTTGTGCCGCTTTAGAGCCTGTAAGACCCATTTGCTTTGCTTCTGCTTGAATAGACTGAAATTCTGCCTTTAAATGGGTAAACTCTGTAGAATCGGCGCTGGATAGCTTAGATTTAAGGTCTGAAAGCCTATCAGAGAACGCTTTGGCAGCAGCCGTGTTCTGGTTCATCCAAGTATTAACTTTGGTTCCAAACAGATTCTTGCTGTCCTGTAATTTCGATGCAGATGCAGAGTTTTTCTGCTCCTGTGTAAGCTGTTTGTACTGTTGTGTTGTCTTATTGAGCTGTTCTGACAACTGATTGTACAGGGCAATCTTCTGTGTCGGATCATCTGTCTGGTTGATTTGAGATAGCAGAGAACGCATAGAAGCAAAGGATTGTACTGTTTCTTCCGGCATTTTGAATTTAGCACCTTGGAATTTAGATTCCAGATAGTCAAGATCCGCCGGAAGTTCTTTTAAATATTGATCCAGCTTCTTTGCCGCTCCTGTATTAGATAAGGAAGAATTAAATTGTTTCGCCTGTTCTGTAGCTTGCTGGAACTTAGCAATCATCTCATCCAGAGAACTTCTATCCGTGATATTTGTAAAGTCAATACCATCGACTAATGCTTTGAATGGATTGCTGGCAGAATCGCCCGTCAGAAAACTTTGATATGTACGCTTCAGAGATTCTAATTTGGTCTGGAACTCGGCGGCTTTTAATGCCACATCCGAAAATTCTTTCCCCGATTTATCAATCAGAGAACCGCCGGAATACGCATACTGTCCCATCGAATTTAGGGAAAAGTTATATTTTTCAATCTCTCCCTGTCCTTTATTGAGGGTAGCTGTGAATCTGGTTACTTCCTCATCGGCATTCTTGAAAAACTTTAAATCAATGTCCTTATCTTCAATTCCGGCAATGGACTTGAAATATGTTGTCACATCTTTTGTGAGATCTTCTATGTTCCCATTATCAAAAGAAACACCAATATTCAGAAGTGATTTCTTGATATTCTGTGCTGACTGTGCTACTTCCGCTTCAATCTGTGGTAGCTGTGCTTTGATTTGTGAACGCAGTGTTCCTAAATCAGAAATCAATGTATCCCACACACCGCCCTCAAATTCCGTCATATTGGATGGCTCTATTTTCGTCATTTTAGATAAATCTACAGGTTCTAAACGATCGATATCTGCCCGGTATGCTTTAACTGCATTCACAATCTCCCGGAACTGCTCTGTCGGGTCTGCCGTACCAGAAAAATGTTCCTTAAATTTATCGGATAACTCTTGATAGATACTGTCTAATTCCGTACCGCTCTTGGTGGTAAATGTTTTAGCAGATACCATTCTCATAGAGTTCCAATCTTTTCCTAAATCCTGTCGCACAATATCTGGAATCTTGATTTTACTGATACCCTTAAAATACTTGTAAAACTCATCATAAATTCCCATTCTGGACTGCATGATATTTGCATTATTTATAATGACGTTCCCCAATTTATCAAGAGTAGAAATAAACTGTGGATTTTCTGAACCAGATTTAACCTCTCCCAGCGTCATATCATACAACTGACTCATAGTTGCTTTAATCTGTCTCTGTGCTTCCTTGGATTTGATATTATACGCATTGATAAGGTTCGTAGCAAGGTTATCGCCCATCTTCTTACCAATGACCGCCGTTTCGTTCGTATTTCCAATCTTGTTAAGACTTTTCTTTAATTCCTCATCGAAGATTTCTGCTTTTAAAGATATTTTTATTCCGGCTGAATCTAACCGTTTCTGAATAGATGCTATATCTGTTTTAATCTGCTGGACTGATTGATCGATATTCAAACCAGTCGATAATTCAATATCAACATTACTCATTTTTACCATCCTTTCTACTGTATCAGTATTCTTTATTTATTTTTACGTTAAATGGATTCTGAACACTTCTCCTATACTCTTCCACCGCTTTTTCTATGAAATGGGTTGCTTTCCTGTACCCGAAATATGGAACATCTTTAAATTTGCCGGAAGTTTGCCATCCCTCATTTAAAAGAACAGCGGTATTTACATCTTTTCCATCCAGTCCCGTATGCCATGCCCCATCATCAAAACCAACACGGATTGATAACGATGCTCCTGTGGATGATACCTTAACAAATAATCGATCATCAATGTATATAGAATTGTACAGTTCATAGGTACGCTGGTATATTTTCGGATTGTATGAATCATAGACAGCATCTAATTGACGCATGATACAATCTGATAAAATACGGGCGTGTTTCTGTAATTCTGATTTAACCGTGATTCCATTGGAAGTTTTTAACTTAGATATGTTCAGATTTTTTAATTGTACTTTTAGATTTGACATTTTTATTTTCCTTGAAAAATTCCACATGATAGAACTCTTTTATTTCTTCTAATGTATAGTCGTATTGTTCCTTGGTAGAATTTGATTTTTGAAGATATGCAGTTTTGAATACTACTGCTACAACTGTATATAAAGTGTTATTGTATTTAATTATATTTCCTCGATTTAACTCCATTTGATTCTATTTAATTCCTTTCGTTCCTGTTATTCCTTGTTTTTGGGTATTAAAAAATCAACTACCGTTATTTGATAGCTGATTAGCAAAAATTATAATTCTATTTTTTCAACTTTTACTATGTATATATTTTGATCTCCTGTTTCATTTGATAGTGTCATATTTTTCTTTTCTTGAATTATATCATCTATAATTTCAAGAATATATTTACGCCAAATTTTTACAGGGTCAAATTTTCTATTTTTACAACCTCGTTTTTTAGCATTTACACCTATATACACTAAAAATCCAATCCACAATGCAACTAAAAGCAAACCTGCCCATCCTAACTCTTCATCGGATAAGCGTATTAATAAAGTTACTGCCAATGTTATTCCTGACATAAAAAAAGAGCTTAATGCGATTTCATTTGAAGAAAACGCCCAAACATCATCTTCTATTGCTTCTGCTTTTATTTCAATAAGCTCATTTAATGTTTTTCTTCTCAATTTATTTTTAATATATTCCACTTTATTTCCATATGGTTTATTCGGATCATTCTCCAAATTATCGCATAACACTTCAAAACCATTTTTCTCTGCCATACTACTCTCCCCCTCATTTGAATTTAATACGGGCAGTATAACACAATATTTATCAAAAATCTATATCTAGCAAATAAATATTTTAAGTTTATCTTTGCAAACTTTTATAACTCTGCCCCGTCAAATCGACGGGATAGGTAAAGAAAATCATCGTACCCACAAGCGGTCACGAGGACTGCACTAGAGCTGATATCATGCAGTGGATGCTCTCTCATCAGAAAGCGAGACGTAATCTGACAGCAGGTGAATCACTTCATGCTAATCAGATGATTATGGAAGAGATTGAGCTAGAAAATAAACAGAAAGTCTCAAAAGCTGTATCAGAATCAAATAAAAATCGCGCTAATCCCATATGCGTCCACGTGGACGCAATTGGAAATTCAGAGCGTAATCGATCGACCAATACCCGTGAACAGTTAGCAAAAATGTCTGGTGTCGGTACTGGTACAGTAGCCAGGTATCAAGCCATCATGAAAACAGATAATGAAGAACTCAAGCAAAAGGTTAATACTGGCGAAGTTCCTGTAGGTACTGCTTATAGGGAAATTAAGACTAGGGTATGTAAAGTGTGTGGGAAGGAAAAGAAGATTATTGATTTTAAAGATTATTGTACATGGGAGATATTGTGGGTGTATGCCGGAAATATAAATAAGATATACCGAACGTATACAGGATATATAAATGGTGTATAGAAAGGTATATACCGGATATTCTAGGAAATAATTGCTTTGTCGCACATTTATAATTATTAGTTATATATATGTCACGTGTTATAAGTGTAATTCATATAATTTGTTGGATAGATGATGTGTGATGTTATATCGTATTATGTGTGATATGCAGTTATATGGTTACAGTGTTACAATATGTTACCGTGTTATCGTTTGGTTACAGTGTTACCATCTTGTATTGAGTGGCGTGTGTATGGTAGAATTATTATGTGTATAACTATGTATACAGTGTAACCATCCACCTATTTCGATAATACTTTAGCTAGCTAAAGCATCATTTATCCTTGTCCCGACAAAGGATTTTAAGGTTAAAAAAATATACCGGCTTTCAAACAAAACCAGTAAATTCCCCTTGAAATCATTAGTATTTTCCTATCAGTGGTTTTCATAATTCTGTTAAATTCTTGTCAATATCCATCAGATTCACGAAACCCTTCAAATCTCCATATAATACAAGGATTTTTCTTTTGTTCATTTTTTATATAAACTAATTCATTTTTGAACAAAAGAAATTCAAGAACTAGCCAGATATCCTTTATTCTCAATGCTTTTTCTTGAATTTCTCTAATGATCCGCCCGATAACCCACTCGATAAATAGGTTATTATCCTATACTCTCAAATTTCTCAATATTCCCAATGCTTTTCTATGGATTTAATGGCGATACGCCGGAATTACTGATTCTGAATAAGATATGCTTCCAGTCTTTCAAATAGATGTGGGTATAAGTTCATTCTAGCATTCTTA
Source organism: Clostridium fessum (assembly GCF_027698965.1). Lineage (NCBI taxonomy): Bacteria > Bacillati > Bacillota > Clostridia > Eubacteriales > Clostridiaceae > Clostridium > Clostridium fessum. Next base: position 425,233 of record NZ_JAQEQF010000002.1, read on the forward strand.
AACTGTGATAAAATATTTTGGTTGATATTGGTTTGCTTAGCAATCCAACCTTGCTTTTCGCGCTGTAAACGCTCTTTATATAATTCTCTTAATTCTTCCTGTGTCATAAATATCTCTCCCTAAATTTATTTTATTTATTATCTTGTTAAAAAATATTCTATATAAATTTTTATATAAAAAAGTATATTTCTGCTGTTATGGTTTTGGATTTGCAACGTTATATAATGAGGTGTAACAGCATGGCTATACCAGATCACGATTTATCATGGGAAAAGCATATTAAGCTCGATGTACACCGTAGATAGCGTGTTTGAAGCACTACCCACGGCGGAATATGATAAAAAGTATATCCTACTTAGCTTACGTTCTGTTCAGATATACTTCAATCTTCTTCATAAGGGATTTTTCATTTAACTATATTCCTCTATAAAAATTTATATATAAAATAAAATTTTTATGTTATTTTTGTCTATTTTTTTATAAAGCAATTTAACAACTCATCTTTATATCTCCGATAAAGGAATAACAGCATTATATTTCTAATAGCTGAATACTCTCTACCCAAAGATAATTTTACCAGATAATAAATTTGCTCTTGATCCAATCCCTTTGTGGCATCATTCATAAACTTATCTTCAAGATATTGTCTCTGACGGGAATAATTTTTGCTATCCTTATCTTCTATATTATTATTTAGATTTGTTATATCTTCTTTGTATTGTTTAGCACACTCAACAAATTTATCCGCTCTATACCGATTCTTTGGAGTAGCATTTTTAACCTCATTTGTTGTTAAACGATAAATAGGAATAACATTGGTTCTAGGCTTATATGACTTTGTTTTCTCATCAATGAGTTTTGCCATAATATCCATAGGACAATTTATAAATCCAACTTCTTCTAGCTTGAACTTTTTATTATTCCGTTCTTTCTTGGTTTCAGCATAGAATATCGGGTACTTTATTACTTTTTCTTTATCGGGTTTATTCTCGTCTGGCTTGTTCTCATCAGCATTATTTTTCTTAGCATTATTCCCTTCATTATTCTTTTCAATGCTATTATTGGTGTTCTTATTATCCGTTTTATCCTTATCACGTCTCATACAGTCCAACCATTTGATACGCTGAATTTCATTCTTCACATTGATAATGAACTCCTTCTTCGCCAGATCGATACTAATCTGACCCAACACTGACAAAATGATGATGTTATCTTTTAGTTCCTTGGACTTATTTTCATCCTTCGTTCCATTCTCAAAATAATAACTCAACGCCAACTGTGCAATATCAGTTGAGATTCCAATAGAAGCCTGTGCCGCTGAAATCTTATTGTCCATTCTGGCATAATCTTCCATCTTCAAATGATATGCTGTCTTTCCGTCTCCTGTCTCTGTTACCTCTTCAACCGTATTGATGATAGTTGGATATTCCTTATACGCCTTTGCTGATAACGCCGCTATATCCGGCTGATCCGTAACCAGAACAAAGTCAGAATCTACATCGTGTCCAGACAGTCTTGGTTGTGTATCAGTTCCAATGGCATTAAACACAATCACGTTATCTCCGATGTTAGGAAAATACTTCTGCAATGGTTTAGAATATGTGTTCCACAGATGAATAATGTTATTTGGTGCATTATGAGGACTACGAAACGCCGCCAGACTTGCTCCATCCTTGAATCTGGTTGTGTAACACTGTACGCCATCTTCTACAATGCTGAAGCATCCCTCTTTCAATGGTTCTGGATCACCAACCGCATATCTCAATAAAGCAACCGGATTGTCCATAATCGTCAGATTATCTCCCGATTGATATAATCTCCCCTGTCGGAGTTCTGACTTCAAATCTGTACAATCCCTGTCTTTCTTTTTCTTATACAGATTACTATATACGAACCGATAATCCCTTTTGACAAGTTCAATCAGAAGTTCATTGATATTGAAGTTGGAACTTTTTGCTTTCAGATATTCCAGATACTTTTTATCATTCTTCAGCGAATAATAAAAATCAACAGACGGTTGCACAATCCGCTCCAACACCTCTGTATCTGTACATGGTAGGGAATTATTCATCTGATAAGTTGTCAACTGCATATCTCCCCATCTGCTATGATGTGCTGTCTTAACGATGGAGAAATAATAATCATTGTCTTTCATGATCTTAGCATACTTCTTATATGCCTTTTCTTTTGTTCCACCCATCAAATCAATAAACTTCAACCATTTGAGCGATTTATCCGTGACAATCACTTTAACATCACACAGCCGCCGTTCATTACCAAACATATCCTTTACAGCATATGTACTGTAATCAAGTCCATGCTCCTTGCAGTAATCTTTAAAGAACCTCTGCAACTGACCTCTGAATAAGCAGGACTTGAAGAAATGCGACCGACAGTAAATGAATCCATCCATACCGACCGGAAACTCTGCATCATCAATCAATCCCATGCCATCCCACAGAACATTTTTGATTCTAGCTTTTGTATGCTCTACCGAACAAATGTATTTCTTCGGTTCTTCTTTCTTCTCCTCCTGTCCCTGTTCTCCTGTTTCCTTATTGTCTTTCTTCTCTGGTGGTTTCTCCGTAGCACTGACAATGGCTGCTGCCATCGGCTCGGACTCTACTTCTATATCTTTCAGAATGAGTATATTATCAAGCGGAATCTGAATATATCCATATGCTGTAGCTGTTGTTAAGGTCTGGTATGCTGACAGTCCCACAATGTTAAATACTGCATTGGGATTCTTCAATGCTTTCTTCTGCATTTCGCCAAACAGTCCCATCGTCAGATACTTTATTGCTGTATCATACAAGCTATCTCTAATGAAAATACACTCTCCGTTCTTTGCTTTTCCCGGAGAACGCATGAGCATCTTATATCTGACGGTGGTACTATCAACTACTTCTCCGGCTTTATTGGTCTTATCATAAGAAAATTCGAACCCTTTCTTATAAAATAACGCACGTAATTCATTTGCTGTCTTAGTCTCTGATTGTTCATCCTTCCCAACTCTATACTTCACATTGTAATTAAACTTTAGCACGATAAAGTCATGACAATTGTCGAACTTGGTTCTGGTGATCCTCTTCTTCATGAATCTAAGAAACAGACTATCATTGATTACCGCCCGGCGCTGTGTTACTTTTTCGAATTTATACCACTTTTCTTTTTCTTCGTCTTTCTTATCTTCTCCGACTTCCTTATTTTCCTTACCTTCCTCGATTTTTTTATCTTTCCCGGCTTCTTCATCTTTCTTCTTTGCCCGGACTGCATACTCGATTTTCGGTACCCAGTTAGTACCCAGTTCTTTCATCAAAGTGTACATATATAACTGACTCGCTTCAATAGCTGATATATAAATTGGTTTTAGTTCTTCTGTGTAATTAATTTTAATATTAATCCTCTCCTTTCAGACTTGGTAGGGTATGTTCTAATGTCGGAAAATCCGACCTTACATTTCGTTATTGAGATAGTATATCCGTGGACAAAAAGCACATCTGAATCATCATAAACCGTTCAAAACGATTTATAGGATAAATTGCTCATGATGATTTTTACAAAGGCTTATTTTCTTGTGAGAGTGATTTTAACCCACTGTATAGAGCACTTTTTTATAACTAACCAGCAATCTCTTTTTGATTAAATTTTTTCAATAAATGCTCCCCAGTCTCACACGCTTCTTTATATAGTTTCTCATATAGATTCCACTTTTTATTAGCTCCGATTGCTAAAAGCATTACTACAAAAAAATTATTGTTTAAATCTGTTTCATCTATTACTTTTGTTATCTCATTTACTTTTTTCATCAGTCCCATAGAATTAGCAAACTGATTGTATAATGCCTGTTCTTCATCGCTCATTTTCTTGTATGCATTAGCATCATACTCTTTACATAAATAATGGAATATTGCACTATCATCGTCATGTTTCAATCCTGCAATATAAAGCATATAATGTAACACCTCATGTCGAATTGTACGTCTGGTGCTTTCTTTATCTCTCATACAGCAAAATACATTTATAACATTTTGATTTTTCATAGTACGAACATTTCCAGTCATATTATAATCTGGATCATTCTTATCATATGAAGCATAATCTATATGAAAAACCATTGGAAGAATGTCTGTTTGAACCATTTTAAAAAAAACATATTTCTTCTTTACTTCTTCTGCAAATTGTTTTGCGTATTCTAAGTATTCTTTATAACGTTCTCCAAAATCCGCCATTAAATTTTTATGTTCTTCCAGTTCATTTTTCAGTTTGAACATTTCATCCATAAGCTGTTTTCGATCTTTTATATATTGAATCCCTTTATATTTTACCGGACTATTTTCAAATACATAATTGCATTCACAATCTCCACCATCCCAAAACGAAACACCTACATTTATATTAATCTGATGCTGACAATTCTCGTCATAACACTCACACCCATGACAGCACGTGTAAATAATATCTTCTCCTGTCTTTTGACATATTTTTCTTGTGACATTAGTTCCCAGTTCATAATAATTATCATCTTCATTATATGATGATCTTACAATCAAATTTATCATGTCAATACATTCTTGTTTTAAGGACATAATCTTATCCTCCTCTTATATACATTCTCCTAAAAGTCAACTCAAAACTCTTACTCATGCTCATGATTTGTGTAACGAAGTGGAACAAATCATTATTGCGTAAGCTCACTTCTTCCACTACTCAATAAAATAATGTCCACTCATAATAATCTCTCTTATCCTATTGCATACCTCTTTAGTTGGAATATTCTTTTCTTTCACATTCTGTAATTCTGTTTTAATGTCATCCAGTGACATACGATATTCTGACATAAGAACATCAATAAAAGGTTTCCTATACTCTATTAGTTCATCAAATTTAGACTTATAGACATTTACTTTTGATGATTCATACTGTTTCTTCGTAAACGCTCCATAGCAAGTACCTGTTCCTCCACTCCTTTT
>NZ_JAQEQF010000020.1:0-775 GCF_027698965.1 Clostridium fessum
AGCTTATTTATATTATCATAAGCAATTGACTTTGTCAACAAATTTTTTATTTTATTTTTAATCTTTCTTAGAAATCCGTTTGCGTTTCCGCTCTTATTTCCTCGATTGATTTGCCCTTGTCTCAAGGACGTATGTTATGATACCAGAGTTTCCAAGGATTGTCAACAATTTTTCTATATTTGTTATTCTTTTTATTTTATTGTGATTTTTTAGAATATTTTGTCATTTCTATTTATTTCACACATACTAAATTAAAAAATCAGTAGCATTCCCACCAGCTTATTTTGATCCTTCTTGCGGAAATGCCGCTGATTTATTTGCTCTCTTCTCTTTCCAAACACTACAGTAACGAGATTTCGGTGTGCCATTTTTCAAAACTGTACATAATATATAATTTTAATAATGGGTATGGAAGAAAGCGACTAAAAAATCCAGATACCGCCTGTTTGAGAAACTCACTTCCCTGTTTCAGGAAATTAATCTTGAGCTTCAATACACGGGGATAAAGTTCAGTATTAATACAGAATACTCGCCAGAATACTTAAAGGAAGCCGCATCGAAATACGCAGAAATCTGGCAGTTGGATGAAACAACGTTTGTCGCCGGTAAAGGACAGCGAAAGTCAGTCCGGCAGCGCCATTATGAAAAACTTAAGGAATATCTGTCAAATTGGAATTCCCTATTACACAAAAAAACCGCCATACATTTTTGTACAACGGTCTTCTTTATATACTTTCAAAACTGCACACTGAATTTCTTCTACTTCTATCTTTCA
>NZ_JAQEQF010000021.1:0-663 GCF_027698965.1 Clostridium fessum
ACCGGAATCAGATAGGAAACTGCCTTCCGAAAAATATCCAGCGTAGAGCGGAGCGGTATATTCTTTTTTTTAATTTCTACTCCATAGCTGGATACAATCTGCATAAAATTTCCTACTTTCTTTTTTCCTTCTCTTTTTGTCCCTCAATGTATGCCACTACCTGATCCCTGCTTCGGTCACTTACGGTGACTGCACAATACGATGGATTCCACAAATGTCCTCCCCACAGCTCCTGTTTTAATTCCGGATGCGAAAGAAACAACTGACGTGCCAGATTCCCTTTCATAATCTTTATCATGTCTGATATAAAAAATTGCGGTTTGCAATCCAGAAGTAAATGAATATGATCTGGCATAACCTCCATCGCCAGAATCTTAAATTTGTATTCCTCCGCAAGCCCATACAACATTTTTTTACATTCTGCGTCTATCCCATTTTTCAGGACCTGTTTTCGATATTTCGTGCACCAGACAAGATGATATTGCAAAGAATACACATATCCTCTACCATATGAAAGTGTATTTCTCTTAATAGTAAATATATCTTTTTCCATGTTTATATTATACCATATGCCCCCACACTTGGCAAACGCTAGTTCTGTATCTTGATAAAAAATTTGGCGCACCTAACTCATCACTACTACAATATACTTATGGGTAATCC
>NZ_JAQEQF010000022.1:0-657 GCF_027698965.1 Clostridium fessum
GAAATTTATAAATTTACGTCCCAGGATAGTGCCATCTGCCCGCATGATGCTGCAGACTGCATCCGTATTGATTCCCAAATCAACACTGCATATCACCTGCTCTTTTACAGCTGTTTTCGATAAGGTTACTTCCTCTGTGTATGAAAACCGAAGGAAATATTTATGATGTTTCCTTTCCAAAGTTGGGGCAGATGCCTCTTTCCCGCTCCACTTTTTTCGAAGATATTCCATATCGGTATGAAGTAATTTCACCTGAAACCACTTCCACTCACGCCCATCAAATAGCTTTAAATAAGCCGTATCTTCTCCCGGTTCTGCTTCCCTATACATGACATCCCGATAGAATACCGGCATCGCATGATTCTCACAGACCAGCTTCGGTTTCCCCCTCAGTTCTCCCTTTTCCCACAAACTAAGGCGTGATTGATAGGAGGACACTGCTCCAAGTGCGTGTTGAATCGCCGCTCTTCTCAGATAAGATGGCATCTTAGGGAAATGACGGTCAAACGGAAATCTGGCATGATTCTTTTTTGTCTCATGTACCAGATGTTCCGCCTCATTAAAGCGTTTTTGTAGATTTTTGATTTCTGAAAGTTCTTCCCAGGTCTCTGCATACACCGGAATCAGATAGGAAACTGCCTTCCGAAAAATATCCAG
>NZ_JAQEQF010000023.1:0-289 GCF_027698965.1 Clostridium fessum
TTTATATACTGTTGAGTGTTTAAGGTCCGTAAGTGCACCTCGCGAACAAGTTCGCTCGGTCGCGGCGTTCGCCGCTTATAAAACCGAAAACCAAAAACTGCTTATGAAAGTAAACTTTCAACACAGTTTCTGATTTTGTTTTTGCACTTACTCATTACAACACGAAATTTCCGGTGTCGATGCGCTTAGGGGACACACCCGTTCCCATCCCGAACACGATGGTTAAGACCTAAGCGGCCGATGATACTATGCTGGAGACGGCATGGGAAAGCAGGTGGATGCCGGATTC
>NZ_JAQEQF010000023.1:299-568 GCF_027698965.1 Clostridium fessum
AAGCAGGTGGATGCCGGATTCATTATGGGGGTGTAGCTCAGTTGGGAGAGCACCTGCCTTGCAAGCAGGGGGTCAAGAGTTCGAATCTCTCCATCTCCATTCGTGACTGTACATTGCAGTTCGGAAACAAAGTTTCCTCACTCACGTACAGGCACGTTATGAAAACAAAACATTACGAAGGCTTATGAAAGCAAGCTTTCAACGCATTCGAAACATTTTGTTTTCGCAATGTACCTTGAAAACTGCATATTGAAAATCTGATACAAAGT
>NZ_JAQEQF010000003.1:0-229 GCF_027698965.1 Clostridium fessum
AAGTAGAAGAAATTCAGTGTGCAGTTTTGAAGGTATATAAATCTTCAATCAAAATAGAGTAATAACGTGGATGACGGGGTGTGGCTCAGCTTGGCTAGAGCGCCTGGTTTGGGACCAGGAGGTCGCAGGTTCGAATCCTGTCACCCCGATTCTTACAAGTATGCGCGAGTGGCTCAGTTGGTGGAGCGCGACCTTGCCAAGGTCGAGGCCGCGGGTTCGAGTCCCGTCT